>DATGCX010000022.1:0-32454 GCA_035311445.1 Xanthobacteraceae bacterium | reverse complement strand
TTGATGACGACAGACGAGCCCGGCCTGAGCAGCGGCAAGGCCTTTTGAATGGTGAAGTAAGCCCCTTTGAAATTGGAGCCTATCACCATGTCGAAGCTTTGCTCTGTCACCTCTTCGAACGGCAGGAACTCGCTGTAACCTCCATTTACGAACAGGCCGTCGAGGTGCCCGAACTCCCGCTTGATCGTGGCGAACATCGTGTCGAGGTCGGGGAGATTGCTGACGTCCGCGCGAACGGCGAGACTTCCGGCTCCCAGCGTCTCCTTAGCCGCCTGCAGCGTCCTCTCATTCAAGCCGCAGATGGCGACGCGCGCGCCCTCTCGGTCGAACTCCTGCGCCGCGGCCAGCCCGATCCCGCTGTTGCCGCCGGTGATAAGGATGTTCTTGCCAGCCAGCTTAACCATCGTCGTCACTCCTTTGGATTAAAAGGATATATTCAGTGCGACTTTCGGTCGTCTGCCACCGTCGTAGCTCCGGTCGCCGAACCCGCTTCTTCGTTCTTTAGTTCGGCCATCTGCGTTTCGAGCCTGCCGACTCGACGCTGCAGTATTTCGACCTCGCTGACGTCGATGGCTTCGTCGAATTCACGGAGGAACCGCCAAAACCTCGTCCACTTGCTCTCGCGGTTCGCTGCTGAAACGAGATTGCTCATGTGAATTTCCTTCGATCGATGTCCCTTTTGGATTTCCGCATGTTAGGTGGATATCCACCTATTCGTCGGGAGCCAGAGCCCCGCTGCCGATAGTGCGAGCGAGCCTCGGGATTTCGCATGTCGCCTTGCTTGCGTCACGAAACCGGGCGCTGCAGCTCCACCCGATCGCCAACGCGGCGCAGACGCAGTTCCAGCGCCGGCTGACCTTCGCCACGCGGTACGGACACGACCGCGTCCTGGCCCGGCGCTAGGGTGGCAACGAAGCGAACGAAGCTGTGCGGGTCTGCGGTGCCGGCCGTGATCACCACCTGATACCCGATGAGGGTGGGGTGGTAATAGATGCTGATGGCCACCGCGTCGAGCGTCGCGTCCAGACCGGCGTCGGGGGAAATCACCTCCGCTCCGGCGGTCGACGCTACACCGAACCCGCCAAGGATAGTGGCCGCAAGAAGAATACGGGGCACTTGCAGATGCGCCGCCATCTCGGCGGCGAACTTTGTGGCCCAATTTTTCAGCGTAGCGCGAATGTCGCGGGCCAGAGGCAGGGGAATGCCGCTTGCGTCTCCAGCGATCCGGTAGGCTAAGCGACGGACAAGGGCCGTCGGAGGGAAATGATCGCGCATGCGAGGGCTCCGTGGTTTGAGGTTGATAGATGACGATCGACATTTATACCTAAACATGATAATCGTCATATATCTTGTCAAGGGCCGCGCGAGGGAAGAGAGGGACTAAATGCGGGTGAGCCGGGAGAAGGCGGCGGAGAACCGCGTGCGGATCGTGGAAACCGCTTCGCGGTTGTTTCGTGAGGGCGGCTTCGAGGGCGTCGGCGTAGACGCGATCATGAACGCCGCCGGTCTGACACATGGCGGGTTCTACGGCCATTTCGGATCGAAGGATGAGCTCGCCGCCGAGGCGGTGGCGCGTGCGTTGGAGCGCAGCGTCGAGAAACAAAGCCGTTACACAAATCTGAGCGATCTCGTGCTCGAGTATCTCTCGGAGCGACACTGCGCCGATCGCGCGAACGGCTGTGCCATTGCAGCCCTAGGCGCCGATATGGCACGCCAGCGCGACGCTGTTCGCCGCGGGTTGACCGCCCATGTGCGTGCGCAACTGGACCATTTCAGCCGCTTGCTCAGGAACGGACCTGCGGCGAAGCGGCGCAAGCGCGCAATCACGACGCTCGCCGGGATGGTTGGAGCGCTGACGCTGGCTCGGGGTGTCGACGATCCTGTGTTGTCAAACGAGATACTTGCGGTGGCGCGACACGCATTCGGAAGGGCGCCTTCGGCGGATCAGAGCAGCGGCCAGCGCGACCGAAAGGCGGCTTTGGTTCGCAAACATTAGTCCGAGCCGGCGCTTCGGGGGCGTGATTCCCTGGCGCTCATCAAGGTCCGCAATTGGCCCGACTCCGCCGACTCGGGCGTCACAACACGTCGGCAGCCATCTGGGGGCATACCGGTCGTGGCGCTGACGCAGTCGCGCGAGGGTAGCCCGTGACCCCAACTGCGATATTGGTAGCTCAAAATTGCGGTCGCGCTACACCGGTCAGTCAGGGGCACTTGCGGCCGATGGGGTCGACCTCACCGAACAGCGGTTGAGTGGTGCAGTGGATGCGAGCATCTACGAGGTTTGCCGCAACGAAGGCCGCGTGCTGGTGACCCTCGATCACGATTTCGGTCACACTCTTCGATTTTCACCCGACGCGACCGCAGGCATCGTTGTGATCGAACGCAAGGGTCGTATATCGCCCGCGATGATCCTGGAACGCGTAAGGGAGCTTATTGCGCTGCTCAGAACGCGACCGATCGACCGCGAACTATGGATTGTCAAGCCAGGCCGCATCCGCATCCACGAGCGTAAGTGACTTTGTGTTGTTGTGCGCTCCTCAGCTCCTCTGCCTCAGTGGCTGACGGAACTAACGATCATCGACTGGTTGGCGCTAGTTGCCGTTCAGAACCCAATATCCGCACGAAGCTCGTGCGCACGTGCGCCTGCGTTTCGGCGAGATGGGCCTCGAGGGTGGTGAAATCCGGAACGTCGGCGGCCTGGGCAAGAAGCTGCATGAGGCCGGGGCCGGCGGATTTCGGGTCAAAGGGCGCTGCGACGCACAGGCGCAGGACCTGCCCGAGATCCTGGTAAAGGCGAATTGCCGGCCGCAGCACCTCGGCGTCCTCAAGGGCGAGAATTCCCTGCCGCGTGGCCTTGTCGAACACCGACGCCGTTGTGGTGTCGAGAATGCTGGGCGCCGTGGCGGCGTGCACAAGTTGCAGATACTGCGCGATAAATTCGAGATCGACGAGGCCGCCGGCGGCGTATTTGAGGTCCCAGCGCGTGCTGTCGCCCTTCTCGGCCGCGATGGTGCGGCGCATGTCGACGACGTCGCGAGCGATCGCCGGGGCATCGCGTGAGCGGCACAGCACGTCGCGGATGATGGCCTCCACCCGCGCGGCAAGGGCCGGCGCGCCTGAAACGACCCGCGCGCGCGTCAGCGCCATGTGCTCCCATGTCCAGGCCTCGCGGTGCTGATAATCTTCGAAGGACGCGATCGAAGTCGCGACAGGGCCGGAGCGTCCGGACGGCCGCAGGCGCATGTCGACATCGTAAAGGCGGCCGTAGTTAGTCCGGGTGGTCAGCGCGTTGACCAGGCGCTGCGTCAGACGGGCAAAATAGTGGGCGGCGTGGAGCGCGCGCGGACCGTCAGACTCCGGATGGGCCGGGTCGAAGTCATAGACCACGATCAGATCGAGATCGGAGTTCGCCGCCATTTCGCGGCCGCCCAGCTTGCCCATGGCAAGTATCACCGCCTCGCCGCTCGGCACCTGCCCATGGCTTGCCCGCAAGCTCTCAGCCACATTGGCGTGGAGCGCCCGCACGATGGTGTCCGCCACCGCCGCAAACGCCTCGCCGGCCTGCTGCGCCGATACGGTGCCGGACAGAATGCGGGCGCTGATGAGGAAATTCTGTTCCTGCCCGAACCGGCGTACGCGATCGAGAAAGTCCTCGTACGAGTCCGCCTGGTCGAGCGAACGCGCAAGGACGGCGGCGAGCCTGTCCCGCCCGGGGAGCGCGCCGAAAAAGGCTGGATCGATGAGCGGATCGAGCACGCCTGGATGGAGCGCCAGCGTATCCGCGAGCCGTGGGGCGGCGCCGAGCATGCGCGCCACCAGCGCCACCAGGTCGGGATTCTGGCGAAGCAGCGAGAACAAACGCGCGCCGCCATAGAGATTGCCGAGAAAGCGGTCAAAGGCCGCGAGCGCGGCGTCGGGATTTTCGGCCCGTGCGAAGTGGTCGATCAGGAGGGGTGCAAGCTCGGCGAGTAGAGCGCGCGCGGTCTCTCCCCTGAGGCCGCGCCGCTGCCCGCCAAGCCAGGCCCGCACTGTCGCCGAGACGACAAGCGGGTGCTGGAAGCCCATCTCGCTTAGCTTCGCAAGCGTTTCCTTGGAGTCCGCCTCTGGCGGAAACACGAGGCCGCGGCGTTCCGCGGCATCGAGCGATGCGTGCTCGAACAGGCGTGCGTAGTGGCTTTCCACCGAGCGCAAATGCCTGAGCAGAACTTCCGCGAACGCATCGCGGTCGTCGTAACCCAGGAAGCGGGCAAAACGATCGAGTTCATCGCGCCGTGACGGCAGCGTATGGGTCTGCTCGTCGGCGACCATCTGCAGCCGGTGCTCGACCACGCGCAGGAACCGGTAGGCATCATCAAGATCGGCGAGGGTTGCCGCGCCAACCCAGCCGCCATCGGCGAGCGCGGCGAGCGTCGCCAGCGTCTCCCGGCTGCGCAATTGCGGATGGCGCCCGCCGGCGATGAGCTGCTGAGTCTGAACGAAGAATTCGATTTCCCGGATGCCGCCACGACCGAGTTTGATGTTGTGCCCCTCGACCGCCACGGCGCTATGGCCGCGATAGGCGTGGATTTGGCGCTTCATGTCGTGAATGTCGGTCAGCGTTACGAAATCCAGGTATTTGCGCCAGATGAACGGCACCAGATTGGCAAGGAACGCTGCGCCGGCGACACGGTCGCCGGCGCACACGCGTGCCTTGATCAATGCGGCGCGTTCCCAGTTCCGGCCGCTGCTTTCGTAATAGTCGAGCGCGGCCGGGACCGAAATTGCAATCTGGGTCGAACCGGGATCCGGCCGCAGGCGTACGTCGACCCGGAACACATAGCCGTGCTCGGTGCGCTCCTGCAGAAGCCGGATGAGCTGGCGGGTCAGGCGCACGAACAGCGGCCCTGCCTCAACATCCGGCGCCAATGCCGCCATCTGCGGTTCGAAAAATATGACGAGATCGATGTCGCTCGAATAGTTGAGCTCGAAGGCGCCCATCTTGCCCATCGCAAGCACGAAAAATCCGCAGCCTTTCTCCGGATCGGCAGGATCGGGCAAGGAGAGTTTGCCGGCGCGCGCCGCCTGGCGCAGCAGATGGCGTAGCGCGGCAGTGACTGCGGTATCGGCCACTTCGGTCAATGCCGCCGTGACCCGCATCACATCCCATACCCCGCCGATATCCGCCAATGCGATCAGCAGCGCCGCTTCGGCCTTAATGATGCGCAGAACACGCATCGCTTCGAGGTCCGTTGTGGACGTCGGCATAGCCGCTACATCGGCGCGGATCTTCGCCAACCACTCGTCGGGATCGGATTGCAACAATAGCCGTAGCCTCGCCGGATCAGCGCGCACCAAATCCCACAGATAGGTCGAGGACGACGCAACTGCGTCGATCAGGGCGCGCACCGGCGGATGCGTCGCCATGAGATGGCGAACGGCACGCGCCGCGTCGCTGTCGGCGAGTTCTTTGAGCCACGCATCCACCCGGCTGCGCCCCGCATCATCGGAAAGAGCACGGGGCGCTGCAAGGCGCGACGCTAAGGCGCGGCGGTCGAGCGGAGCCGTCACGCAGCCTGCTGTGGCGGCATAACGGCGCGCGGCAGGGATATCCGGGCCCGCAGCCCCGGCGCATTGTCCTCGAGCTTGAGCTCGCCGCCATGCAGCCGCGCGACGGCGGAGGCGAGGCTCAAGCCGAGCCCGGAACCCGGCAGCGAGCGGCTCTGCTCAAGGCGCACGAAACGCTCGACGACGCGGGAGCGGTCGTCTTGCGGGATGCCGGGGCCGCGATCACTCACCGTGAGCACCACCCGATCCTGTTCGGTGTCGGCCTTGACCAGGATTCCGCCGCGCTCGCCATTGCCAGCGCCTGAGGGTTGCTTCGCCACAGGCGCAGCATATTTAATCGCATTGTCAACCAGATTAGCGAGCGCCTGGCTGACCAGCTCACGATTTCCCTTCACAGCGGCGCGCTTCGTTGCCTCGACTTCAAGCGTAAGCCCTTTGTCCTCCGCAAGCGGCTCGTAAAGCTCGCTGACATCGCGCGCGACTTCGGAGACATCGAATTCCGCCATACCTTCGCGCACCTCGCCGGACTCCGCGCGCGCGATCATCAGCAGGGCATCGAAGGTGCGGATCAGGCCATCCGATTCCTCGATGCTCTCCTCCAGCACGCGGCGAAAATCGGCTTCGGTCTTGGCCGTGCGCAGCGCCGCCTCGCAGCGGTTGCGCAGACGCGTCAGCGGCGTCTTGAGATCGTGGGCGACGTTGTCGGTCACTTCTTTCAGGCCTCGCATAAGCGACTCGATACGTTCCAGCATGCCATTGAGATTGAGAGCCAGGCGATCAAACTCGTCGCCGCTGCCGATGACCGACAGCCGGCCCGACAGGTCGCCGGCCATGATAGTCTGCGCCGTGCCGGTCATCGCATCGACTCGTTTGAGTACGCGCCTGCTGACGAACACGCCGCCGATGACGCCGAGCACGATCACGATAGCGACCGACCATCGCCCCGCCAAGGCGACGATGTGAAACATGCGTTCGCGCTCATCAAGATCGCGGCCGACCAGAATGCGAATGCCGCCGGGCAGGCGCACGACCCGCACCAACGCATTGTGCTCCGTCGATTCCGGCTCCTCAAGGCGGCGATACGCGGTTTCGACCCAACCCTCGGATTCCAGGACGCCGGGTTCCAGCGAGCCGACATTGCCGGCGAGTCCTTCCCCCGTCGGCGTGGTGACGAGATAAAGGCTCGATCCGGGCCGGCGCGACCGCACACCCACGATTCCCACCAGGCGGCGGACGCCGGCCTCATTGTATTGCACTTGGAGCAGCTGGAGCTCGGCATCGACAATAGCAACGATCTGCTCGTTGATCAGGCGACGGGTGTTGAGGGCAAAATAACCAAGCAGGAAGGCCGCAAACAGCGCAAAAACGACGAGATACACCAGCGTAAGCTGAAATGCCGTAGTGCGTAAAAGCTTACCGAGCGCCGTCACGAATCATATACCCCGCCCCCCGCACCGTGTGCAGCAGCGGCTGGGCGAAGCCCTTGTCAATTTTGGAACGTAATCGGGATATATGCACGTCGATGACATTTGTCTGCGGGTCGAAATGATAGTCCCATACGTTTTCCAGCAGCATGGTGCGGGTCACCACCTGACCGGCATGTTTCATAAGATATTCCAATAACCGGAATTCCCGCGGCTGCAACAGGATTTCCTCCTTGCCGCGCACCACCCGGTGGGATAGCCGGTCGAGCTCCAGGTCAGCGACCCGGTACAGGGTCTCCCCGCCGCGTCCCACATGGCGGCGAGCCAGCACCTCGACCCGCGCCAGCAATTCGGAAAACGAATAGGGTTTTGGCAGGTAATCGTCGCCGCCCGCCCGCAACCCCCTGACGCGATCATCGACGGCGCCCAGCGCCGAAAGGATCAATGCCGGGGTAGCGACATTCTTGGCGCGCAGGCGCCCGATGACCGCGAGGCCATCAAGTTTCGGCAGCATGCGATCGACGATCAATACGTCGTAGCCGCCGTCGAGCGCGAGGGCGAGGCCCTCTTCACCATCGGCAGCGTGATCAGCCACATGACCGACTTCGCGGAATGCCTTGACGAGATAGTCGGCCGCATCGCGATCGTCTTCGATGATGAGCAAGCGCATGGATCGCACCAGGTAGGCGCCGGACACGCATGAATCAGCTGCGGCCGCGTCGCTCATTCTAGCGAAACCCTGCATCGGATCGAAATGCAATCGTACCTAATGAAAGAGGCGGCGGGATAAACCCGCCGCCCCTCCACCATAGATCCCAGCGGGGGCGATGGATGCCGGGCTCTCTGGTTCCTCTTTTTCAAAGAGGGGGCGGGCCGAAGCCCGTCCCCGCCGAGGTGCCGCCGCTCCTGGGGGGCGGGGATCAGAGCGGCGCACCCCACATTCGTTCAAGCGTTACCGAGTGGAACCGCGACGAAGCGGGTTCCCTGATTCGACTTCACGCGCATCAAAACGCTTCGCTTGCCGTCATTCTGGGCTTCGGTGACCGCCTTGCGCACGTCGGCGGGCGAGGATACGGCCTTGCCGTTAACGTCAAGAATGACGTCTCCAGTCTGGAAGTGATCGCTCGCCGTCCCGTTAGGGTCGACCTCGGTGACCACGACGCCCTCACCACCGTTGCGGGCGGGAGCCAGCGACAGGCCGAGCTTGGGTACCTCAACACCGCGCGGCGAGGCACGCTCCTCGGTGTCGGCGCGCGCCTGGCGCTCCTTCGGCAGTTCGCCTAGCGTGAGGGTCAGGGTCTCCTCCCTGCCACCACGAATGATTCCGAGCTTGACGGAAGTTCCAGGCGCCATGGCGCTGATGCGCCGGGCGAGGTTACGGGCGTCTACAACGGTCTCCCCGTTAACCGAGACGATGACGTCGCCGGCCTTGATGCCGGCCTTCTGGGCCGGGCTGTTGGATTGCGGCTCCGCGACCAGGGCACCGCGCGCGTTCTTCAGGCTGAGGCTGTCGGCAATCTCGCTCGTCACCGGCTGGATCTGTACGCCGATCCAGCCCCGCGTAACGGCCCCATGGTCCTTCAGTTGCGCCACCACCACCTTGACGGTTTCGGCCGGGATATCGAAGGCGATGCCGACGCTCCCGCCCGACGGCGAGAAGATCGCCGTGTTGACGCCGATCACGTTACCGTCGACGTCGAACGTCGGACCGCCTGAATTGCCCTTGTTCACCGCCGCATCGATCTGAATGAAGTCATCGTAAGGACCAGCGCCGATATCGCGACCACGCGCCGAGACGATGCCGGCCGTTACGGTGCCGCCGAGGCCAAATGGATTACCGACGGCAAGCACCCAATCGCCGATGCGCGGGCTGGTATCAGCGAAGCGGACGAACGGGAAATCGTTGCGGTCGTCGATCTTGATCAGCGCCAGGTCGGTGCGCGTGTCCGTGCCGATCACTTTGGCGGTGTAGTTCTTGCCGTCATCGGTCGTCACGTCCACATGCTCGGCCTTGTCAACCACATGATTGTTGGTCACCGCATAGCCGTCAGCCGAGATGAAGAATCCTGAACCCTGGCCCATGGTGTACTGGCGCCGTTGCGGCCGCGATCCCTGCCGGTCACCGTCGGGCCGACCGAAACGGGGTATGACGTCGGGCTGACCGAAGCGGCGGAAGAAATCTTCGAATGGCGTGCCGCGTAGCGGATTGTCTTCGTTCAGCGCGAGGCCCTCGCCAGCACTCATCTTGACCTTTACGGAGATGACAGCAGGCTTCACCTTTTCAACGATGTCGGCAAAGCCGACCGGCCGCTGTGCGTTCTGCGCCTGAGCAACCGAAGGCCCGAACAATGCGTGACCCGCGTTTGGAGTCAGGACGGATTCGGCGAACATCGTGCCAACACCAAGGCTGGCGACGGTGGCGAGGAGAAGCATGCGACGCTTGGAAAAGAGGCGATGCCCCGCATCACGGGATGCGCGCGGTGACATGTTCTGGGGCTCCATGTGTTTTGATTCGGGATAGGCGCTTCGCAGCGCTGTCGAACGCCAATGTGGGGAGTGCCGCCTTTCCGAATTCTGAACGCGACATTAAACTTTGGTAAGATCGGCGCGGCCCTGCGGGTTGTGTTAATTTTCGTTGACGAATCAATCCGCAAGCGCGGCATCCGGCCGCACGCTACGATGCCCGGTCAATGACCTCGGTAAGCCGCCGCTCTTCCTCGGGGCTGAGCGGCGCGGCCGCGGAAGAAGCTGCGCGACGCCGCCTGATTGCCACCACCATGGCGATGGCGCCGGCCACCAGCGCTGCGGCTGGCGTGAGCCACAACACCGCGTTGTGCCAGGCAAAGCGCGGCTTGAGCAGCACGAACTCGCCATACCGCACGACCAGGAAATCGACCACCTGGGAATCGCTGTCGCCGGACGTGAGCCGCTCACGCACCAGCAGGCGCAAATCGCGAGCGAGCGGTGCATCGGAATCGTCAATCGACTGATTCTGACACACCATGCATCGCAGTTCGCGCGACAGCGCACGGGCACGTGATTCGAGCGCCGGGTCTTTGAGGATTTCGTCGGGCTGGACGGCGACGGCGGCCTGGCTGGCACACAGCGCAAGGCCGATCAATGCGTACCGCCATGCCAGCCTGGGCCGACGCATTGGGGTGATTCCCTCCCCCGCTTGCGGGGGAGGGTCGGGGAGGGGGCTCTTGCGGCAAGTCTGTGCCGTAGAACGCCCCCTCCCCGACCCTCCCCCACAGGCGGGGGAGGGATCTCTGCGTCCCGCGCCACGCCGCAACACAGTCTCACTCCGCAGGCGCCAACGCGCCGGCCTTGACCCGCGCGGGTCTGGGCGCGCCGACGCGCAGCCGCCGGTCAGACAGCGACAATCCGCCCCCGCAAAACATGACGACGGCGCCGAGCCAGATCAGCAGGACTAGAGGCTTGTAATAAAGGCGAATGGCGGCAGAGCCGTCGGGATTAACATCGCCAAGCGCAATATAGAGCTGGCTCACCCCTCGGGCCATCAAGGCCGATTCGCTCGTCGTAGTTCCCCGTGCCGCAAAATTGCGCTTTGATGGCTCCATCACGCCGATGATCTCGCCGTGCCGGCGTATCGTGAAGGCGGCGGCGAGTTCGGAGTAATTCGGCCCGGTGCGGTTAAAGGTGCGATCGAACGTAACATCATAATTGCGTATAGTGACCTTGTCGCCCGGCTTCAGCGACACGATGCGCTCTGCGCCCCATTGGGTTTCTCCGACTATGCCGAGCAGCGTGATGCCGAGGCCGAGATGCGCCAATGCCGTGCCCCAGGCGGATCGTGGCAGGCCGGCAGCGCGGTGCGCGACGGTCGCGAGCGGGGTGCGCAGCAGCCCGATGCGTTCGCAGAGGTCGGTGACTGCGCCGGTTATGACAAACAGGGCCAAGCCGACCCCGAACGGCGCCAATAGTGGCTTGCCTTCGAGCACGAAGGTTGCGGCAAGCCCGATGAGCGCGACCAGGAAGGCGCCTGCAAGACGCTGAGCGACGCCCAGGAGGTCACCACGCTTCCAGGCGAGCAGCGGCCCGAATGGCACCGCGACCAGGAGGCAGACGAACAACGGTCCGAACGTCAAATTGAAGAACGGTGCTCCGACCGAAATCTTCTCGCTGGTAATCGCCTCGAGCGCGAGCGGATAGAGCGTTCCAACGAATACCGTTGCACAGGCGGTGGTCAGGAACAGGTTGTTGAAGACAAGCGCCCCCTCCCGTGACACTGGCGCGAACAAGCCGCCCTGGCGCAGCAGCGGGGCGCGCCACGCGAACAGAGCGAGGCCGCCGCCGATGAACATCACGAGAATCGCTAAGATAAAGACGCCGCGCAGCGGGTCAGACGCGAAGGCATGCACAGAGGTGAGCACACCGGAACGCACCAGGAAAGTGCCGATCAATGATAGCGAGAAGGTGAGGATTGAGAGCAGTATGGTCCAGATCTTCAGTGCCTCACGTTTCTCCATGACGACGGCAGAATGCAGCAGCGCGGTGCCTACCAGCCACGGCATCAGTGAGGCGTTCTCGACGGGATCCCAGAACCACCAGCCGCCCCAGCCGAGTTCATAATAAGCCCAGTAAGACCCCATGGCGATGCCGACGGTGAGACACATCCAGGCGGTGAGCAGCCATGGACGTACCCAGCGCGCCCAGGCGGCGTCGATACGCCCTTCGATCAGAGCCGCGATGGCGAAGGAGAACGAGATGGAAAATCCCACATAGCCGAGATAGAGCAGCGGCGGATGGATCGCGAGGCCAAGGTCCTGCAGGATCGGATTGAGATCGCGCCCCTCGAGCGGCGCCGATGCATAGCGCAGGAACGGATTAGAAGTCACCAGGATGAAAAGATCGAACGTCGCGGCGATCCAGGCCTGAACCGAAAGCACAGTGGCCTTGAGGGAGCGCGGAACGTTGTTGGCGAATGCCGCCACCAGCGCCCCGAACAGGGACAGGATCAGCACCCACAGCAACATGGAGCCTTCGTGATTTCCCCAGGTGCTGGTGAACTTGTAGATGAGCGGCATCGCCGAATGCGAATTCTCGAACACGTTACGGACCGAGAAATCGGAGGCAACGTAACACGACACCAGCATCACGAACGACAAGGCAACAAACCCGAACTGCGCTAGCGCAGCCGGCTCGGCGACCGCCATCAGAGTGCCGTCACGGGTGCGGGCACCGATCAGCGGCACCACCGACTGGATCATCGCGAGCGCCAATGCGAGGACGAGCGCGTAATGGCCAATTTCCGCAATCATGCGTCGCGACCTTTCATGACCTGGCCGACACCTCGGCGTCCGGCGCAAACAACGCCGGATTTGCCACATGCCCGGCGCCTCGCCAAAAAAAGCGGGCATAACCCATCAACGATCTATGCCCGGACTGCAATCACTACCGTACTGCACTTTTCTTATTTTCGTACTCGTCCTTCCAGTGCCCTTGCTTCTTCAGGGCATCGGCGACTTCCTTCGGCATGTAGGTTTCGTCATGCTTGGCGAGCACGTTGTCGGCCTTGAACACGCCTGCGCCATCGAGTGTGCCTTCCGCGACGACGCCCTGCCCTTCACGGAAAAGGTCCGGCAGGACGCCCTGGTAGGTGACCGCGATGGCGTTATTCCCGTCGGTCACCTCAAAGCGGACCGCAAGCGCATCTCCGCGGGTGACGCTGCCGGGAGCGACAAGCCCGCCGAGACGGATGCGCGCACCGGGAGCAACATGCTTCTCGACCACATCAGTCGGCGAGTTGAAAAAGACGATAGAATCCTTCAGCGCGAACAGCATAAGGAAGATGGCAACCGCAAGCACGCTCACGCCACCGGCAATCATGGCAAAGCGCCGCTGCTTGCGCGTCATCGCATTCTCCTAGCCCCCGACACCGAGATCCCTGATTCCCTGGTCGAGCAGCTTAAGCTTCTCCGGGTCGCGGGCGAGCGCCCCACGCGCCTCGCTTGCCGCTGATTTTGCCTTATCACGCTCGCCCATGACCATATAGGCGCGCAATAGCCGCAGCCATCCTTCCACGTCCGACCCATCCTGATGGAGGCGGCTCGCCAGTCGCTCCACCATACCGAGAATCATCTGACTGCGCGCTTCGGACGTCATTTCGCCGGCTGCGATCACGTCGTCTGGCTGCGGCCCAGGCGGCGGCACAGCGCCGGGACCCTCGACACGCGCAAGCGACTGGCGCACCACCGAAAGCCACGGCGCATCCGCGGGTGCCTTGGCGATGAGATTGCGCCATATGCGGGCGGCTTCGCCGCCATTTCCATCCTGCTGAGCGGCAAGGCCCAGATAGAACATCGCCTTGAAGTTATCTGCCTGCAGCGCCGTAGCGCGTTCGAACGCCGCTTTGGCATCGGCCGTGACGACCCCGCTGGCCGCGGATGTCAGTGCCTCGCCGAGATCAACCTCGCGTTCGGCCGTTGCACCCAAGAGGCTCAGTGCACTGCGTCGCGCTTTGACGGCGTCATCATAACGCTCAAGCCTCATGTAGACCGGCGCCAGCACCTCCCAACCCCGTCCATCGTCCGGATTCTGTTCGAGATGAGTCTCGATCCGCGCAATGAGGGCAGCGATGGACGCGGCTTGGCCGTCCTGCGTATCGCGGCCGGCGACCGGCTCGCCGGGCAGATCAGGCGATCCCAGCAGCGTGTAGAGTGGGCCCGCGATCAGAAGGATTGCGATGATTGCAGCGATCAGTGCGGCGATACGTCGCCTGCCGCTGGAAGGCGCCTCAGGTGCCCCTGGCCCGGCCGCGTTGGCTGCGCCGAGCAGGCGGCGCGATACCTCAACCCGAGCCGCCTCGAACTCGTCATGGCCGATGCGGCCGTCGGCACGGTCGCGCTCGATCTCCTCGAGCTGGTCACGATAGACCGCGAGATCGCTGCCAGCGGCCTGCAGCGCACGGGTGCGCGCCAACGGCCAGATTACGGCACCGAGCGCCGCCGCAGTCATCGCTGCCAAGATCGACCAGAGCATCATATCAACGAACCGGACCTTAGCTTAACCACAGTCTCATTGTGCACCAGAACGTGTCGTGCAAGTTCCTCGATTTCGGAATACCGAGGTTACAACACAGGCAATGGCGGCGCCGCAATGTCAAAGATGCCATGAGGCCGCGACTTGACGTCTGCCCTCACAGGCACCTCTGCCCTCACGGACGAGGATCGCTCCCGAGGAGTCGCCGCCCGAAAACTTTCCCCGCGCGCAACGACACAATTATAAAAGAACTTCCACACCGATGCGCATGCCTGTTGGTCGCAGCCGCCCCAAGCAACGCAGCGGCGGGCCGAATTGCAACTGCGGGAGACGTCGGCAAGTTTTTTTGCTTAATACAACCACTTCCGATCTGAGATTCAGGATTACCGGAGGACAACGATGCTTGATCGAAAGTCGATGGCGGCCATTGCGCTCACGGCACTGTCGTTGACTGTGGCCGGTGTACCCGACCGGCGCCATTGCCCATGACGAATCCAAGTATCCGGACTGGAGTGGCCAATGGTTGCGGGTACCGGACGGCGGCCCGCCGCGTTATGACACTACCAAACCGATTCGCAAGCAGGAGGTGCCGCTCAAACCGAAATACCGGGCCCTCTACAGGCCCTCTATCAGACCAGCCTGAACGATATTGACGCGGGCGGATTCGGCCTCGATACGCACTACGCCTGCATGCCGACCGGCATGCCGCGGCAAAAATGTCCGGGGTTTCCCGCTTCGAGTTCCTGTTCGGGCCAAGCGTGACGCACATCCTGTTCGAGGACATGATGTTGTCGCCTCGCCGCATCTACACGGACGGGCGCGACTGGCCGAAAGACCTGAAGACCCGAGAACCTACGTTCGTCGGTTATTCGCTCGGTAATGGCTCGATACCGGCGGGGACGGCCGCTACGATACGCTGGAGATCGAGACCCGCCATGTGCGTAGGCCGCGCACCTGGGACCAGACCAGAATGCCGATGGCCGACGACAACGAGGCTGTATTCAGGGAGCGCATCTATCTCGACAAGAACAATCCAAATATTCTTCACGACGAGATCGCCACCACGGACACTCGCTAACACGGCCTGGACCGTCACCAAGAACTATCGCCGCCAGGAGAAGGTGACCTGGGAAGAAAACAACTGCGTCGAGGGCCTACATCACCATCAATAAGCACGTCTATATGCCCAGCGGGGATGGCTTGCTGATGCCGTTGAAGAAAGATCAGCCCCCGCCGGATTTGCGTTATTTCAAGCAGGCGCGGCAATGAAACAGGGCGGGCCTGTATTGTACCCCGTGCGCAGCATGCCAGCCCGAAACCCATACCCCCCAGGTTGAGGTGATATGGACAAAAACAGTGATTACGGATTGCGGGCTTGCCGGCTATGCGGCTCCCGGAACGACAGGACAATACTAAAATGATCAGACAATACTATGAGGCTGGAGCACTACCGGCGGTACTCTTATGACGCGATTTTGTTGCGAGGCGATTTGCCATTTGCGCTGTCACGCTCACACCATGAACGGACTCGCGGCGCTCGGCGCGTCGACGCTCCGCAAGATCGGATGTGACCGCAGCGAGAAATGTTTCCACGCTGTGCGACAGTTCGGTTGACACAATCCAGTATTCCACAGCATCCCCGGGGTACTGGGTTGTCCGCCTTCGCGAGCGATGGCACGCTTTGTGATTCCATCTCAACGAAATCCGCGTCTAAAACATTCGCTGGGTCGGCAACGGCGAGCAGGTGGTCGGACCATATAAACTGCTCGCCAGAATTCCGGTGCGACGATCTATTCGATAGTGGACCGCGTTGAGATGCGGACCATCATCATGACCATAGCTTATTGAATTGTCGGTGACCGACATATAATCCTGCACTTGTGCACCAAAAAATGCGTGCTTATAGCCGTCTTTGAATTCGCGATGCTTATATTCCCTTGTCTGTTTGTCCAAAGATGCTTCCTGTACGCGTACGTATTTTGCATCCGTGTCTATGGTGACCGTCTCGACGCCACACAGTAAGCTTATGGTTTCCGCTTCGGCATAAAAGGGCGCTGCAATGATTGCGCTAACCGTAAAAACGAACCATCGCATTTTCTCTCCTCCACTATGGCGTCACCTTCTTATGAGCCAGTGAACGTGGGGTAGTGCGTCACCCAGCAATTTAGGATAGAATTCCACCTTTCGTCAGATAAAAATGCCCAGCGTCCACTCACGATTTCTAACGTTGCGCATAAACGGCCGTTGCACACAAACGACGGACGTCGCGTGCTGAACAGTCCGATAGGAAGCTGTTCGCCGCGACGTTTCGTCGATCGACTGCGTTGCGATTGCTCTCGCTGACGCGCTCCGATGATTACCCTCTCTTGGGCACATAGAGCGAGCACCAGCCGGACGGAGCGATCGGCCCCTCAACGGACACGCATGACGCAGGCTTCTGAAACAGAGTGCAATTGTCACAGCGCTGATTACCCTTCGGCGTAGCCTGATAGGCGGCATTCTTCTGCGACATCTTGGCCGCCTGCGCAGTCATCGTCATACCCAACATTCCGGCCGCACCCATGCCCGCGGCGCGGGCCGCGTTGCTCAACAGACATCGGCGCGACATCTCGCCAAACCATCGAATTGTCATGATATAATCTCCTTTCTTGGCCTCTCCCTTGGTCTCTCCAAGGTTTACGCTATTCAAATAGACTCCATTTTATTGTGCAGCGCATTGATCGAGGTCAAAAAGTCTCCACGGCAGCGTGAAAACTGCGCTTAGCTGCCTCAAGCGCCCACAAAGAAAGGAGTCCTAAGGGGTTGCACTGGGCAACTTGCTGCGGCAACTTCGGATTAGTTTTCAAACGAGCTAGTTTTTACTATCTCAGATTGCATTACAAGATAATTAATCGACGCCGCCATGGTTCAGGATCGCTGGGTTTTGTGCGCTGCCAAAGGAAGGCATTCGCATTGCGGCCATCGTCGTGCCCATCCGCAGCACCGACCAGCCGTTGATGCATTGGCAGAGCAGCGGGCTTGATTGGTCACCGCGCGGCCAGCGGAAAACACTGTCAATGGTCAGGACGATCGGCAAGGCTCAAAAAGGTGCAGTTTCATATTCCGGCAAGCGCGAGGGGCTTTCTAGCGCAAGGGGTTTTCTGTCGACATGTGTCCTCACGGCCACAGCCAAATCATAAAGGCTATTGTAAGGTGCCGCACATTCTGCGTGTTTGGAATGATTGGGGGGACGTTGTGAATCGATTCTATCGCACGGGGGCTGCTGCCGCCGCGATTCGGCGCGTGAGCCCGAGAGTGGTCGTCCTTTTGGCAATGGCAGTCATCGCTGTCGTTGCGACTCTGAGCGGCCTCACTCAGCGGGCGGAAGCCTTGCCGAGTTTTGCGCGCCAGACGGGTCAGCCGTGCGGCAAATGCCACACTGATTTTCCGGCACTGACTCCGTTCGGCCGGCGGTTCAAGTTGCTTGGCTACACCATTGGCGGCGGCGAGTACCGCACCACGTTGTTCCCAAGCGCGAACGATTCCAAAGCGGCTGTCGATAACGCGCGCGGCTACGCCAAAGCCTTGCCGCCCGCGGCGGAACCAGAAAAGGAATATGTACCGCCGATCTCGATGATGGCGATCGTGGGCTTCACCCATACGACGGTGTCGCTGCCCCCGCCGACTGACCCATTCAAGGGTAATGACAATGTGATTCTCTCGCCCTTGAGCTTCTTCTGGGGCGGCGCCATCACGGACAACATCGGTGCATTCGCCCAGGTGACCTACACGGGGCCGCCGGCAGGAGGATTCGCGGATCCGTTCGGCCACACCTGGACCTGGGACAACACTGATGTTCGCTATGCCAAGAGCACGAAACTCGGCGACCTGGATGCGGTGCTCGGCATTACCGCCAACAATAACCCCTCCGTTCAGGACGTGTGGAACACCACGCCGGCGTGGTCCTTCCCGTATGCGGCGTCGACCATTGCCCCGACACCTTCGACCAAGACAATCATCGAAGGCGCTTTTGCAGCGCATGTGGGCGGCGTCGGGGCCTACGCGTTTCTCAACGACATGCTTTATCTTGAAGTGACAGGATATAAGACGCTCAACTTCAGCCAACAGAACGCTCTAGGTGTCGACCCCTTCGGGGCGCCCGGGCTGATCGACAACGTTGCTCCCTATTGGCGCGCAGCGATCGAGCCGCATTGGGACAACCACAACCTCATGATCGGCACGTTCGGGATGCACACGGAGATCAATCCCTGGATCGACCCGACATTCGCACTGGGCAGCATGGGGACATTTGCGCAAACCGACAAGTTCACTGACGTCGGTTTCGACGCCCAATATCAGTATCAGGGCGATGACTATTGGCTAACGTTGCGCGGCAGTTTCATCCACGAGACGCAAAGACTCGATGCGACCTTCGCCAACGGAGGTTCCGCCAATCAGACCAACGACCTCAACTCCCTGAAGCTGCAGGGGTCGCTCGCCTATGGCGGCGACAACAAGATCGTGCTCACCGGCCAGTACTTCGACATATGGGGAAGCTCTGATCCCATCCTGTTTGCAGGTCTGGCGAGCGGCGACAGCCCGAACAGCAGCGGCTTCACGGCCGAGGCCGCCTATATCCCGTTCGGCGTCACCAAGGCACCCGGCTGGCCGTGGGCCAATGCACGCGTCGGTCTCCAGTACACCTGGTACAACAAATTCGACGGCACCACGGTTGGCGCCAGCGACCACAATACACTGTTCCTGCATCTCTGGATGGCCATGTAGCGCGCCGCATGTACACGGGGGAATAATTCGATGAAGAAACTAGTGCTTGTAAGTGGGGCGGTCGTTTGGTTGAGCGTCCCCGCACTCGCCGCAGATGTGCCGGTCAAGGCGCGGCCCGCGCCAGTGCCGGTCTTCACCTGGACCAGCTGCTTCCTCGGTGCGCATGTCGGCGGCGGCTGGGCCCGCAAGGACGTCACTGACCCGGTGGCGCTCGTAGAGGATGCGCTTGGCCTCACTCCAACACCGGTCGTCACCACGGCTCACGTCAGTCCCTCCGGAGCGGTCATCGGCGGACAGTTCGGCTGCGATTACCAGTTCGCGCCCAACTGGGTGGTCGGTGTCGAGGGCTCTGCTGCCGGCGCAACCATGAAAGGCGACACCACGGTGTTCCTGAGCGACGGCACCGCGGCCCTGGTTACAGCAAGGACGGATTTTCTCGGAAGCGTCACTGGCCGTCTCGGATACGCAGTTGACCGCTGGATGTACTACGTCAGAGGCGGCGCGGCGTGGGCCGGCGACAAATACACCGTGACTGGAATTGGCTTCGGTTTTGAAGGTTTGGACTGGCGCCCGGGATGGACCGTCGGCGCTGGCATAGAGTGGGCCTTTGCGCGCAGCTGGTCGGCCCGGCTCGAGTATGACTATTATGGACTCGGCACGCGAACCATATTGATGTCCGATGTCCTCAACGGGTTCTCAGGTCCCCTGGACGTCAAGCAGAACGTCCAGACCGTCAAACTCGGCGTGAATTTCCATGTATGGGGGCCATAAATCTTTGCGGCCAACGTGACTCGAGGATCGGCAATTGCCGTCCTTGCGTGCTCCCTCCATTATCGTTGCGTAAACGCCAAATCAATCGCCGGACGAACGGCGGTCTGCACGGAGACAACGCGCAGGCCCATCCTCAGGATGTCCTGCCGGTACTTGACGTCCGCCCCGATGCCAACATAGTTGGCGCCGGCTCCCCCGGTCTTGTCAGTCGGCGAAACCGGCGTGAGGCCGAGGCTCAACCCTGCGTTCGCCAGCGATCATCCCGACGCGCTCCGGCCGGTAGCCGCAATCGAGGATGGCTTGCCACCAGGCACGGTTTTCGAGATACCATTTTACGGTTTTTGCAAGCCCGGTTTCGAATGTCTCACCGGCGCACCAGCCGAGGTCCCGCTCGATTTTTGATGGATCGATGGCGTAGCGGCGATCATGTCCGGGCCGATCGGCTACGAAAGAAATAAGCCGCCGGCGCGATCCGCTTGGCGATGGTTGCATATCGTCGAGAAGATCGCAGATGGCATTCACGACGTGAATGTTTGTGCGCTCACTGCGAGCGCCGATATTGTAGGTTTCCCCGACCCGGCCGCGCTCGAGCACCAGTGTCAATGCCTTAGCGTGATCGTTCACATAGAGCCAGTCGCGGATATTACGGCCGTCGCCGTAAACCGGCAGTTTCTCATCGGCCAGCGCCTTGATGATAATATGCGGAATGAGCTTCTCGGGAAAATGATAGGGACCGTAATTGTTGGAGCAATTCGTGATCAGGGCCGGCAGTCCATAGGTCTCGCGCCAAGCACGAACCAGATGATCGGACGCGGCTTTGCTGGCGGAGTAGGGGGAGTTTGGCGCATAGGGTGTGGTCTCCGTGAACGCACCCTCCACACCGAGCGAGCCATAGACCTCATCGGTCGAAACGTGCAGGAAACGAAATGATGCGCGCCTTGCTCCGTCGAGCTGATGCCAATAGTGTAGGGCCTCCTGCAACAGAGTGAATGTTCCGACAATGTTGGTGTGAATGAATTCAGCGGGCCCATCGATCGAGCGATCCACGTGGGTTTCCGCGGCGAGATTCATGACGGCGTGCGGCTGATATCGATCGAACAGGCTGCGCAATTTTGGCCCGTCGCAGATATCAACCTTTGCAAACGCATAGCGCGGGTGCCCCGGCGCTTGCGGTATGGAATCGAGGTTGGACGCATAGGTGAGCTTGTCGATGTTGACGACCAGCGCGTGGGTCTCATCGAGCAGATGCCTGATCACGGCCGACCCGATGAAGCCGGCGCCGCCGGTAACCAGGATCGTCTGTCCCGCAAAACGCATGATGAAACTCTCGCTATCGCGTTTAGCCTATTTTACGAACGAATGGTAGACGGAGAGCAGATACTCGCCGTAGCTGCTCTTCGCCGTCAACTGCGCGAGACGGTGAAACTGGTCGAGCGAAATGTAGCCCAGCCGCAGCGCGATCTCTTCAGGACATGCGATGCGCAAGCCCTGCCGTTGCTCCAGGATCTGCACAAAATGGCTCGCCTCGACTAGCGACGCGTGAGTGCCGGTGTCGAGCCAGGCGAAACCGCGGCCGAGCACTTGGACAAAGAGATCGCCCCGTTCCAGGTAACCGCGATTAATGTCCGTGATTTCCAGTTCGCCACGCGCTGAGGGCCTCAAGCGCGCCGCCATGTCGAGCACGTCATTGTCGTAAAAGTAAAGGCCGGTCACAGCCACATTCGACTTCGGCTGGCGGGGTTTCTCTTCGATCGACAGCGCTCGTCCGCCTGCATCGAGTTCAACCACACCATATTGATGGGGCGTGTTGACCACATAGCCGAAAATGGTGGCCCCGCGCGTCCTTGACGCCGCTCTCGCAAATTGTTCCGGCAGCCCGTGGCCATAGAAGATATTGTCACCCAGGATGAGGGCGACGCGATCGGTGCCGATGAATTGGCGGCCGACTTTGAAAGCATCCGCCAATCCGCGCGGCTGATCCTGCGTACCATAATGAAATGCGAGACCAAGTTGCGAGCCATCGCCGAGAAGCCGCTGGAAAAGCGGCTGATCCTGCGGCGTGGAGATGACAAGAATTTCCCGGATGCCCGCAAACATCAGGGTCGATAGCGGATAATAGATCATAGGCTTGTCGAAGACGGGCAGCAATTGCTTGGAAACGACCGTTGTAATGGGATAAAGGCGTGTGCCGCTCCCCCCCGCCAGGATGATGCCTTTCATTCCAGCATGATGCCCTTCATCGATGTGTCCAGCCCAGACGTGCTGATTTTCTCATACCAAAGGCCACCTGATTGACAAGCCTGACAATTATCCGGAACCGCCGCAACTGAAAAACGTTTTTAGAGCAGAGCGCTAAGCTGTTTTGCTAACCGACCGACCGGGGAATGGCGCGGTGACCACCGTTGTCGCAAAGAAGCGGACGATGCGTGCCGTGGTGCTAACCGAGCCGGGACGGACACAGGTGACCGGTATCGAAATCCCCGAACCTTCCGCGGGCGAAGTGCGGGTGCACGGACGAATCGCAAACGACGTCGATCCTCTGGCGAGCGGCAGTACAGACTGTTCCCCGCCGGCGGCGGACGATAGGGCTAGCCCATGTTTGAGGATTCCCGTCGCGCCAGTCGGCCGGCTAACCTCGAAATCCTGGCTCTGGGCTAACTTCGGCCGCAATGTCCGACGATGTCCGATCTGCATAGGCCGGTCGCGTGCTACTACCGTGATCGTGCCGACCAATGATCGTCAATTTCACTGTGGCGTTCATCAGCCCGATCGCGTGGACGATGGGCAACAGATCTACTTTTTCCGTCGGGCGCGACCGCATCATCTCCGTGACAATTGCGCGCAGGTTCTACGCGATGTTGCAAGTTGAAGTGGCCTGCAAGGCCTGTCCTGCTGCCTATGCAGCCGATCCGATCTCAGCACGCCGAACGTAGAGAAAGGTGGTTACAAAAGAGGTTCTGCTTGCGGGAACGTGCGTGCCTTCGACCTGGTTCCACTTTTGGAACTCATCCGCGATGACGTCGATAGGAGATTGGAAAGTTCAATCAAGGTATCTCAATGCATGATGTAGCTCGATTTCAAGTTCATCATGGTCCGGTTCCCTCCTGCGCCGCGCGACCAATCCAGGCTAGGACGAACTTTGGGGTCGGCAGCCTCGGCTTCTTTGGCGATCGCCCGGAACTCGAAATGCTCATCTTATATTCCGCAACTCTCAAGGTGAATGATTATTCATGTTAAAGGAGCTCCAACCGTGAACTCTTGGACGGTACGCGAGTTAAGTCAGAATGCGTATCTATTTTACGGTTCTCTCCAGCTTATTACTTGTGGCGATTTTGATTTCTTATAAGATCGCGACGGCACTGAAGTTTGAAAGGTTAGACGGTCAAGCAAGTGTCCATTCCGCGACCCTCTTGAACGATAACGACACCTCGACGTGTTTCGAAAAACGATACTCTCCCCAGGTTCGAGAGTGCGGCGGACTGTTGAAGTACAGCGCGCCCGCTCCACCTTACGTTGAAGAAAAACACCTGCGTCGCGCTTCAGGACGCCGGACGGCATCGGAGCGCACGAATGCGCGCAAATTCGTTCAGTATGGTAGCGAACGGAAGTCGCGAAGGTTCCAGTTCGACCGGGGTTACGCCTCAGCGTCGAGACTTCAACATACCGCAGGTATGCGTGATGAGACGCGAGCTGAGGATGCAAACGGGATGCGCTGACCGCGATTTGACAGCCCCCCTTAAAATATGCAGTTTGGTGGCCGTCGACTTCTGGATCGCCGTATCGAAATCGTAAAGCTGGACATTCTATCCCACAGCGAGCGGGAACTTAGCGTCACGGCTTTTTCGATCCCGCGAGGTAACAACAGTAGTCGGACGTCTCGCAACTGCGCGTATAGGACGAAGCCGTTCCGGCGCAGGGGCAGGATGTGTCCGCGGCGAACAAGAAGAGTGGCAAACATTCGAAAGCAGCTGCCACGGGGTGAAACCCTATGTGGCCGCAATAGCGGCTAGCATTCGCCACTGACAGAAAGTAAGGGCTTGGTGGGATGGATAACAGACCTTTGTCTCTCGTGTACCGGCGGATGAGCTTGCGAGCTGTCTCCATCGCAATTCTCGCAGCTTTTGCTCTTTCAAACTCGTCATCAGTAGATCATGAGCGCGCACCTGCGCGAAAGTCAGCAGCGAATACTGCAACGCCCGTGCTGGTGGTCTCTCCGCTTCCTGATATCCAGCCAGATGTCGAAGAAGATAGCGTTGACGATTCAACCATAGCTTCCCAGGACGACAAACCCTCAGTATTACCTCCGGATGTGAGAAAGCCCGCGGAGTCTGAAATCCCGGCGTTGCCTGCTGTCTCGGAGACACCAGAAATTGACGAGGTTGATCAGTATCTCTGGAATGTTTATCAGCGTTCCAATACCAAGCTCGACTCCCATGGCGACTTCACCTGGAAAGATGTCGCTGCAGCGGCGCGCTTAGGACTCTCACTCGAGGAATATGTCATCGGAGGGATGGACCGTGATTTTCGAGAATTGCTTTTCCATCTTGGACAGGCAATGGACGCGGCTGGTATCGATTGGACAATCCTGAGTGCTTTTCGTGATGACTACCGGCAGAGCCTTGCAGTTGGTTTCAAAGCGCAGGTCAGCAATTCTTTCCACGGAGGGAGTGTCGCAACCGGGGGATATGGTCACGGTTGTGCGGTCGATCTTTCCGCCAGCGACGGCATGGAATCCAGCAATGCGCTTTGGAAGTGGCTGGACCACCATGGCGAGCAGTTTGGATTGCACCGTCCTCTGCGTCGGGTCGATCCCGCGCATGTCCAGCCGTTTGGTGCCTGGCATCATATAGCGGCAACGCTGCAAAATGAGCGGATCGCGAATGATCACGAGCAAACGGCGTTAAACATGATAGGTCCCGAATTCGGGGAGCCGATCCCCCCGGTAGCAGCGGACCATTCACCGGGTATTACCGAAGAACAGTACACGTGCGCGCGTCCACAACTGGCAGGTGACTCTAACAAAGTGGGAAGACTCCTGAATCACTTGAAGCCTGTCGTCGCTTCTGCGCCCATCTCGAGCGCGGACAGGAGTCGCCCGAAAGTTCGGCTGAGGATGATTGGCAATCTCAGAAACCCGCAGCACGCAGCGGCAGATAATGTCAAGCGTCACGCCAGGTCGAAAGCTCGTCTCCATCTTGTGGATCAAACGAACTGCGCTTGCGATCCACTGTCATAATGGCCTCAGCGCGCTGCTCCACGGGACGTTGAGGAAGTGCGTCGCAAGTGCGCCACACTTCCTTGTATGGCGCGATATACAACGTGGCCTCTATGGCACGCGAATGAAGTGATCTAACCGCGCAGCAGCGATCGCGTTTGTGCCGGTCTCATCGCAGCCGCCGTCGCCCCGTCCCGGAGCCGCTTCCCCCAGCTGCACTTCCGGACGTGGTCGGCGTGCTGGTTCTACCGCCGCCCCCGGAAGCGCCTCCCTGCGTACCTGTCGTACCGGAACTCGTTCCGCCACCGGTGGTTCCCCCGCCCGCCATCCCGCCGCCGGCGCTTGCGCCACCTGCACTGCCGGCACCCGCGCTTCCACCGGCGGCGCCGCCGCTCGCACCGCCCCCTCCGCCTCCACCTCCGCCCCCTTGAGCGAAGGCATCTGCGATCAATCCGGGCAACATAATAGAAGCGGCCAGCGCTGACATTGCTGCTCTACGATTCATGTTGGCTCCAATTTGTCTCTCGATTTTTGACGATGGCATCCTGGTTTGCAGCCATCGACGTCAGGTCGGATAACGCGGATACCTGAGTCGAGTTCACCTGATCGAATCTGCCCGTAAGGCGCCAACCGGCCTCAGTCTTTGCCCGATGTTTAGAATGCATGTGCAGACCCACAACAAACTGCCGTAGTGGCCCCAAAAAGGGAGATTAGAGTAGGGCGCCCGGAAACGCGGGGACGTCAGATCGCTGACTTTGAGAGATCAGATCGAATTTGGCGTGCGTGCAATCGGGAGCTTTCTTGGACGGCCAGGATGAGCTTGACCATTGAACTTTCGCCGGCCCTCGCGGCGCAAAACCACATTTGATTTGCGAGCTGGATATTCTCGTTTTCTTTGGCTACATGATTCGCACCTGTCAAAGGCTTATGGTCGCGATCAGCCAAAATCTCTCGCGCTGGTTTTGTTGGATACCTAACATATTAAAGACTTTTTCGTCGAATCGCAGATGCTACTACCCCGTAAACAAAACAATCGCTTTTAGGCGATCTCTTTCGGTGCTAATGAAAATCGAACGGGAGATGTGACGTGCACGGAACTGAGCGCGAAAAGGCGAATTACGCCCGACCGACGCGCGGAATCCCCAAAACACCAACCGGGATCGCGGGGCTCGACGAACTCATGGGGGGCGGGTTGCCCGCCGGAAGGCCGACGCTCCTTTGTGGCGCCGCTGGATGCGGCAAGACATTGATGGCGGTGACCTTTCTGTATAATGGCGCGACCAAATTCGGCGAACCCGGTGTCCTTGTGACGTTCGAGGAGCGGCTGGAGGATCTGGTCCAGAACGTGACCTCCCTGCACTACGACCTGAACCAGCTGCTGGCAGAAAAGAAGCTGGCCATCGATCATGTGCGTATCGAACGCACCGAAATCGAGGAAACCGGAGAATACGACCTTGAAGGTCTCTTCATTCGATTGGGTCATCAGATCGATTCCATCGGCGCAAAGCGCGTCGTCCTTGACACGATCGAGGCACTCTACGGAGGCCTGACCAACGAGGTAATCCTGCGCTCGGAATTACGGCGCCTGTTCGAGTGGCTCAAAGACAAAGGCGTGACTGCGCTCGTAACCGACCTGTCGAACAGCGAACGTGTGTTGATGCGGCTCGACATCGATCGAAGCACGCCGAGACAGCAATCGTGACCGGCGTGCACCAAAGAGGTGTGGCGCCCCATGACTATATATTACGGCTGTTCGTTGCTGGCCACACGCAAAGGTCGCTTCGCGCCGTGCGCAACATTACGAGGCTTTGCGAAGAGCACCTCAGCGGACATTTCGACCTGGAGATCGTGGATGTCTATCAGCAGCCCGAGAAAGCCGTGGAGCACCAACTTATCGCGGCTCCGACCTTAATCAAGGTATCGCCGCTTCCCGCCCGCCGCATGGTGGGAGACTTGTCGGATACCGGTCGGGTTCTGGCTGGCTTGGGACTTTCGGCAGGGTAAAACCGTGACAGACGCGAGTGGCTTGGAGATTGAGAGATTGCGCGCGAGCCTGGCCGAGGCCGAAGAGGCGCTCCAGGCGATTTACCAAGGCACAGTCGATGCGCTGGTGGTCCGAGGCCCGACTGGCCCCCAGATCTATACCCTCGTCGGCGCGCAGGAACCCTATCGCCAAGTCGTCGAGCGGATGAACGAGGGCGCACTGACGCTCTCGGAGAACCGCCAGATCCTCTACAGCAATCGCCATTTTGCCGATCTTATGGGTTACTCGCTTGCGCAACTCATTGGCAAGCCGCTGGTAGAGTTCGTTGCGGTCGCCGATGCGGCAAGCCTCGCCGGTCTGCTCGACGATGGCATAAACCGACCGATCCGCCGCGAGCTGTTGCTCCGACACCGGGATGGCAGTCTGTTGCCGGCTCTGGTCGCTGTTAGTCCCCTGGTTTTCGATGAGATCCCCGCCTTGCTGCTGATCGTTACAGACCTCTCGGCCCAGAAGCGCTCCGAGAAGATCGCAGCGGCCGAGAAGTTCGCGCGTTCCATTCTTGAGCAAGCGACCGATGTAATCATCGTCTGCGATATTGAAGGCCGCATCAGCAAAGCGAACTGGGCTGCGGAACGCCTTTTTAGCGGTTCGTTGGATGGTAAATTGCTGGCGGAGGTCCTTCCCCTGGAAATCACCGAGCTGACTCAAGTTCGCCCGCCCGACACCCCAAAGTTCGCTGACAGCATTCTTAATCTGGTGCTGGCGCGGCAGACACTTTGCGGTGTCGAAGCGAAAATTCGCGTGCCCTCGCTGCACGACAAGCATTTCCTGCTTGGTGCCGGCCCGCTTTACGATAACCTCGACAACTTGGTCGGCTGCATATTGACTCTGACCGAGATCACCGATCGCAAGCGAGCCGAGGAGCATCAGGCGATGCTTGTCGCGGAACTCAACCATCGCGTAAAAAACATTCTGGCGATCGTGCAATCGGTGGCTTGGCAAACACTTTCCGGCAGCCAATCGCTGTCGGGATTTAAAGAAGCGTTCGACGGCCGGTTACGCGCTATTTCGCTCGCGCACGACATCCTGACACAGCGTCGGTGGGGTCAGGTGGAACTTGAGCATCTGGTGGAGCACAGCCTCAGGCCGTATCACGGAGCGGGCCGTGAAGCACGGGCGGAGTGGTCAGGTTGCCAACTTTCACTTCCTGCCAAATCAGTCGTGCCGTTGAGTATGGCGTTACACGAACTGTCCACCAATGCAGCGAAACATGGTGCTTTTTCAGCACAAGACGGCCGTGTAGAGGTTGCTTGGCGGACTGTCGAAGACAAAGTGGTGTTCACGTGGATAGAAACCAATGGACCGCCCATAGAGCGAGAGATCAATGCCGGTTTCGGCAGCAAACTCATCTCCCGTGTTTTATCGTACGATCTCCTCGGCACCGCCGATTTCGATTTCAATCGCGAAGGCTTCCGCTGCACGCTGACCTTCCCGATTCCTCCGTTTCAGACGGACGCGATCCTGCCGCTTGCCATCGGCTGCGCCCCCAATTAGTTCGGACGGCCTGAACCGACAAAATCAAGGCAAATGCGGCGAAGAACCGATTCGTCAAAGGGCTTGCCGATTCGCGGCAGGTGGCGGAACGCCGCAGGAAACAGCGTCGGATCATCGTAGCCGGAGATCAGCACGAACGGAATGCCGAAGCTCTTCAATTCCGGCAGCACGTCAAAAACCTTGCGTCCACGCAAGTTGACGTCCAGGAGCGCACCGTCGGGTCGATGCTTCATGACCGTGCCAATGATGTCGCCGACCTCCGAAATCGGACCGATGACATGGCATCCGAAATGACAAAGCATCCGCTCAAGGTTGAGTGCAATGAGCCCCTCGTCTTCCACAACGAGAACTCTCAGGTTTGACAGCAACAGATCTGCTTTCATGGCACCCCCAACATTGTTTTCAATAACGCAGCATGCGCACGAAGGTTTCGCGGCAGCCGAAAGTTGCCTCCAGCGCGCATGTCGCCCAACCGGTGGTCTCGTCGGAACGGCGGTCCACGAAAATTGTTGTGAAGGACTTTCTACGTCCTATTTGAGGAACGACCTGATGCAGATGGAGGGTAGCACTGAGCACGCGTGCAGCCTGTCGACATTCAGGAGAAAGTCCTCAGCACCTTGCGTATGCCGCCCTGATCGCCCGACCGTCCACCATCCTCGCCCAAACCATAGCTTGCCTGCCTGCTTCTCTCGATCCGGCGAAGCGAGGCATGATCAGGCCCACAGGTATCGAGCCGTCAGCTTGCGGTGCCGCCCCGGCTCGCCTTTGTATCAGTTATGTTTTTTTTGCGGACATCACTTGCTGGAACGCTTGCCGGAATAGCTGACCGGTTTCATCGCACCCCAGGCGCCGCACAGCTTCCATAAAGTTATCAAATCTGCGCATTTCTGCGGTATATTGATATGGGTTGTTCGTTGCTTCGACGTATCGCTCAATTTTCGACATGGTTCTGCTCACGCGACTGGGCACGAAACTTTCGAACTGCTGTGTTACGCGGACCCGCTATCTCTGGGCTATGTGCACTCCAATACGTTCTGCCATGAAGGCTGCGGTCCTGGTAGAAACCTCTAACACGCGGCGGAGTTCGTTGATCTTTATGACCTTCTTTGTGGAGCTCAGTAGGAAGATCGCCTTCAGCCAGATGTGAAGAGGAATATGACTGCCTTGAAACACAGTGCCGACTTTTACGGTGAAAGGCTTTCGACACGCATAGCACTTGTAAGTGCCGATGCGCGTGCTCTTTCCTTTCATCTTGTTGATTCGCCCAAATGTCCGGCAATGTGGACACACTGGACCTTTAGGCCACACTTGATTCTCGACGTATCGATATGCTTCTTCTTCATTGCGGAACGGCAAGGCGTCGTCGCCAAGCATGATTGCCTCCTGATTGTTCAACGATCCTGAGGCTCCCTGTCGTTTCCCTTCACCCTATCATCCGTCTTTGGTTCCTACCGAACCAAAGACGAAGCTGAAGCTATCAATCTTTGTCGGCCAGCCGACAAAACATGTGCGATTACTTGGCAAGTTTAGACGCAAATGTGATTAAACTATGGTTGCGCTTATAGAGTATGATACCAGACGGAGCATATTGTGGTGGAGATGTGCGACGCGCGCCGCCATGGTGCTACCGACCATCGCGGCGAGTGAGCTGCGTGCGTCGGCGCAGTATCATCACCATGATCGTAAAAAAATAGCCAATTTGCGAGGCGAGGATCGCGACTAGCAGATCTGCCGCATATCTCAAGGCGGTCCCATCGAAATCGTAAAATGAGTATAAAACCGAGCACGCGAGCGCCGCCAATGCGAAGAAGGGAAACGAGAGAAAAGTGCCGAGCAAGGCTCCCAGCGCGATAAAGCCAATAAACATAAACATGTAGATGCACAGCCCATAGCGCTGCGAACTCGAACGACCGCTACCGCCCGCTCGCAAGCAGCTGATCAGGCGCCCTATTACAAAATAGCCGAACAATAACACGGGTAAAAGATACAGTCGTGCGGCACCCGACGAATCTGCTGCCTTGGTGCCCGTGTGATCCGGTTGCGATAGATGAGGGCTGGTCAGTGCGTGGTTGCCCGCTGGGTACGCAAAATTTCGTTGCTGTGTCGGGAACAATCGATCCTAATCGCCTTTAGTCAGATCAGCGCGGGCTTTTATCTCTCCACAAGAAAAGGAGCAGAGCGGGAATGAACATGACTCCGCATTTTCGCCGCCAGGACGCCCGGCACGCGGACTGGCAGGGCGATCGCGACACTTTTTTCTCCCGCGGTTCTCACCCGCAATCGTCACCTTTGGGAGGAATCGCCAAGCGCGCCGTTGATCTTACCATCGCCTCCCTCGCATTGATTCCTTTCCTTCCGCTTATCGCGCTCGTGTGCGCCGCCATTGCTTTCTTTGAAGGCACTCCCGTGCTTTATCGGCACCCCCGTGTCGGATACGGCCGCCGCCCCTTTCTCTGTCTGAAGTTTCGCACGATGGTCGCCGATGCAGACGAGATATTGAGGCATCACCTGCAATCGTCGCCGGTGGCGGCCAGAGAGTGGGCGCAAAGCCGCAAATTGAAGAATGATCCTCGAGTGACCGTGGTGGGGGCCGTCCTCCGCAAGTTCAGCCTCGACGAATTGCCGCAGCTGATCAACGTGCTTCGCGGCGAGATGAGCATCGTGGGCCCCCGACCGATCGTCGCCGACGAGGTGATCATGTATGGGGCGGATGCTCGTTATTATTTCATGGCCCGTCCGGGATTGACCGGTCCGTGGCAGGTCGGCGGCCGTAACGATGAGAGCTATAAGGATCGCGTAGCGCTTGACCGCGCTTACGTCGAAAACTGGTCCTTGTGGAAAGACATCAACATTATGATCAAGACCGTGCCCGTCGTGCTGAACTCGAAAGGAAGTTATTGAGGCAAAACCGCATGAGTCTGCGATAGGAGTAAGTCACTTTCGTGTCGGTAGACAAACGCCCAGTCCTTACTCGAAAAGGCGGAAATTAGTGAAGACCGCTATTATCCATTATTGGCTTGTGGGAATGCGCGGCGGGGAAAAAGTCCTTGAGGCTCTCTGCGAGCTGTATCCTCAGGCCGACATTTTTACCCACGTGGTGATACCGGAGGCAATTTCTCCCCAACTTCGCTCCCACAGAATTCGGACTTCGTTCATTGCACGCCTGCCGCGCGCCCGCAGCTGGTACCGAAATTATCTTCCGTTGATGCCACTCGCACTTGAGCAATTCGATCTGCGCGAGTATGATCTCATCATTAGCAGCGAGTCCGGACCGGCCAAGGGTGTAGTGCCCAGACCCGATGCCGTGCATCTGTGTTACTGTCACTCCCCGATGCGGTACGTGTGGAACATGTACCACGAATACCTGCCCTCCGCGGGAATACTGGCGCGTGCCAGCATGCCGTTGTTGACCCACTATCTTCGTACCTGGGACGAAAGTTCAGCAGCCCGAGTCGACTATTTCGTTGCAAACTCGCACAACGTTGCGGCTCGGATTTGGAAATATTATCGGCGTGAAGCCGCGGTCGTGCATCCGCCGGTCGACGTTGATGCCTTCGCGGCTGTTTCCGAAACAATGCCCGCAGATTATTTCCTTATGGTCGGCGAACTGGTCCGCTACAAACGACCGGATCTCGCGGTGCAGGCTTTCAATGCGACGGGCAAGAAGCTTGTTGTCATCGGCGGCGGCCCAATGCTGCACCAGCTTCGACGGGAAGCCAAGTCCAATGTATCGGTGCTCGGGCCACAGCCGTTCGAGGTCCTGCGCGACCACTACGCACGCTGTCGTGCTTTAGTTTTTCCGGGCGAGGAGGATTTTGGAATTGTTCCAATTGAAGCGATGGCGAGTGGGTGCCCCGTTGTCGCTTACGGGCGCGGCGGCGCCGCTGAAACAGTGGTGGACGGAGTCACGGGCGTGCTGTTTGGTCGCCAAGCAGTCCAAGACGTAATCGCGGCGGTCGAACGTGTAGAGCGCATGGAATATGATCGACAAGTACTTGTGCGGCACGCACATGCGTTTAATAAGTCTCGGTTCAAGCAAGAAATAGGCTCGCTGGTCGATAGCGCGGTCACGGAACACCAGTCCAGATGCCGCGGTGCAGCGGTATTTGCGTCCAGTCGTATGTCTGCGGCTTCGCTGGCGTCTGTAGGTACGGGCTGACCATGACCATCGAGTGGATAGGCGCGTTTACCGTGGC
>DATGCX010000021.1:0-2655 GCA_035311445.1 Xanthobacteraceae bacterium | reverse complement strand
CAGAGCCAGCGCGGCGATGAGCAACTTCATGGTTCGTCCCATCCTGTGACGGACCACCGTCCGTCGGTTTGTGCAGCGGCGCATGGCCGTTCGGCCAGCGCCTGCGCAACGCAGCATGTCACCGGCGACGCGGCGACGCTGTGAGGCAGATCACACGCCCGGGACCATTGGGGCCGTAGCAGCCGCTCGCCGAGAGAATAGACCACCCGAGATAGGCGGGTACGCCGCCTTCGACTCAAGTCGCGTCGCACCCGAGATCCCCAAACTCGCCCGAGCGCACTCCGCGTGATAAAAAATGCCGGGCACTGCGGATGGGACGCGGCATGGAAGCAACCGCACGGGCGGCATCGTCGGCGGCGCGTGGCCGGACGGTGACCGGGCGCCTGCCGCTTTGGGTGCTGATCGGCGCGTTTCTTGGAATTCTGGCAGGCATCACGTTCGGTGAGCGCACGGCAGTTCTTAAGCCGCTGGGCGACGTCTATACGATGATGCTCTTGAGCGTCGTCTATCCTTACTTACTGAGTTCATTGATCGTGGGCCTGGGGAGCTTGGCGACGGGGCGCGCCTGGCGCCTCCTGCAGGCCAGCTGGGGCGTATATCTGTTCCTTTGGGTGGCCGTATTCGCCGCCATCTTCGCGCTGGCGCAGGCTATCCCTCCGCCTGCCCCACCGGTGGAGATCAAGCCGCCGCATCCCATTTCGGTGCTAGCCCTCCTCCAAACAATCGTTCCGGACAACCTCACCCACGCTCTGAGCCGAAACTTTGTGCCGGCCATCATCGTGTTTGCTGTCACGTTCGGCTTGGCGGTTCAATCAATTCCTTCAAAGGCCTCCTTTCTCGAAACCATGGACGCTGTCCGGCTGGCAAGTCTGAAGGTATGGGCGTGGGTCGTGTATCTCGCCCCGATCGGCGTGTTCGCATTATTCGCCAGCACCGCGGGAACGATCACGCCGCGGGCGGCGGGCACTCTTGTCGTCTATGTGGCGCTGTTCCTGATCGGTACCGGGGTCCTTGCGTTCGCCGTGTTTCCGCTCGCGCTGTCGGCGATCGTGCCGGCCAAGGCTCGCGACCTTGTCGCCGAGCTCCACCCCGCTTTCGTGCTGGCTTTGGTGACGACCTTGGCATCATCCCCGCTACCCCTGATTCAAAGCGTTGCCGAGCAGCGAGTCGCGGCTGCGGGGCACGACGACAACGAGGCGAGAGACATCACGCGGGCGACAATCTCGCTCTCCTACGTGTTCACTTCGCTCGGAAATTATTTCGTCGCGCTGTTCATGATCTATGCGTGTCAACACTATCACGTGATCATGCATGCGTCCCAGATGGCGCTGCTCGCTCCCATGACCCTGCTCTCCGCGAGCGGATCTCCAAGCACGACACTAAGCGCGGTGACGTTCATGAGCCAGTGGCTCGGGCTTCCCGCCGATACGCTGCCGCTCTACGTCGAGGCCATGACCGTGACGCGTTATGGACAGGTGGCACTCTCGGTCTCTGCCTATGCATTCGTTGCAATCGCTGTTCCGTTTGTTTACTTCCGGCGCACGGTGTTTCGCCCGGCGAGGATGATCGCGGCACTGCTGCTCGGCGCAGTGCTGCTCGCGGCAACCGCAATCGGCGTTCGCATTTCGTCGGAGAGCCTGTTTCCGCCACCGAGCAACGCGGCGATCCTCGAGCGGACCTTGGATCCGGCGCTTGTCGCCGGCGTCGACGCGTTCATCAGCGACACCCCGGCGAGCCGCTTGCCGCCGATCGACGGCCCGGCAACGCTCGATGGAATTCGCGATCGCAGGATCCTTCGGGTCGGTTACGGGCGGGAGGTGATACCATTCAGCTATAGAAATAGATCAGGCAATCTGGTGGGCTTCGACATCAGCTATGCGTACCAGCTCGCACGCGATCTGCACGTCCGTCTGGAGCTCGCGCCGATCGAATGGGACGAAGTGGAGGCGGACCTTGCTGCCCGGCGTCTCGACATCGTCATGGCCGGCGCCTACATCACCGAGAAGCGGCTGGAGGATCTACAAGTCTCCAACCCGTATTTCGAAAGCCCGCTGGGGTTTATCGCGCCGTCGCGCCAAGCAAGCCGTTTCCTGAGCTACCAGGCGGTTGCCGACACGCCGAACCTCGTGCTCGGCACCCTGGCTGACAGCGCGATCTTCCGGCTCACGAAACAACTGTTTCCGAAGGCGCGCATCGTTCCGCTCGAAACCTACGACGATATCCCCGCTCACCCGGAGCTCGACGCGGCAGTATGGTCGCTCGACCAGGCCCGGGCCTGGGTGTCGGGGCACGGTGGATTTTCGGCGGTTGCAGCAAGCGGCATGGGAGCGCCGCTGCTGTTTGCGTACTTTCTGCAGCCGAGCGCCACGACGCTGACCCGATATCTGAACACGTGGTTGTCGCTGCAGGCGACGAACGGCTTTCGCGCAGCGCAACTCGCCTATTGGATCGACGGCAAGCCGCGCCCTGACCCCACTCCGCGCTGGAATCTGCTCGACAACGTGCTGCGTCCGACCTGGCGTGGCTTGTAACGGAGCAATCGCGTCAGCGGTGCGTCGGCGTATGCTGCGCATCCGTGGGATTGTTTGACAGCACAAATGTCAGCCATCCGCTCCAGCCGTGCGCCCGGTGCGCCCAGTCGAAATCCTTGTACCA
>DATGCX010000020.1:0-2939 GCA_035311445.1 Xanthobacteraceae bacterium | reverse complement strand
CTACCAGCAGGCGGGACCCCAGCAGTCGGTTTGCCGCACGCTCAGCCTGCCATAGGGAGGCCGGCTAATCCTTGGGGCAGACCTGAAATGTTCTGAATCGAGGCGTTAGCCGGCCCTCAAAGTGCCTCCAGCCAGACCAGGATAGCACAATGGCGAGCGGCTCGACGGCCAGGTGGAGGGCGTGTTCATGTCAGGCCAGCGCGGAGCATTTTCAGCAGTGCGCTGAATTTCTGCCGCTCCGCGCAGGCGGCATCCAACACGCCACGCGGTGACCAGAGGCACGCGAGCCGCCGTGAGCAATCTGTTGGCGCGGCCATCGGCATCCTGTAGCCACGTCGACCGCCTGCTCCGCAAACTAGCAGTTCTGCGCCTTGCACGATCGAGATAGTATCGGGCCGTCTGCTCTTGTAACAATTAGGGAGGTGCCCGTGAAAGGCCTCACGATCAGTTTGGTCGTCAGCGCTGTGCTGTGCGGCGTCATGTCCGCGCCGGCATCGGCGATGCCCATGAGCAATCTCGCGGCTGCAGCGAGCGACCTCGGCCTAGGCCAAAGCGTGCGCTATGCGTGCAATCAGTACCGGTGCTGGTCGCGACCGAATTACTACCGCGGTTCGGGCTATTACGGCTACGGCTATGGATCGTATTACGGCTATGGCTATCCGGCCTACTACGGCTACTACGCACTGCGGTCGGAGCCTGGCTTCTACCGGCGGCCTTATTACGGCTACTACCGGGGCTACTAAGGGCAAGCCTTATTTCGGCTTCTACTGAGAGTGGCGTCATTATTAGTGGCTGCCGCGCCGCCGAGCAACGTGATGAATTGGCGGCGCTTCATTCGATCACCTCGTCGACGCTGGCGAGCAGCTGCGGCGGCACTTCGAGGCCGAGCGCCTTGGCCGTATGCAGGTTGATGGCGAACTCGAACTTAGTCGATTGCAACACCGGAAGCTCTGCAGGCTTAGCGCCATTGATGATGCTGCCGGTATAAGTCCCGACCTGACGGAAAGTGTCCGCAAGATTTGTCCCGTAGCTCATTAGCCCGCCCGCTTCGACGAACTCGCGAACAGTAAAACTGGTAGGCAGTCTGTCGCGCGCTGCCATAATGGCAAGTTGAACGCGGCGGCCATTGAACAACGCATCCCCCCCGACGAGGAGGGCCTCGCAACGCTCGCGCACCATGCCTGCAAAGGCTACATCGATTTCGTTGCTGGTGCTGGCGTTGAAAACATGGATTTGCAGGCCTAGGACGGGGGCGGCTGCCTGCACCTCCTTCAAAGTGCGCTCGGCGGACGCAGGATTCGCCGGATTGACCAATACGGCGGTGCGAGCGGCCTTGGGCACTAGCTCGTGCAGAAGACCAAGCCGCTTCGCGGTAGTCTCCTGGGTAAAGAAATTGATGCCTGTCATGTTGCCGCCCGGTCGGGCGAGGCTGGCGACCAGACCAAGCTGAACCGGGTCATCAGGAACACTGAAGACGATCGGGATACTGGCAGTGGCAGCTTTGGCTGCGAGGGCCACAGGAGTCCCACCGAGACTGGCGATCACCGCCACGCGACGGCGGGCCATGTCGGCCACGAGCGTCCGCGCGCGGTCGTACTGGCCCTCTAGCCAGTGGTATTCGACCACGACATTCTGCCCTTCGACGTTGCCGGTATCGCTCAAGCCCTTGCGGAACGCAGCCGCATAGTGCCTGGAGGCATCCGCAGGCCCGGCGAAGAGAAATCCGACGACCGGCATCGCTGCCTGCTGCGCACGCGCCGCGAGCGGCCACGCCGTCGCCGCGCCGCCGAGCAGTATGATGAAGTCACGACGCCTCACATACCCGCCAAGGCAAGGGATCGCGACAGTCGTATGACAACGCTGCAATTATTTTCGCCCTTTCGTTTCGGCGAGTTCTTTTTCGAGCTGATTGATCCGCTCCTGCAGCGCCGACAAGCGCGAGTTGAGAAGCCCCACGTTAAAAAACGTCACGTTCTCGGCGGGTGCATCAAGGGTGTTGCCGTAGCCCAGCCACGCGGAATCGTAAACCTTCACCCTTGTGAAGCCGAGCTGTTGAAGCACGCCCGCGGTTTGCGACGCACGCGCGCCACTTTGGCAATAGACAATGGTTTCCTTGTTAGGATCGAGCCTCGAATATAATCGTTTCAGCTCCTCGGCCGGCTTGAGCGACATGCCGGCATTGTTGGTGATCTGTTTGCGCGCGAGCTTGCCGAGCGTTTCCGGATCGATCCAGTTCTGTTCGTAAGGGATATTGATTGCGCCCGGAATATGACCGCCGCGGATTGCGCGGATGTCTTCGCCGATGAACTCCTGCGGCGTACGCACATCCAGGATTTGCACATTCGGATCGTTTAGCCGCGCCACCGTCTCCTTGGTGGTGACTGCTACTGCCGGATTGATTTCCAGTTTGAGCGCGACCGGCGCAAGCTGTGCGGCGTCACGGCTGATCGGCCGGCCCGCAGCGGCCCAGTCCTCGATGCCTTCATGGTAGACGCGGACATTGCCGCCGCCGAAATACTGCAAGGTGTAAAGACCGAAATAGGGATGCCACGTGCCGCGGCTGCCATAGACAATGATTTCGCGATTAGGGTCCAAACCGGCGCCACCGAGTATCTTCTCGATGCGCTCGGTCGCGATGAAATCCTCGGTATTTTCGTCGCGCAGAACTCGCGCCGCGTCGCCAATGCTGATGGCGCCCGCAATGTGTCCTTTCGCATAGGCATCGGCAGCTCGTACGTCCCAAACGATGGCATTCCGCGCGATCGCCTCGGCGACATACTGGCCATCGACGATGATAGTAGACGCGGCTGCGGCGGCCTGCGCCCACAGCAACGAAAGCGCAATGAGTATGAAACGTTTCATGACAAGCCCTCCGTCTCTCCGCCGTCGACAGGACAGCGGCGCTGCCAGCGCCTTTCCCGCAAGCATGGCCGCTACGG
>DATGCX010000019.1:0-11554 GCA_035311445.1 Xanthobacteraceae bacterium | reverse complement strand
CCATAATATCGAGCGAGACGTCGTCGCAAGCGAGGACGCCGCCGAACCGCTTGGTCAGGTCGCGAATCTGCAACATCGGATCAGGCATGCCGCAGGCTTGCCAAGACGCCGTCGATACCGCCGTGGGCATATACGACGACGAACAGCAGCAACGGACCAACGACGATTTGCCAGTACTCGGTCAACCGCGAAAGCCCCTCTTCCAGCACCAGGAGCATAACGGCCCCAATCAGCGGGCCAAACAGCGAGCCGATGCCGCCGAGCACGATCATCACGATGAGATCCCCTGAGCGCGTCCAATGCATCGCCGCGGGGCTGATAAAATCGGTGTGATTGGCAAGCAGTGCGCCCGCAAGTCCGCACATCATGCCGGCGATAACGAAGCCGGTTAGCTGGTAGCGAAAGACCGGAAATCCGATGGCCCGCATGCGCCGCTCGTTCGATCGCGAACCCCGGATCACCATGCCGAACCGCGAATTGACGAGCCGCGAGACGAGCCAGATTGCCGCGAGCAGCAGCGCAAGGCACAGATAATAGAACTGCACCTTGCCGGAAAGGTCGATCAGGCCGGCGAACTGGCTGCGGCGATAGATGGTGAGTCCGTCGTCACCGCCATAGCGATCGAGGCCGACCGCCACGTAGTAGATCATCTGGGCGAAGGCGAGCGTGATCATGATGAAATAAACCCCGCGCGTACGCAGGCACAGCGCACCGACCACGAGCGCGAACAACGCGCACACCGCGAGCACCAGCGGCCACTGCGCGAATCCGGACGTTATGCCTTCCTTGGCCAGGATGCCGACCACATAACCGCCCAGGCCCAGATAGGCGGCGTGACCGAAACTGACCATTCCGCCATAACCGAGAATGAGATTGAGGCTGGTGGCGGCGAGGGCCAGGATGATGATGCGGGTGAACAGGGTGAGCGGGAAGAACTGACCGGTGGTAGCCACATAGACCGGCAGCAAGGCAAGAAACACGAGCAGTGCGCCGATCACCAAACTACGGACGGTAAAAAACGCGCTCATCTGCCATCTGCCGGAAAGAAGCCTTGAGGCCGCAAAACCAGAACGGCGGCCATCAGCAGATAGATCAGCATGGACGACAACGCGGGAGCGAGCGCCGAGGCGGCCGCGGGGGTCATGACCAGGCGGAAAAATTCGGGCAGGAAGGCACGGCCGACCGTATCGACCAGGCCAACGAAAATCGCCGCGATGAACGCGCCCCGGATCGAGCCGATGCCGCCGATGATGATGACCACAAGGGCGACGATCAGAATGTTCTCGCCCATACCGATCTGCACGGTCAGGATGGGCGCCTGGATCAGGCCCGCGAGCGCCGCGAGCGCCGCCCCTACGCCGAACACGAACGTGTAGAGCAATCGGATGTTGATGCCGAGTGCGCTGACCATCTCGCGGTTCGACGCTCCGGCGCGGATCAGCATGCCGACTCGCGTGCGCATGACCACGATGTAGAGGAAGAACGCGACCACCAGCGCCACCATGATGACGGCGAGACGATACGCCGGGTAGTAAACGTCCGGAAGAATCTCGATCGACGTGCTGAGATATGGCGGCAGCGCCAGGTTCATACCGGCCGGCCCCCATATGAGGCGCACAAGCTCATTGAAGAACAGGATTAACCCAAATGTGCCGAGCACATGGTCGAGATGGTCGCGGCCGTAGAGCTTGCGGATCGCGATCACCTCGGCCGCCATCCCGACCGCGAGGGTCGCCGCCAATGCCAGCACGGCGCTAAGCACGAAGCTCTGCGTAAGCGCCGCGAAGGTGGCGGCGAAATAGGCGCCGAGCATATAAAATGACCCATGCGCCAGATTGACGAAGTCCATGATGCCGAACACGAGCGTCAGCCCGGCGGCAAGCAGGAACAGCAGCAATCCGAATTGCAGTCCGTTCAGGCACTGTTCGAAGAGGAGAATCACTTCATCGTGCACTTGTCGTGGAATACGTCCTGATCGTCTTTGACAATCGTGGCGACGGTCTTGAGCACTGGCATTCCGTCGGGTCCTTTGACGACGTCCTGTAGATAGAAATTCTGTATCGGGAAGTGGTTGTTGCCGTAGCGGAACGACCCCCGAACCGATGCAAAGTCGGCCTTTTCCATCGCCTTGATCATGTCCGCCTTCCTGGCGACGTCGCCCTTGACGGCAGCGACCGCGCTGTTGACGAGGAGCGCGGCGTCGTAAGACTGGGCGCCATAGAAGGAAGGTGAAGCCTTGTGTTTCGCCTTGTAGTCGGCGACGAATTTCTTGTTGGCGTCGTTGGGTAGATCATTGACCCATTCTTGCGCGCCAGGGATACCGAGTGCGTTCTCGCCCTGCCGGGGCAACGTCGTCTCGTCGATGGTGAACGCCGTATAGAGCGGAATCTGGTTCTTGAGGCCTGCCTGAACGTATTGATTGAGGAACTGTACACCGGCCGCCCCCGGATAAAATACGAACATGGCGTCGGGCTTGGCGGCACGCCCCTTGGAAAGTTCGGCCGAAAAATCGAGTTGATCGGGCCATCGCGTATATTCCTCGCCGACGATCTTGCCCTTGAAGGTCGCCTTGACGCCGGCCATCATATCCTTGCCGGCGGCATAATTCGGACCGACCAGATAGGCACTTTTTACGCCCTTCTGATTCATGTACAGGCCGATCGCTGCCGGCGTCTGATCGTTCTGCCACGAGGTGGAGAAGAAATATGGCGAGCACAACTCGCCGGCGATCTGCGAGGGCCCCGCATTTGAGCTGATCATGATGGTCTTTGAGTCGATTGCCGGCTTGAGCGATGCAAGGAGTACGTTCGACCAGATATAACCGACGATGAAATCGACATGATCGGATTCGATCAGCTTGTCGGTCTTCTGCTTGCCGACTTCCGGCTTCTGCTGATCATCCTCATAGATGACCTCGACTGGAAGGCCGCCCACCTTGCGGCCCAGATGGTCGAGCGCGAGTTCGAAGGAATTTCGCATGTCGTTGCCGATCACCGCGGGCGGACCGCTGAATGTGCTGATAAACCCGATCTTGACGCTCTTCTGCTGTGCCAACGCAGGAACGCCCAGGCACGCAATCAGGGCGCTGATCGCGACGACAGACTTGCGCATGCTCATCTCCATTTGAAACGCCGAGGCCCTGAAGCACTTAGAGCCTCATCCCGAGGAGTGCCCTTTAGGGCGCGGCCGGTCCTTAATTGTTCCTCACGCTCTCACACCAAGTTCGTCGATCCAATGACTTTATCGATCCGGCGCCTCGGCGCGCAACTTGAACCGTTGAATCTTGCCGGTCGCGGTTTTGGGCAGATCGTTGCGGAATTCGATCCAACGTGGAAATTTGTAAGGTGCAAGCTGTTTCCGACAATGGTCCTGTAGCGCCCGGACCGATCTGTCGCTGGCCGTTACGGAAGGTTTTAAAACCACGAACGCCTTTGGCTTGATCAGCCGATCCTCGTCGGGCCAGGCCACCACGGCAGCTTCGAGCACGTCCGGATGGGTCAACAGCGCCCCCTCGACCTCGAACGGAGCCACATACATGCCGCCGACCTTGAGCATATCGTCGCGCCGCCCGCAATAAACGTAATAGCCGTCCTTGTCCTCGATGTACTTGTCGCCGGAGCGCGTCCATTCGCCAAGGAACGTGGTGCGCGACTGGGCGCGGTTGTTCCAATACATGATGGCGCTGGTCGGACCGCGCACCTGCAACTCACCGAGTTGGCCGGGCCTGACCGTCGCGCCGTCATCGTCGACGAGGCGAATATCGTAGCCGGGCACCGGCTTGCCGGTGGTGCCATAGCGCACATCGCCGATCCGGTTCGACAGGAAGATATGGAGCATTTCGGTCGAGCCCAGCCCGTCGAGGATATCGACGCCATATCGTTCGCTCCACCGCCGCCCCACATCCACCGGCAGCGCCTCGCCTGCCGAGACGCAAATGCGCAGGTTGAGTTCGTCACGAGAGGGTGCGGCCGCGCTCGCCAGGAACGCCGCGTAGAAGGTCGGCACCCCGAAGAACACGGTCACCGGATGCCGGCGTAGCAATTCCGCGACGGCATCCGGCGTCGGCCGGCCCGGCATCAAAACCGCGGTGGCGCCAAACACCATCGGGAACGTCATGGCATTGCCGAGGCCGTAGGCAAAAAACAGTTTTCCCACCGAATAGATGAGATCGTTTTCCGTCAGGCCGAGCACCGGTCCGCCATAAAGATCGGCAGTGAGCCGCAGGTTGGCGTGCACATGCACGGCCCCCTTGGGCCGGCCCGTGGACCCGGACGTATAGAGCCAGAAGCACATGTCGTCGCGCGTGGTGGGCGCCGTATAATCCGGACCGGACGCGCTCTCCAGCAGGTCTTCGAGCCGGCTATGGCCATGGCCGTCGGCGCCGGACACGATCACGGTTGCAAGATCCGGGCACGACCCGATGAGGTTGGCGAACCGCGGATAAAGCTCTTCGGATACGACCAGCAGTTTTGCCCGGCTGTCCGTGAGCATGAATCGGTAGTCGTTCTCGTGGAGCAGGGTATTCACCGGAACGGCGACAACACCCGCTTTGACGGCGCCGAGGAACGCCGTCGGCCAATCGATCGTATCGGTCAGGCACAGCAGAATGCGGTCTTCCCGCACAATGTCGAACTTGCGCAGGACATGACCGAATCGTAAGACGCGCTCGGCAAGCTGCCCGTAAGTCCAGCTTCCGCGGGGATCGATGAAGGCGGGCTTGTCGGCCCGCCCCGCCGCCAGGTTGCGGTGCAACATGTCGTCAGCGAAATTGTAAATGCGCGGAATGGCTTCGGCCACGCTGACGGCCAAAGATGATGCCGAGGTCTCACCCATATTCCCCACCGGTGTTTCTTATGACATGCCTTGGGCACGCAAGCATAGGACACCCACATAATACCTCAACAGGAGCCTACCATATGAAGCCAAGCTTGCAGCCGGGTGTTTCGATGATGCGCCGCATCCAGGTGGAAAAGGAAAAGACAATCGGATTCATGGATGAGGAGGGGCGCGTCTATGCGACGCCTTACCTGGTCGGCGATATTGAGTACATCTGCCGCAATCTCATCCTGGAGCATGCCGATCCGAACGAAGATTCGGTCGGCATGGAAGTGGCAATCAAGCATCTTGCCCCTACTTTGCCGGGTTCGACCGTCGAGTTCACCGCCACGGTGACTGTGATCGAAGGCCGCAAGGTGACTTTCGCGGTGACCGCGAAGGACGAGATCGATACCATCAGCTCCGGTTCGCATGCGCGCTTCGTGGTCGACAGGGCAAAGACGATCGAGCGCCTGAAGGCGAAGGCGGCGAAGCTGCGATCGGCATAGAGGTGTCCGTGCAGAGACCGCGTGACGAAAAGACGGTTTCGACCTATTGCTACCAGTGCGTGGCCGGCCCAGACCTGATGACGGTGCGCGTCGAAGACGGCGTTGCGACGGAAATCAATCCCAATTTCACTGCTGCGCAGGTGCATCCGGCCGGTGGCAAGATCTGCGTGAAAGCCTTCGGCCTGGTGCAGAAGACCTACACGCCCGATCGCATCCTTCATCCGATGAAACGGACCAACCCAAAAAAAGGCCGCGGCGAGGACCCCGGCTTTGTCCGCATCTCCTGGGACGAGGCGCTCACTCTGGTCGCCGACAAGCTCAATGGGGTGCGCGCTGCCGGGCCGATCGACCCGAAGGGGTTTCCGCGGCTCGCCGCGAGCTTCGGCGGCGGCGGCACGCCGACCGCCTACATGGGGACACTGCCGGCCTATCTTGCCGCGTGGGGCCCGGTCGATATGAGCTTCGGCTCGGGCCAGGGCGTGAAGTGCTATCACTCGGAGCACCTCTATGGCGAGCTGTGGCACCGGGCTTTCACGGTATCGCCTGATACGCCGCTGACCGAATACCTCGTCTCGTTCGGCGCCAACGTGGAGGCGTCGGGCGGGGTCTGCGGCGTCAAGCGTCATGCCGACGCCCGCAAGCGCGGCATGAAGCGCGCGCAGATCGAGCCGCATCTGTCCGTCACTGGCGCATGCTCGGCGGAATGGATTCCGATCAAGCCGAAAACCGACTCCGCATTTCTGTTCGCCATGATCCACGTGCTGCTGCACGCCCATCCGCGCGAGAAACTAGATATTCCGTTTCTCAAACATCGCACGTCGTCGCCCTACCTGGTCGGGCCTCACGGATTTTTCCTACGCGATCCGCAATCCCATAAGCCGCTGGTAATCGACACCGTTACTGGTCAGGCGGCACCGTTTGATACGCCCGGCATTAACCCGGCGCTGGAAGGTGCGCTGCCAAGCAATGGCATCGAAGTCGGTCCGGACGACGAAACAACAGTCCATCAAGCAGCAGACGTGCGGCCCGCATTCGCGCATCTGGTTGACCACGTGAAAGACTACACGCCCGAATGGGCGAGCCAGATCTGCGATGTTCCGGCCGCTCGGATCAGGCGTGTTGCCGACGAATTCCTCGCCCATGCGCGCGTCGGCCAGACGATCGAGATCGAAGGCGTCACTTTGCCGTTCCGGCCTGTCGCGATCGCGCTCGGCAAGACTGTGAACAACGGCTGGGGCGGGTATGAATGCTGCTGGGCGCGTACGCTGCTGGCCTGCCTCGTAGGTGCGCTCGAAGTTCCGGGCGGCACGCTCGGCACCACGGTGCGGCTTAACCGTCCGGCAGATAATCGCTGGTCGAGCGTGAAGCCCGGCAGGGATGGGTTCATGGATTATCCGATGAACCCAACCGGCAAAGACGACTGGATTGCCGGCCCCACCGCGCGAAGCGCCCATCGCACGCTGGTGCCGTTGGTGGCGAATTCCGCCTGGAGCCAGGCGCTTGGCCCGACCCATCTCGCCTGGATGATGCAGAACAAAGACTTCGAAAAGCTGCCCACCGCATTGCCGCCGGACGTGTGGCTCGTCTACCGCACCAATCCGGCCATTTCGTTCTGGGACACCAGGTCAGTCAGCGCTGCGATGGCCAAGTTCCCGTTCACGGTATGCTTCGCGTTCACGCACGACGAAACCAACCATATGGCGGATGTGCTGCTGCCCGATTGCACCGACCTCGAAGGCCTGCAGTTGCTGCGCATCGGCGGCACCAAATATGTCGAGCAGTTCTGGGATTTTCAGGGCTTCGCGCTGCGCGATCAGGCGGTGCCGCCGCAAGGTGAGGCAAAGGACTTCACCTGGATTGCCACCGAGCTCGCCCGCCGCACCGGTCTCCTGGAGGCCTACAACGAGGCGATCAACCGCGGCGCGGCAGGCGTGAGGCTTTCCGGCGAAAACTACGATTTCTCGTTGGACCCTGCGGTGCCGCACAGCGTTGAGGCGATCTGGGATGCCTCCTGCCGCGCCGCCACTGCGGAGCTGACCGATGGGGCCGAAACCCACGGGCTCGCATGGTTCCGCAAGCATGGCTTCCGGGTCAAACCGTTCTCGCGCCTGCAATGGTACCTCTATCCGAAACTTGCCGACGTTGGTCTGCGCTTCGAGCAGCCCTATCAGGAGCGCCTGTTTCGGATCGGCAAGGAACTTGGCCGGCGACTGCATGAACGCGGTATCAACTGGTGGGACCGCCAACTCGAGGAATATCAGCCGCTGCCGCGCTGGCGCGATCTCTCGGCGCTGTGGGAGAATGCGCTCGGCAGGCACTACGGGGTACGCATCGAGAACTATCCGTTCTGGCTGATCACCGCCCGCAGCATGCAGTATTCCTGGGGCGGCAACGTCGGCATCCAGCTGATGCGCGAAGTCGCCGAGAACGTCGCCGGCCATGGCGGCGTGGTAATGAACGCCACGGCCGCCGCGAAGCTCGGCATCGCCGACAGTGATCTCGTCGAGGTGCGCTCGCCGCTCAACAGCACCAAGGGCCGCGTCGTGCTGTGTGAAGGCATCCGGCCGGACACATTGCTGATCATCGGCCAGTTCGACCATTGGGCGACGCCGTATGCCAAGGATTTCGGCGCCCCGAACATGAATGCGCTCGTGCCCATGCTGCTCGACCTCACCGATGCCACCGGATCGGGCGCCGATCTCGTCCGGGTACAGATCACGCGGCTTGAGGGCGCAAGGTCAGGAGCGGCAGCGTGAACGCGTTTGGCGCTGCGCCTCTTCTCCCTCTCCCCGCTTGCGGGGAGAGGGTTGGGGTGACGGGGCCTTTCCATACGCTCAGACTCGTGGAGAGGCCCCCTCACCCTCCCTCGCTTCGCTCGGTCGACCTCTCCCCGCAAGCGGGGAGAGGTGAAGACCGCGCCACGTCCGCCAGGGAGCGGCTCGGAGACCGTGCGGCTCGGATGTGCGCCCCTGCATGGGCTGTGTCCGCGAGCCCTCCCCAGAAAAAGGGGAGCAACGGTAGGAACTCCCCGTCATGACCAGCTGGGGCATGCTGGCAGATCTCGAGCGGTGCGTCGGCTGTCAGACGTGTACGGCCGCGTGTCGTCACGCCAACGCCACCTCGCCGGCTGTGCAATGGCGCAAGGTGCTGGATGTGGAGGCGGGCATATTTCCGGAGGTGACCCGCACCTTTGTGCCAGTCGGATGCCAGCACTGCGCCGATCCACCGTGTGTGCATGTGTGTCCGACTAGCGCAACCCGCCAGCGGCGCGATGGAATCGTCACCATCGATTACGAACTCTGCATCGGCTGCGCCTATTGCGAGGTCGCCTGCCCGTACCAGGCGCGTTTCCTGGTGCACCAGCCCCGCTATGCCTATGTGGCCGGCGCCATGCGCAATGAGACCGAGCGATATGACGAGGCGCGCCTTGGCGTGGCGCAGAAATGCACTTTTTGCGTCGACCGTATAGATTTCGGTTTAGAGCACGGCCTGACGCCCGGCATCGACCCTGCCGCAACGCCGGCCTGTGTCAATGCCTGCATCGCGGATGCGCTGCATTTCGGCGACCTCGATGATCCGGCGAGCAACGTGTCGCAGCTGTTGGCCGAACACCAGCATTTCCGCATGCACGAAGAACTCGGAACCGCGCCTAATTTCTTTTATCTCTACAGCAAGGCGGAGGAGGGGGCTCTTTCTCCCTCCCCCCTTGTGGGGGAGGGTCGGGGTGGGGGGTCGAGAAGTTATGGCCCAGAAGTGTCCTACTCATCGACCCCTACCTCCGACCCCTCCGCACAAGGGGGAGGGGAGAAGAAAAGCCGCATCCGGACCAAGGGCGTCGAGCCGTGGCACCAACCCCATTGGGACTGGAAGGCGGCGGCCAATTTCTTGTGCGGCGGCGCCGGCGCGGGGCTGTTTGTGTTCGCGGCGGCCGATACTCTCAGCGGCGTCCCGGCATGGCCGGTCGGCCTTATTGCGCTCGCGCTTGTCTGCATCGGTCTTGCGATATTGATGTTCAAGATCGGACGGCCGCTGCGCTTCATCTACGTGCTGCTGCAGCCGCGACGCTCCTGGATGACGCGCGAGGCGGTGGCGGTGGCGGCGTTCTTTCCGGTCGCCCTGCTCGCGCTCTGGTTCAATCATTCGTTGCTTACAGCAATTGCGGCCGGGCTTGGCCTCGCGTTCCTGTTCTGCCAGGCCATGATCCTGAAAGCCGCCAAGGGCGTGCCGATCTGGCGCGCCCACAATGTCGTGCCGTTCTTGATCTCGACCGGAATGGCGGAAGGCGGCGGCTTGTTCCTTTGTGCTGCCGCGGCACTGCCGCTGCTGGAGCCGAGCATTTTCCCGGCTGCCGCCTTCGTAGCCATGCTGGCCGCCGCGCGCGCATGGGAATGGCATTGCTATTTCGTCCGCCTGAGGAAAGACGGCGCGCCGGCACGCTCGCTCGAACTTCTCGGCGCATGCCGCGGCTGGTTTCTGGTGCTGGGATTCATCGCGCCCGCAACTCTCATTGTGCTTGGCTTCGCGCTGTTGGAGATTGCAGGGGTGTTGTTCGGCGTTGCCGGCATTCTGGTTTTCGCTGCCGGCTGGGCGTTGAAATTCATCATGATCACCCGCGCAGCCTATAATCAGGGATTCGCCCTCAACCACACTCCTGTTCGCGGTCCCGGCCTGCCGGGGGGAGCCGTCAAACCTGGATGGGCATAATGACCACGCCTCGAACCTTGCACGACGCCGCCCCGGAAACGCAGCTGTTCATGTTCGATCGTGAAGCCGAAACCATGGCGCGTGCAAATCTCGCCGCACTGCAATTGCGGCGGCTCAGAAAATCGCTGACTCATGCCTATCAGAAGGTTCCGCCGGTTCGGCGCAAGTTCGCGGCTGCGGGGGTCGCGCCGGAGAATCTGGGTTCTCTCGCCGACATCGCGCATTTTCCATTCACCGAGAAAGCCGACCTGCGCGACAGTTATCCGTTCGGCCTGTTCGCGGTGCCGCGCGAGCAGTTGCTCCGCCTTCATGCATCGTCCGGAACCACTGGCAGGCCGACCGTCGTCGGCTACACCCGGGCCGACCTCGATCTGTGGTCGGACCTGATGGCGCGCACGCTGGCCTGCGCGGGCGCACGGCCGGGCGACATCGTTCACAACGCGTACGGTTATGGTCTGTTCACCGGCGGGCTCGGCGCCCATTACGGGGCCGAGCGCCTCGGCTGCACTGTCGTTCCGATCTCGGGCGGCGGCACCGAGCGGCAGGTGATGCTGATGCGGGATTTCGGCGCTGCCATTCTATGCGCAACGCCCTCCTACGCGCTCAACATCGCCGAAGTGGCGACCGGCATGGGCGTCGATGTCGCCATGTTGCCGCTGCGATTGGGCGTGTTCGGGGCCGAGCCGTGGAGCGAACCGATGCGGCGCGGTCTTGAAGTCCGTCTAGGCATCAAGGCGATCGACATCTACGGCCTGTCGGAAATTCTGGGGCCGGGCGTCGCGGCCGAGTGCTACCTGGCGCAGAACGGATTGCACGGGTGGGAGGATCACTTCCTGTTCGAGATCATCGATCCGGAGACCCTGAAGCCGCTTCCCATGGGCGAGACTGGCGAACTTGTTATCACCACACTCACCAAGGAAGCGCTGCCGATGGTGCGCTATCGCACGCGCGATATCACCCGGCTGTCGGACGAGCCCTGCGCCTGCGGACGCACCCATGTGCGCATCATGCGCGTCACCGGCCGCGACGACGACATGCTGATCATCCGCGGCATCAACGTCTATCCGTCGCAGGTGGAGGCCGTGCTGGTCGGCTTCCCGGGACTCGCGCCGCATTACCAGATCGTCCTGACGCGCGAAGGGCCACTCGACGCCATGACGGTCGAGGTGGAGCGCACGCCTGACACGCCGGGCGACCCGCCGGCCTGTGCAAATCAAGCCGGAGCCGTGCAGCATCACCTCAAGTCGATGATCGGGGTGACCTGCACGGTCGTCGTCAAAGCGCCGGGCGAAGTCCCGCGCTCGCAAGGCAAGGCGGTGCGGGTCAAGGATGAGCGGAAGCCGCGCACGTAAGAGGCGGTGTACAGTCAATTTTCAGGATGACGTCTCATCCGCCCCGACGGGGGCCAAAAGGGTCGGCGACTGGTCCGCTCTACTCACCCATTTTCGCCGCGATTTCCTTTGCCATGGCGAGTCCGCGGCTGTTGAGCGAATAGTGGCTGCCTTTTCGTTGGCCGCCCCGGATCA
>DATGCX010000018.1:0-14530 GCA_035311445.1 Xanthobacteraceae bacterium | reverse complement strand
TCCGTTTCGTTGAATTCGTCAGCTCGAATTATGCTTTCGCTGCGCGTCAGCGCGATGCGGGACGACGGGCCCTCTGCTGCTGCTGCGTCGCAGGCGTGCTCGCAGCCTGCGGGCAAGCGCCCCAGCTGCCGAACCGTCCATCCCTTTCATTGCCCGACGAATATTTGAAGCACTGATTGCCGTTCTTGTTTGGCGCGCCGCCAAGGATCTCAGCTTGTGCCGAGCCCAACATGGCGCCAAAGGCAATCGTCGCGGCCACAATTGTCAACTTGTGCATGATAACTCCCTCGCTTCTGGTTGTATATGCACCCTTGATGGTTGCATAAATTTAGCATAAACATGCTATCCTATTGCAACGATCATGGCAACATAAATTTAATTATTATTAACTTTTGATAAACGCCAGTCGTCGGCTAAAGGCCGCTCCCGATCCAGATTGCCATCCTGCCCCAATAGCGGTAATTCCTCCCGCATAAGGGGCTGGGGGTGGCAAGTGAGGCTCATCTGCGTCCTGTTTGGATTGGTCGTAACGGCTTCAGCCGCGCGCGCCGACGACATCACGGCCATGATCTCGCAGTATCGGCGAGAGCATGGGCTGCCCGCTGTAAAGACGGACGCCAAATTGACCGCGGTCGCGGTGCGGCAAGCGCAGGCGATGGCCAGCGCCGGTGTCTTGGGTCATGATGTGGCCGGCTCGTTCGCAAGCCGAATCGCGGGCACCAACACGGACTCGGCCGCGGAAAACGTCGCGGCCGGCACCAAGACGTGGGCTGACACGCTGAGAATCTGGAAGGCCTCTGCAGGCCATAACGCAAACTTGCTGCGGGCCGATGCCGACAGTCTCGGCGTCGCTGTCGCCTATAATGAGAACACCCGCTACAAGGCCTACTGGGCAATGGTGATCGGGCACAAGGAAGCCAAACGCCGCCCCGCAATGGTCGCCGATCATGATCGAGGTATGCGTCCGAAGCAGCCCCCCACCGAGGAGTCGTCCGTCGGCACGCTGCTGACACGCGCGGTCACTTCGCTGCGAAATCTCTTGCCGTGAGTTCGATCGGCGCGCCGTGCGGAGTGCGCTCCGCTGCGCGATCCCAAGCGTCGTGATAGCGCGCCAGTGTGGCGCGATCGGCGATGCCTTTGTGGGCGACTACGCGTTTGAAGCGCCGCAAGCCAGTGACGATAGTAGGTCTCGCCGGTGTCAAGATCGCCGGCACGCTGCGCACCTTGATTTCGTTACCCAGCATCGCGGTCCACTCGTCCGAGCCGAACAGCCCGCGCTCTGGCAGCGCTACCACCATGGCAAACGCCTGGGCCTCCCATGGCTCACGAAATACCGGCCCCTCGGTATCACAGGGCAGGCTGGGTACTGATCGGGCTGCGCGTTGCGCGGCCGCGGGTCGATGGTGATAGCGGCGCGTCCGCGCCCGACGGCCGAGGCGTCATCAGAATGTCCGCCCATACGGCCCATGATACTTGTCCCGCCGCATATGCGAAAGAGCGCGTCGTAATTGGCAGTAAGCGCGCAGTCGCGTATAGACTGTCCGCGATCGTCTGGCAGACAAAACGAGCCTTAGCTGCTCGTATAACGAGCCTCAGCTGTTCGTATAAGGAGAACACCATGAGTTTCTTTCGCGGCCAAGACCCCGATGCCGGCGACGCTCTCCAAGCAGAAGCTATTGCGCATGTGATCGTACCGCGCTCGGTCGATCTCGGTGACTTCACCGTACACCGCGCACTGCCTTCGGCGCGTTCCCGCATGGTCGGTCCGTTCATCTTTTTCGATCACTTCGGGCCGGCCGTGTTCCGGTCCGGCACCGGCATCGACGTGCGCCCACACCCGCATATCGGTCTTGCGACGCTGACTTATTTGTTCGACGGCGAGATCATGCACCGCGACAGCCTCGGCACTGCCATCCCGATCCGACCCGGCGAAATCAATTGGATGACCGCCGGTCGCGGCATCGTGCATTCCGAGCGCACCGGGCCCGAACGCCGCGCCAGGGGAGACAGTTTGCACGGTTTGCAATGCTGGGTGGCCCTGCCGGCTGTACAGGAGGAGACGGCGCCCGCCTTCGCGCATCATGGGGTCGAGGAATTCCCGGTCGTGCGCGACGACGATAAGGCGGTGCGCGTGGTCGTGGGATCGCTCTATGGCGAGCGTTCACCGGTTGGGACTGCGTCTTCGACAGTATTCGCGGACGCAACCGTCAAGGCCGGCGGCGTGCTCCCGCTCGACGCCGAGCACGAGGAGCGTGCGATTTATGTAATCGATGGCGAGATCGACATCAGCGGCGACCGCTTCGGTCGCGAGCGGTTGCTGGTGTTGCGCCCGGGCGACCGCATCACGCTCAAGGCCCTCACCGACGCGCACCTGATGATCCTGGGCGGCGCCGCAATGGACGGACCACGGCACATCTGGTGGAACTTCGTGTCGTCGCGCAAGGAACGAATCGAGCAGGCCAAAGCCGAATGGGCGGCTGGTCATTTCGGCAAGGTGCCGGGCGACGAAATCGAGTTCATTCCATTGCCGGAGAAGTGAGTTTCATGGCGCGTATTTCGCTGATCGAGGAGGCCGAGCATCAGGAGCTTGCCGATATGATCGGACGCATCAAAGCGGGCCGTCGCGGCGGGCTTCTCAACGTCTACAAGCTGCTGTTGCATAGCCCGGCGCTGGCGCAAACCTGGTTCGATCATAACAGCGCCGTGCGGTGGAAGACGCTGCTCACCGGCCGGCTGCGCGAGATCGTGATCATCCGTGTCGCTCATCTCAACGGCGTCGATTATGTGCTGGCCCAGCACGTTCCCGGACTCGCTGTCGCCGAGGGATTGACCCTCGCAGAATGCGGAGCGCTTGAGAATTGGCGCGCGACAGACCTGTTCGATGCGCGCGAGCGCGCCGCGCTCGCCTATGCGGAGGCGATGACGCTCGCGACGTCGGTGCCGGACGATGTCTTTGCCGAGGTACGCCGGCACTTCAACGACCGCGAGATCGTCGAACTTTCGGTGCTGATCGGCACGTACATCATGCACAACCGTGTCATGAAGGCGCTCGCAATCGATCTGGAGCCCGAAGCCAATCGTGGCCGGTAGGCCGATTTCGATGGAACCGATCATACGCCTAGCGCAACCTCAACCGAGTCATTCCTGGCTCGCCGCTTCGCTGCGCCCCGGAATGACACGGCCAAATGATGCAAAACTCAAAGTCAATCCACCAGTCACCCGGATTGAAGCATGTGTCGCCGACTCAATTTCAAGCTGCAACATCCTCGCGGCGGATGCGACTTCACGCACCTTGCGGCGCCGCCAACCAGATATTAACGACTCAGCCATGCGACGGCTTGGCCGCGGGGGGATTCGAGCCGGGGCAAACCGCAAGGCGCCGCTAATTTGCCCGAATAACGCATCATCGACGACCCGATGACCCTCCGATCCGGCATCAGACCGACCCCGCGCCTCTACGTCCTCACCCCGGCGGTGAGCGATCCGGCGACGCTCTCGGAGGATGTGGCCGAGATGTCTCGTGTCGCCGATGTCGCGGCGGTATTGTTGTGCCTGCCCGATGCGGATGAGGGCCGTCTGATCAAGTGGGTCAAGGCGGTAGCGCCCGGGGTACAGGCCGCGGGTGCGGCGCTTCTCATCGATGGGCGTCCCGAGATCGTTGCGCGTGCCGGTGCGGATGGCGCCCATCTTTCCGGTCCGGACACCCTGAAGGCCGCCGTTCGGATGCTCAGGCCAAATTATATCGCCGGCGCCGGCGGGCTTCGCAGTCGCCACGATGCCATGGTGGCGGCGGAGGCAGGCGCCGAATACGTCATGTTCGGCGAACCCGACGCGGCCGGCCATTGTCCCTCGCGGCAAGCGGTCATCGACCGGGTTGGCTGGTGGGCCGAGGTGTTTGAGGTCCCCTGCGTCGCATATGCGGCCGCGCTCGACGACGTCGAGGCGCTGGCGGCGGCCGGCGCCGATTTCGTTGCGCTCGGCGACGCCGTGTTTGCAGATCCGCGCGGCCCCAAGGCGGCGGCCGCCGCTGCGGCAACCCGCCTCGATATCGCGGAGACGACGGCGTGATCGATCGCATTTCCATTGCGCGCACCTTGGCGGCGTTGGCATTTCTCGCGGCATTGCTGGCGACCGATCGTCTCAATGCTCAGGCGCCGACTCCCGTGCCTCCCGCCCGGCCGCCTGTCGCAGCCAAGCCTCAAACCCCTTCGCCGGGCGCCAAGCCGCCCGCCGCGACGTCGAGCGTTGCGTCGCCGACACGAAGCGGCCACGAGCCGGATATTGCCTACGGTGCCTATCAGCGCGGCTATTTTCTCACGGCCTTTGCGGAGGCTACGCGTCGTGTCGATGAGAAGGGTGATGTGCGCGCCATGACGCTGCTCGGAGAGCTTTATTCCAACGGTCTTGGCGTGCCGCTGGATGATGCCAAGGCTGTCCAGTGGTACCGGCTCGCGGCGGACCGCGGTGACCGCGATGCCATGTTCGCGCTTGCGATCTTCCACATGTCGCGCCGGGGCGGTCTGCACGACCGCGCCGAGGCGGCGCGGCTCTTTGCATCCGCCGCCAAGCTGGGCCACGCCGCCGCCGCCTACGATCTCGGCTTGCTGTACCTGGAAGGCCAGCAATTCCCGCAGGATTTCGCTCGTGCTGCTGAATTGTTCAGGACCGCGGCCCAGGAGGGCAATTCGGAGGCTCAATACGCGCTTGCGACACTCTACAAGGATGGCAAGGGAGTCGAGAAGGATCCGGTGGAAGCCACGCGCCTGCTCGCCGCCGCGGCGATTGCCGAGAATTCGGACGCCCAAGTGGAATATGCCATCGCATTGTTCAACGGCACCGGCGTCCCCAAGGACGAGGCTAAGGCGGCTGCGCTGTTTCGCAAGGCCGCTTTGCGCGGCAGTCCAATCGCTCAGAATCGCCTGGCCCGACTGCTCACGGTCGGCCACGGCGCTGCGGCCAATCCGACCGAAGCGATCAAGTGGCACCTCATCGCCAAAGCTGGCGGTAACGGCGATCCTTATCTCGATCAATTCGCCGCGCAGCAGACGCCGCAGGTCCGCGCTGCGGCCGAAAAGGCAGCGCGGCCGTGGCTCGCGGTCCTGTCGCCAAAATCCTGATAGCGGTCGACCGGTCTTTCGGAGCCCGAACGCCGGCAGCACCTTGACGACGCGGCTTTGCGTATGCACATCACGTGCACGCTCGTCATAGGAGTGCGGTTTCGTTTGCCTTGGATGGCGCTCCGATGTTCTCGATCGTTGGCATGATCCTGTCTGATGTTTCCGGGATTTTGCGGCGATTATGTGCTGAAAGAACCGTCCATGCTCCGTTCCGCACTGCTCAACGTCATGACGGCGGCAGCACGCAAAGCCGGTCGCAGCCTCAAGCGCGACTACGGCGAAGTCGCTAACCTGCAGGTCTCAATGAAAGGCCCGGCGAATTTCGTCACCGCGGCCGACTGTCGTGCCGAAGAGATACTCCACACGGAGTTGAACAAGGCGAGGCCAGGCTATTGTTTTTTCGGCGAGGAGGGCGGCCGCCGCGACGGCGATGACAAGTCGCATTGCTGGATCGTTGACCCGCTCGACGGCACCACCAACTTCCTGCATGGCATCCCGCAATTCGCGATTTCGATTGCGCTCGAGCGTGAAGGTGTGATCGTTGCCGGCGTCATCTATAATCCGGCCAACGAGGAACTGTTCTTGGCTGAACGCGGTAAGGGTGCATTTCTGAACGACCAGCGTTTGCGGGTCGCGGCGAGGCGAAGGATGTCGGACGCGGTTGTGGCATGCGGAATGCCGCATTTCGGTCGCGGCGATCTCGCCCTGTTCCGCAGTGAAATCGCCGCCGTTCAGGAGCGGGTTGCCGGCCTGCGACGGTTTGGCGCCGCAGCACTCGACCTTGCATGGGTAGCGGCGGGGCGGTTCGACGCCTTCTGGGAACGCGACCTTTCACCGTGGGACATGGCGGCCGGCATGCTGATGGTGCGGGAGGCCGGGGGGTTCGCCACTGACCTCGACGGCGAAGACGGTATTTTTGCCAAACGTCAGATCGTCAGCGGCAACGAGTTCCTGCACAAGGCATTGATCCAGGTCCTCAAGGAAGCGCGGACATGAGTACCGCGAGCAAGCCCTAAATGCACCGCAATTGGTCCTCAACTCGGTCCTTATCCGTTATTTTTAATCCGAGCTGTGGCATATATATTAGGTTTTAAGGTCACGGCTGGGGCGGGATTTTATATGCAGCGGCGCGAACACGACATCGATCCATTCAAGGTATCATCCCCACGCATCTTTCTGGTGCGAATGCTGGTATTTCTGGTTCTCGGGGGGCTACTTGTCGTTATTCTCAATCGTCAAATCTGGACGGCTTTTCTGGCGAATCCGGGGCTCAACGCCCTTATCATCGGGGTGCTTCTCACCGGCATCCTGCTCGCGTTTCGTCAGGTGATCCGGTTATTTCCGGAGATTGCGTGGGTGAACAGTTTCCGCCTTGCCGACCCGGGGCTAGCAGTCGAGCGCCCGCCGGTGCTGTTGGCGCCAATGGCGGCAATACTGGGCGACCAGGCCGGCCGCATGGCGATTTCATCGCAGACGATGCAGAGCCTGCTCGATTCCATTGGGACGCGGCTCGAAGAGGCCCGCGACATGTCGCGCTACATGACGGGGCTTCTCATATTCCTCGGGCTGCTTGGAACGTTCTGGGGCTTGATCGAAACCGTGGGCTCGGTTGGCAACGTCATCAAGGGGCTGAAGGTCGGGGGGGATGCCGCCACGATGTTCGATGCCCTCAGGGACGGATTGGCGGCGCCGCTTGCCGGCATGGGGATTTCGTTCTCGTCTTCGCTGTTCGGTCTCGCCGGATCGCTGGTGCTGGGCTTTCTCGACCTGCAGACCAGCCAGGCACAGAACCGTTTCTACACTGATCTTGAAGACTGGCTCGCCACCACCGTACGGGATCTCGCGGTCGAGTCGGTCGATATGGTTCCGTCCCCGGTAGGGCATTCGGGTGAAATTCACGCCGTGATCGAACGTCTGCGCGACGTCATGGCGGATAGTGGCCCCAGCAAGGGTGCAACCAACGCGATGGCAAACCTCGCTGAGGCCATACAGGGCCTCGTCCATCATATGCGCAGCGAACAGCAATTGATTCGCGAATGGGTTGACGCCCAGGCGGTGCAGCACCGTGAAATCAGGCGGTTGCTGGAAATCCTGGCGCGCGCCCCCATACAAAGGGACTGAACGCCATGGCCACGGCAAGGAACCGACGCGAACGCAGTGTCGACTACTGGCCTGGATTCGTCGACGCTCTGTCGACGCTCATCCTTGGCATCATTTTCCTGCTCACCGTCTTCGTGGTGGTGCAGTTCTTCCTGTCTCAGGAAGTCGCCGGCAAGGATACGGCACTGGTTCGCCTCAACGCGCAGATCGCCCAGCTCACCGACCTTCTGGCGCTGGAAAAAACCGGCAAAGTGGACATGGAGGAGGAGATCGCCCGGCTGCGTGCAAGTCTCTCCGGTGCAGAAAGCGAACGCGACCGCCTCAAAGCGGCGGTCGAGGGCGCCGGCGCCGATGCGAGCTCGATCCAAGGCATCATAACGGAGTCGCAAAACCGCATCAACTCGCTCACCGGCCAACTCGACGCCGAAAAAAGCGTCAGTGCACGGGCACTCGCTCAGATCGAAGTCCTCAATCAACAGATTGCGGCGCTTCGCGGCCAGTTGGCGGCACTCGAACAAGCGCTCGACGCCTCGGAAAAGCGGGACAAGGAGGCCCAGACTCGCATCGCTGATCTCGGCCAACGGCTCAACGTCGCCCTGGCGCAGCGGGTACAGGAACTATCGCGCTATCGCTCCGACTTCTTCGGCAAGCTGAGGGAGATTCTTGGAACGCGGCCGGACATAAGGGTGGTAGGCGATCGGTTCGTTTTCCAGTCCGAGTTGTTCTTCGACTCCGGATCGGCGGTTCTGAACCAGGAGGGCCGCAACGAGCTTGACAAGCTCGCGGTCGCGCTCCTTGATCTCGAAAAGCAGATTCCGCCAGAAATCGCCTGGGTGCTGCGCGTGGACGGACACACCGACATACGGCCGATCGTCACCTCGCAGTACCCCTCCAACTGGGCGCTGTCGGCGGCGCGCGCGATCTCGGTCGTACAATATCTCATTTCCAAGGGCGTATCGCCGCAGCGTCTCGTCGCCGCCGGATTTGGCGAATTTCAGCCGCTCGATCCCGATCGGACTGAAGAGGCATTTCGCCGCAATCGCCGGCTCGAGCTGAAGCTGACGGAGCGGTGACGTCACAGGCTTTTGTGCTGCGCGCCTATGCGGCCGCCGATGAAGCCGCCGCGATAGAGCTGTGGCGACGAACCTGGCAGACCGCCTATCCGGATATAGATTTTTCGGCGCGCATTGCATGGTGGCGCGAACGCTGGCGCAACGAACTGGTGCCGGCCTGCACCATCATGGTGGCCGAGACGGGCAGTGTGGTAGCGGACGCGGGACCCGCCCGGATGATCGGCTTTGTTACAGTCGATCCGGCGACCGGACATCTCGATCAACTCGTGGTGGCGCCCGAAGCATGGGGTTCGCAGGTCGCGCGCGCTCTCATCGACACCGCAAAGCAAATTGCGCCGGCGCGCATCGACCTGGACGTCAACCAGGACAATGCGCGGGCCATTGCGTTCTATAAGAAACACGGCTTTGCGATCGGCGGGAAGGATGTCAACGCCCGTTCCGGCAAGCCGATCTATCACATGAGCTGGCGACCATGAGGTTTTGCCGGCGCGTGCTCGCGGAGAGATCAGCGATCAGCTCACGTGTTCTGGAATTGCAGCCGCGCGAGCCGCGCATAGAGCCCATGCTGGGCGGCGAGGCTTTCATGGGTGCCTTCCTCCACGATGCGCCCGCGGTCCATCACCAGGATGCGATCGCATGACAATACTGTCGCAAGCCTATGGGCGATCACCAGCGTGGTACGTTTTTGCATGAGCCGCTCCAGGGCGACCTGCACCAACGTCTCGCTTTCAGCATCAAGTGAAGAGGTCGCTTCGTCCAGCAGCAGGAGCGGGGCATTACGCAGGATGGCGCGGGCAACGGCGATACGCTGGCGCTGACCGCCTGACAGGGTCACGCCGCGCTCGCCAGCAAGCGAGTCGTACCCTTGTGGCAGGCGAGCGATGAATTCAGCAGCGGCAGCCTGTTCGGCAGCATGCGCAATCTCGGCAGCGGTCGCGTCCGGTCGTCCGAACCGGATGTTCTCCGCGATAGTGGCGGCGAAGATCGCGGTGTCCTGGGGCACAAGCGCAATTCGCGCGCGCAGCGCACCAGGGTCGGTATCCGCAATCCGCACGCTGTCGAACTTCACCGCGCCCGCCTTCGGATCGTAGAAGCGCAGCAGCAGATGGAAGATCGTGCTCTTGCCGGCGCCCGACGGCCCGACGATCGCCACCTTCTGGCCGGCGCGAACCGTAAAGCTCACGCCGTCGAGGACGTCGAGGTCGGGTCGCGTCGGATAGGCAAAGCGCACGCAATCGAAGCCGATTTCGCCGCGCGGCGGCGAGGGCAGCCGCACGGGGTTCGCTGGCGCCTTGATGTTGGGTTCGCTTCGAAGCAGCTCGGAGAGCCGCTCGGCCGAGCCCGCAGCCTGGGACAACTCGCCCCAAACCTCGCTGAGCTGGCCCAATCCGCTCGCCGCGAATACGGCGAACAGCACGAATTGGCTGAGCGTTCCAGCGGTGGTGCGGCCGGCCAGCACATCCTGTGCGCCAATCCACAGCACCACGACGACACTCGACGAGGCAAGAAAGATGATCACTGCCGTCAATACTGCGCGCGCCCGGGTCGAAAACACCGCCGCCGCGTAGGCCCGTTCGACAGCGTCCGCAAAATGGCTCACCGCGAGCTTCTCGTTGGTGAAGGCCTGCAGAGTACGCACGGCGCCGATCAGTTCGGACGCATAGGCGGAAGCGTCGGCGAGGGTGTCCTGTGCAGTGCGAGAACGCCGGCGCACCATGCGGCCAAAGCCAACCAACGGCAGCACGATCACCGGTATGGCGCCAAGCACGAATGCGGAAAGCCGCGGGCTCGTTACCACCATCATCGCGGCGGAGCCGAAAAACAGCACGAGATTGCGCAACGCGACCGAAATCGACGCGCCCACCGCCGACTTGATCTGGGTCGTGTCGGTGGCGAGCCGCGAAACCAGCTCCCCGGTTTTCGCGGTATCGAAGAACGCTGCCGACAGAATGGTGATGCGCTCGAACACAGCGCTGCGCAGATCGGCAACCACCCGCTCGCCGATCGTGGTAACGAGATAGTAACGCATGGCGCTGGCGCCAGCCAAAATCGCGACCACCAGGATCATAACGCCGAAATACTCGTCAATCAGTCCCGCGCGGGTGGGATCGAAGCCATTGTCGATCATGCGCCGCACGGCGATCGGCACTGCAAGCGTTGCGACTGCCGCCACGATCAGCGCGACCAGGGCTGCGATAGCGCGCCCCCGATGCCGTGCCACAAACGGCACGAGACCAAGGAGCGGCCGGACGCTGCGCTGCCGCTGGGTGTCCGGCAGCACAGCTTGACGCGATCCCTCGATGGTCAGCTCAACTTCGGATTTGGTTACAACGCTCATTAAGGCTACCCGTCCGCCGGCGCGGCTCCCGCCATGCCGCGGTCGGGCCGGACAATGCCGCGCCTATGTTGCGCTGACAACCATGCAATCGACGCGTTAAGGACTGCATCTTGTATCTCCGGGAGCCGTGGAGTATAGAGCCGGCGTTCCTTGCCGCGACTTGTCGGCGCACTATGCGAGGGTGCTGGAAGCAGAGACATGAAACCTGACATTCATCCCGGTTATCATACGATCAAGGTCGTGATGACCGATGGTACCGAGTTCCAGACCCGTTCGACCTGGGGCAAACCGGGCGATACCATGCACCTCGACATCGACCCGAAGTCGCATCCCGCGTGGACCGGCGGCGCCCAGCAGCTGGTCGACCGGGGCGGCCGCTTGTCGCGGTTCCAGAAGAGGTTTTCAGGCCTGGGTCTGAAGAAGAAATAAGCGCTGCTGCCAGCCATATTGGCCGGGCCAAGATGACGCTCGCATGGACTGACCGCCGCGGGCCCAAGCTATAAGGGGCGGCGCTCGAAGGCGGCGCGCAACATCCCGAGCTGACACTCAAATGGATTACGGTCCAGTGGCGCCGTCGGCGGTGGCGCGTGAATGGTGGCGTCAAGGCGCCGAACCTGGTCTTGCAGCTTTTTCGACCGGGCAATCAGCGCCCTGAGCCGCTCCGGCAGGGCTGTGGCCATATCATCCGGGCGCTCGTCAACGGAGAGCTTGACCTTCATACGCTCTTTATTGGCCTGCGCGAGCGACATTTCGCCCTCATTGACGGCGCGATGCAGCAGGAGCCAGGAGGCAAGCTGCATGAGGCGGGTGGTCAGCCGCATGCTCTCGGTTGCATAAGCGAGCGATGTAACGCGGTCGAGTAATTTGGATTCCCGACGGCCAGGGCCGTCGAGATAGGTTGCCGTCTCTTCCACCAGCTTCATGCCGTCGCGAAACAGTTGATAAAAATTATGCGAAGCTGCCAAGCGCTCGCCGAACGAAACCGGCTGGAGCCCATCAATCAAACGGTCGGACATGTTTACGCCTCACGACCGCAAAATCATGCCTTCGGACGCGACTTCTGTCTAGCTGTCACGACAAGATCTTTAAGAGATGGTTTCCGGCGCCCCACGTAATGCAATGTACCTCTTGTTTGGAGCAGCCAAAAAGAAGAGCCGCCTCGAGAGGCGGCTCAGTAATAACAGGGAGGCGTCAAACAGAGTGGACAGGAGCCACTCGGTGTCCACAGAATGGACGATCCACATAATGGACGAAAAATCTTAACAGGTCGTAAATTGCCGCCGTTTTTTTGACAAACTTAACAGCTGCGGCGACGGAATGGCCTTGAGGCGAAAGTTTCCCGCCACAAATAGCAATCTGCTAAACGGTTCCCGGTCGATTTGATCCGTTCGGTTTGTCATGCTCGGGCTTGACCAGGCTTGACCCGCGCATCCCTCAAAAAGACGGACCCGCGGGTCAAGCCGGGGGCTGACGACGGGGGACGGGCGAGCGACGGCCCAAATCGGTCCGGAAACCGCTTTAGTGGTCGAACGCACTGCAGCCGCATGCCATTATGCGAAACCGGAGCCATTTCGCATGAAAGTGCTCTATCGCTTAAAGAATTGATCGGCCGCCGAACGCGATGCTCGCTTCCTTGCGAGGGCGTCCTGCAAGCGGGCCAACTCGTCGTTCAACAGCGAAATGCGATCGTTGAGTTCTTCGACCGACAGCAGCGCCAAGTCCTGTCCAATCTCGTGGACGGGTTTCCTTTTGGGCCGGTCGTCCTCTTCCGTTACCGCCATTCTCTGCTCCGTGGGGCGCAAAACGTAGCTGTGGCTATTCGGCTTGTCAGGCCTAAGTTCGGCGCGGTTGTCACACGCCTGGGGTCGCTTTAAACAGGCGCAGTCGATTTATACGCCAACAAGGGTGCCATGATATCGATTCCCGCCACCATGACCGCAATCGGCATCACGTCTCCGGGCGGACCTGAGATGCTGGCGCCGCAGGAACGCCCGGTACCGCAGCCGGGTGAGGGCGAAATCCTTATCAAGGTTGCCGCCGCGGGCGTAAACCGTCCCGATGTCGCACAGCGCAAGGGTGTTTATCCGCCGCCGCCCGGGGTTACGGATATTCCGGGGCTTGAAATTGCCGGTAGTGTTGTGGCGTGCGGCGCCGGAGTCCGGCGCTGGAACCTGGGCGATCAGGTTACCGCTTTGGTCAGCGGCGGTGGCTATGCGCAGTACTGCGTTGCGCACGAGACCCACGCGCTGCCGATTCCAGGTGGCCTCACCGTTGCCGAAGCATCCGCGATTCCAGAAACATTCTTCACGGTCTGGCACAACGTGTTTGAACGGGGTGGCCTCAAGGCCGGCGAGACGCTGCTGGTGCATGGCGGCAGTTCGGGAATCGGGACCGTTGCGATCCAACTCGCCAAGGCATTCGGGGCACGTGTCATTACGACAGCCGGAACCGCCGATAAATGCGAGGCGTGCCGTCGTCTCGGCGCCGATGTCGCAATCAATTACAGGACCGAGGATTTCGTTCCGCCCACGAAAAAGGCGACCAGCGGCGCCGGCGCAGACGTGGTCCTCGACATGGTGGGCGGTGACTACATCGAACGCAACTACGAGGCGGCGGCCGTCGAGGGGCGCATCGTGCAGATCGCATTTCAAGGTTCGCCGCGCGCCAATGTTGATTTCCGCCGCATTATGCTCAAGCGACTGCATCACACCGGCTCGACTCTGCGCTCACGCAGCATCCCGGACAAGGCAGCGATAGCACAGGCGGTCGAACGCAATGTCTGGCCGCTGATCGCGGCCGGCAGGATGCGCCCCGTGATGGACGAGACCTTTCCGTTCCGGGAAGCCGCCAGGGCACATGCACGGATGGAATCGAGCGTCCATATCGGCAAGATCGTGCTCGGAATGTGAAAGACCGGGCCGCTGTTCTGCAGCCAGTGGCGGCATGATGCCGCGTCAATTCGTGCATCCCGCAAATGTGCGCTAAAGGCGTGAGATTCTTGCGCTTGCCCGCCCAGTCCGATACTCAGAACGAGTCGGGGGCGGGGCGGCTAAGCGTGGGGAGTCAAGCACGGAGGATTGCCCCTTGAGGGTTCTGCACGTCGCGTTGGCGGCGGCTGTCTTAATCGCGTCGCTGAGTGCGTCTCCGGCTTGCGCCGTCGAGGCTGTCAATGTGCGCGTTGACATTGCAGCAATCGATCTTACCGACGCGGCGGAACTCCTGAAAAGCGAAGGCGGTCGCATCCAGGTCTCGACCGCGCCGGGCAGCGACGGGATTGTGCGCCGAATGGAAGTGCCGGCCCGCGAGGTCGGTACCAATTGGGCCATGATTGCGCTGGCCAATTCGAGCGACGAGCAGATCGATCGCCTTATCGTCGTTCCGCACTACCAGATGGTTGGGTCGAAAATTCTGTGGCCCGATCTCGGGCTTTCTCGCATCGTCAACATCACGCCCAGCGCCGGCGACCGGCCCGATCGCCAGGACAGCGCCACGGCAGACATCTTCCGCGTCACCCTCGATCCCGGCACCGTGGTCACCTACATCATGGAGCTTCGCACTGACAAGCTGCCGCAGGTCTATCTTTGGGAGCCGGATACCTACAAGGACAAGGTCAACAGCTTCACGCTTTATCATGGCATCGTGATCGGCATTGCGGGCCTGCTCGCGCTGTTCCTGACCATCCTTTTCGTCGTCAAGGGCAGCTTCATGTTCCCGGCGGCCGCCGCGCTCGGTTGGGCAGTGCTGATGTACATCGGGGTCGATTTCGGATTCTGGGGCAAGGTGTTAGACATGTCAGCCGGTGCCGAGCGGGTATGGCGCGCATCCGGCGAGGCTATCCTTGCGGCGATGCTTCTCGTGTTCCTTTTCGCCTATCTCAACCTCAGTCGGTGGCACATTCGCTA
>DATGCX010000017.1:0-14464 GCA_035311445.1 Xanthobacteraceae bacterium | reverse complement strand
TGACGGCGCTCGGGCCGCGCCCCGTCAGCCTCCGGCCATCAGCCTTCGGCTGAGCGCAGGTCGGCCGCAGCTGAGATGGCAGGACAGTCGAACGACCTTTGGGCAGAACCGGTACCCAGCCTAATTGGCAAGGTTTAAGCCGATCCCAAGTTGAAGGCCATGACTGCCAGAAAAATGTCCGCCGGACCGCCGGTCGAACGTCTACCCGTGCGAAGCAACGCAAGGAGCAGGCGAAATGTCCGAATTTCTATTTCTTTTCCGCGGAAGCAACCTGCAGGCGCGCTCACCTGAACAGATGCAAGAGTCCATTCAAAAATGGGTGGCCTGGTTCAAGGAACTCAACGAGAAAGGCGTCATTAAGGAGCCCGGAAATCCGCTCGATCGTTCCGGAAAGGTGGTCCGGGGCCACGGCAAGGACGTCCATGATGGGCCGTACGCAGAGGCAAAGGACTTGGTCAACGGTTATCTGCTCGTCGAGACCGCAACGATCGATCAGGCGGTCGCCCTTGCCAGGGGCTGCCCAATCTTCGAGGACGGCGGGTCCGTCGAGGTCCGTCCGATCATGAAATTCTAGATGGACATTGAGGATCATCTCTTCCGGCACGAGGCAGGACGCATGATCTCCGCGTTGACGCGGATATTCGGCGCCCACAATCTCGCGCTTGCGGAAGATGTCGTGCAGGACGCCTTCCGCCGCGCGTTGGAGGTTTGGCCCATGCGCGGCGTGCCTGACAATCCGTCGGCATGGCTGATGACGACAGCGCGCAATCGCGCGCTCGATATCTTGCGCCGCCAGCGCACCGCGAACACCTTTGCGCCCGAACTGGGACGGCTGCTCGAGAGCGAATGGACGGTTGCCCCGGTCGTTGACGAGGTCCTTGCCGCCGGTGCCATCCAGGACAGCATGCTCCGGATGATGTTCTCCTGTTGCCACCCGCACTTGTCCGAACCGGCGCAAGTGGCGCTCATCCTCAATATCCTGTGCGGGTTCAGCATCGATGAGATTGCTAACGCCTCCTTGAGCGGCTACGCGGCGATCGAAAAGCGCATCGTGCGCGGCAAGAAAGTGCTGGCAGAGTCAAAGCGGTTGTTCGATACGGGGGTGCCGGCCGACTTCTCAGACCGATTGCCGGCTGTCCAGCGGGCGCTCTATTTGCTCTTCAACGAGGGCTATCACGGCACGTCGCCCGAACGCTCGGTTCGCTCGGAGCTGTGCAACGAGGCGATCCGCCTCACCGCCGTCCTGCTCCAGCACCCGCTCGGCAAAACGCCGGCCACCTATGCGCTGGCCGCCCTGATGACGCTCACGGCGGCACGGCTGCCGGCGCGCACGGATTCCTCCGGCAACCTTATTGCGTTGTCCAATCAGGATCGTGCGCTCTGGGACCGTAAGCGGCTGATCGAAGGCACGCGGCTGCTAGAGCTTTCAGCTTCCGGCAACGAAGTCGCCGCCTATCACATCGAAGCCGCCATTGCGTCGGCCCACGCAATGGCTCAGCGCGTCGAGGATACTGACTGGAGCAAAATCATATCGCTCTACGATGCACTCATGGGGATCAATCCATCGCCGATCGTTGCGCTCAGCCGTGCCATCGCCATTTCGCAGCGCGACGGGCCGGAGCGCGGCCTCGAAGCGATCGACGCCATTTCCAACCCTGAACGGCTTGCCGGCTATCCCTTCTATCCCGCCACCCTCGGCGAACTTGAGTTACGTCGCGATAATCGCAAGCGGGCCCGCGAACATTTTCAAATGGCGCTTGCAAGAGCGCGCAATGCCACGGAGCGGCTTTTCTTCGAGCAACGGCTCGCAGCGTGTGACGTAGCAAGCCCTCGGCCGGCGACGACAGCGGCATTTTGGGAACCGCACCTCGCACCCATCCCGGCGGCCGACAGCGACGAGGATTAAGTCTTCCGGCTCCCACAGCACTGGTGTGTCGAGTGCTTTCGCCCATTTCGGAATCTCTTCAGGCGAATGCGCCGGCATCGCGGCCCTCACGCGAATGCCTAGCGATAAATGTCCGGCGCCGGACGCCTCAAGCGTCCAAGTGCAAACTCGAAAGGCGCGGATGGGCCGCGCCTACCAAGTCAAACGGAGAAATCCCATGAAATCAGGAATTTTGCAGGAAAAGAACGCTGTCGTGTTCGGCGCTGGAGGCTCAATCGGTGCAACTGTCGCCAAGGAGTTTGCGGCCGAAGGTGCCCGAGTCTTTCTAGCTGGCCGGACGAAGGCCAGCCTGGAAGCCGCGGCCGAGTCAATTGCAGCGACTGGGGGCCAGGCGCAAACAGCGGTGGTTGACGCCCTCGATGATGCTGCCGTGAACCAATACATCGACAGCCTCGTGAAGCAGACCGGCAAAATCGACATCGTCCTCGATGCCACCGGGCCTCTCGCGAAAGACTACGGAAACGCGAAGATGGCCGTGGAGCTGCCGATCGAGGAGTTCATGGTGCCGCTGGCGACTATCGTAAAGTCGCGCTTTGTCACTGCTCGCGCTGCGGCGCGCCATATGATCAATCAACGTTCCGGCGTCATCATTTTCGTGACTGGCAGCCCGGCGCGCGCACACGTGCCCGGCACCACCGCGATTGGCGCGGCATTCGGCGCGATCGAGAATCTCGCGGAAAATCTGGCCTTCGAGGTCAGCCCATTCGGCGTCCGCGTGGTGTGCCTTCGGACTGTTGCCAACACCGACAGCCGGACCATTCAGGACACGATGGATTTTCTGGCTGGCAGGCTGAACATCACGAAGGAACAGGCGATGGAGCAGAGCGCGCTCGCCAACTTTCTGAAGGTCCCCGCGACTGTTCTTGATACGGCAAATGCAGCGGTCATGCTCGCTTCCGACCGCGCGCGCATGCTGACCGGAACAGTGGTGAACGCGACGGCCGGCGCCGCGTTGGACTGATCATTGGGATGAAACGTCAAAATTTCCCCAGACTAAATCCCAGACTAAACGAAATTTTAGTCCGGGATTCTTGTTTGGACAAATCTCGAAATCGATTTCCACTTCAGGAAGTTAAATGGCGCGCCACGGTCGACGAAGATGGGCACTACTCGTTCGCCGTTCCCCTATGATGCCGCAGCCCGCCACGCGCTCCAATCGGTAAATCTGCGACGGCCCGCGATCTTGCGCTACGCCATATGGGAGGCTGCTTCCCGATTTCGCGGGATGTCCGGTTATCCTTCGATAGGAGCCCTGTCGGTCGATCCCGGGATCGACGCAATGTGCCAATTTCCGACATGGGCATTTGCCACAGTCGCGCTTGCGGATTGCGGTCCTTAGTGCAACGTTGGCGCGTCAATTGGGGGAAGCATGATGCTGGCTAGGATCGTGGCGCCCGCTGTTGCGGTGCTTCGCTCAGACGGAGGCCACACTCCCCACTACACCCGTCGAAGGACCTATGGCGCACGCCGTCGATCAGCTTTTTGCTCAATGGGCTGGGCCGGACTCACCCGGAGCTTCCATTGCCGTCATTGAGAACGGCAAGATCATCTACAGCAAAGGCTATGGCTCGGCCAATCTGGAGTATGGCGTGCCAAACACGCCGGCAACCGTGTTTGACTTGGCCTCGGTCTCCAAACAGTTTACCGCCTTCGCGATCCACCTCCTCGCCCAAGATGGAAAGTTATCCCTGGACGACGACGTTCGCAAATACGTTCCAAGGTTACATGACTTCGGCAAGGTGATCACGATCCGCCAGTTGCTTCATCACACGAGTGGCGTACGGGACCAGTGGAACCTTCTGATTCTCGCAGGATGGCGGCTTGACGACGTGATCACCGACGGTGATGTCGCCCGCCTGCTGTTTCGGCAAACCGAGCTGAACTTCGCGCCCGGCGATCGATACCTCTATAGCAACAGCGACTACACCTTGCTCGCGATGGTGGTGAAGCAGGTGTCTGGTAGGACGCTGCCCGAGTTTGCGAAGGAGTGCATCTTCGACCCTCTGGGTATGTCACACACACACTTCCAGAATAACTACGGCGGCGTCGTCAAGGATCGAGCCTATTCCTACGCGCGGCAACCAGACGGGAAATATCAGTATGTAGCGTTGAGTTCTTCGAGCCTGTTTTCAGCGGTTGGCGACTTGGCGCGTTGGGACGAGAATTTCTACACCGGCGAGGTCGGCGGCCCGGCGCTCCTGGCCCAGATGCAGGAGAAGGGTAAACTCAATAACGGCAAGGAAATCGACTACGCTTCTGGCCTCGAATCGGTAAATACCGTGGGCTCAGGACGGTCGAGCACGCCGGCGGCGATGCCGCATATCGAACTAATATCCTCCGATTTCCGGACCAACATTTCTCGGTCGTGGTTCTCGCCAACGCGGGGGACCTGAGCCCAACAGCGCTCTCGTTCAAGATCGCTGACATCTATCTGAAAGATCGTTTGCAGCCTACGCCTGACAAGCCATCGCTCGGTGATAAGCCGGAAGTCACGATCGATCCCAAGGTCCTCGACGCCTACGTCGGTGACTACGAACTCCAGGATGAACTCATGCCGGGCTTCATCATTTCCTTCAGCAAGGATAAGGACCGCCTCGTCGCGCGCGCCACCGGCCAGTCATCGTTTCCGATGTACGCAGTCTCCAACACCGCCTTCCGCCTTCGAGTGGTTCCGGCAGAAGTTGTTGTCTTCGACGATCCAACGGAAGGCGGAAAGGCTCAGAACGCTATCCTCCATCAGAATGGCGCAAGCCTTCCTATGAGGCGCATCCTGATCACCCAGCCTACGGCGGAGCGGCTCAAGGCCCACGAGGGCCAATTCTACAGCGCCGAACTGGGTGTTACGTATGACGTGTTCGTTCGCGATGGTGCGCTTAAAGTTCACTATCCGAGGGGAGACATCGATCTGGAGCCCATCAGCAATGACGCTTTCGCCGGGGCCTTTCCGATCGGAAGTCTGAAGTTTGTGTGTGGGGCCGACGGCGAGTGCAATGCCTTGTCGATCGATGACGGCCGTGTCCAGAACCTGCGGTTCGTCAGGGTCGCGATCACCCCCGTCGGGCCAAAGTCGGCAGGGTGATCGGGCGTAGTGGGACTTGGAAAGCGGACGGCCAATGCTCGCTTAGGGTCAATCGCGTCGCTATTGCTATGTCCGCGCTCACGTCCGCTATCCACAACACCGGACGATACCACGGCCGACTGGTTGCCCATTCCTGCGTCCGTTCTGCAAAGAATGGGCACAGCCGCCCGCAGCTCCTGCGTCTGGCATAGCCCGATTTGGTGACACATCCCGCACGTGCGGTCGCCAAAGATTCGGCATGTCGACTGCAGTGAACCTGCGCGAAACCTGCTGCCGAGATGGTAGATCGGAGCTTTTGTTGGATCGTAGTTTGGCGAGGGATCGCGCAGGGACGGCGAGGCGCAGACCGCCGACCGGGCCAGGGCAAGATAAAAGGCGCGAGGTGCGCCCCGGTCGGAGAGCGGAAGAAGGCATTAGGATCAAGTCGCCGCGACGAGGTGCACTTTTCGCTGGCAGCCCGCAATTTTGCGTAAGCCTGTGCAGAATCGTAGATCCTCACACCTCGTCGTCTGTGCCGAACCATGATCGCTTGGAGCGAGCCGCTGCCGGGCGTCCGCAAGCCCGTCAAGGCTCGCGCTACGCGCGCCCGGCTCCGCCGGCTTGCGGCCTTGACCGGCTCGCGGCCGCCCGGCTCTCTGCCTCCAAGCGCTCACGGCTCCCGTGAGCGAGGTCGCTCCCGTGGCGACGCCAGTGGAGATCGCAGCGTAGCGCGGCGTGGACTTCGGTCGTTCTGCGGAATGGCGACCGGTGCCACACTCGCGCCATGGCTCGCTCCCAAGAATCGCGGCGACGGCGTTCGGCTCCATCGGCCCCGGGCCTCGGCGATCTGCGCGACTATGCGCGTCAACCGACGCGCCGGGCCAGGCGATCGAGGAAGGCCCATCCGATCGACTGGACGGTGACCGACGACTGGCCCGAGGACGTGCCAGTGACCGAAGCCGAGGTCGACGTATTCGAGGCTTGGTTCGGCGACCTGTTCGACGAGTTGTTCTCGACGGGCGACTGACGGGGGAAGACCATCATGACCGAACCGGTTCGCGCCGCCCTCTACCTGCGGGTCTCGACCGGCCGGCAGGCGGACAGCGATCTCTCCATCCCGGACCAGCGCCGGCAGGCGAAAGGCTACTGCGCGGCGCGAGGGTGGGAGATCGTCGCCGACTACGTCGAGCCCGGCGCGTCGGCGACGGATGACCGGCGGCCCGAGTTCCAGCGCATGGTCGACGCGGCCACGGCCAAGCCGCCGGCGTTCGACGTGATCCTGGTCCACAGCTTCAGTCGCTTCTTCCGCGATCAGTTCCAGTTCGAGTTCTACGTGCGCCGGCTTGCCAAGAACGGCGTGCGGTTGGCGTCGATCACGCAGGAGCTCGGCGACGATCCGATGAGCAATATGATCCGGCAGATCATGGCGCTGTTCGACGAGTACCAGTCCAAGGAGAATGCCAAGCACACCTTGCGGGCGATGAAGGAGAACGCGCGGCAGGGCTTCTGGAATGGCTCGCTGGCGCCGATCGGCTATCGGATCGTCGAGTCATCCGAGCAGCGTGGGCACCGGACCAAGAAGACGCTCGAGGTCGATCCCCTCCAGGCCGAGACCGTGCGGCAGATCTTCCGCCTGGCACGGGAGGGCAACGGAAGCTCCGGACCGATGGGCGTCAAGTCGATCGCGACCCATCTCAACGCCGCCCGCATCCGCACCCGGGACGGGGGACGCTGGGGCGTCGACGCGGTCCACAAGGTGCTGACGCGCACGACCTATGTGGGCCGCCACCGCTTCAACACCAAGTTCTGGAAGACACGCGAGCACAAGCCCGAGACCGACGTGGTCGAGATGGCGGTGCCGCCGATCATCGAGCCCGCGGAGTTCGAGGCCGTTCAGCAGCTTCTCAAGAGCCGTAGTTCCGGCGATGACGGCCCCGCGGGTCGTCAGCGGCCCGACGCTGCTCACCGGCATCTGCTTTTGCGCGATCTGTGGCGGCGCGATGACGCTCCGCACCGGCAAGAGTGGCCGGTACCGCTACTACACTTGCTGCACCAAGGCTCGCCAGGGCCCGACCGGCTGTCCGGGCCGCACCGTTCCGATGGAGAAGCTCGACACGTTGGTGGCCGACTATATCGAGCAACGCCTGCTGCAGCCGCAACGGCTGGAGAAAATCCTCTCAGCGGTGCTCGACCGCCGCGAGGAGCGTGCCGAGCGTCGGAGGGGGCACATCGCCCAATTGCGCAAGCGGGCAGCCGAAGCGGAGGCGCGGCTCAAGCGCCTCTACGACGCGATCGAGAGCGGCGTCGCCGAGCTCGCAGACCCGATGCTCAAGGACCGGATCGCCGAACTGAAGGCCACGCGCGATCAGGCCCGCCTTGACGCAGAGCGGGCCGAGGAGGCGTTGAATCGCTCCGGGCCGGTCATCACACCCCGGGCTCTGAAAACTTTTGCCAGGGTGGCGCGCAAGGGCGTCCGAACCGAGAGCGGCGGCTACCGTCGCGACCATCTGCGCGCGCTCGCCCAACGCGTCGAAGTTGACGCGGAAGAGATTCGCATCATGGCAGCCAAGAGCGTACTCCTGCGCACGCTCGTCGCCGCGTCCAGCGCAAAATCGGCAATGTTTGGAGTGCCCAGTTTTGTACCGAAGTGGCGCGCCCGAAGAGATTCGAACTCCTGACCCCCAGATTCGTAGTCTGGTGCTCTATCCAGCTGAGCTACGGGCGCCGCGCTGCACCGGCGGCAGGCGCCTGGGCCCGCCCGCGGTGCGCGATAGCTATAGGCTCCATCCCGACTTGGCAAGGCTTCCGTCCCAGCCCCTGCCGCCGGTCACCAATATCCAAAAGGGCCTGCAACTCGCCTGCTTTAAGCGCGTGCGCGCTCGCTGCGTCGTTCGTCGAGCGGGATCGGGCGATCGGGTATTTTCAGGCGGAACGTCGCCCCGATGGTTCCGTCCACCAGGATGATCTCACCCCCATGGGCCCGTACGAGTTCCGCCGCGATCGCGAGACCCAGCCCGGTGCCGCCGGACCGGGTCGATCCCTGAAACGCCTCGAACAGATGGGCGCGCGCCTTGTCCGAAAACCCCTGACCGGTATCCGCGACTTCGATGATCATAATGGCCCCCTCGCGCCGTCCGCTGATCCGGACCTGATCCCGGGCGGGATCATTGGGAGCGCGGCTCTCCAGCGCCTGCACGGCGTTGCGGGCGAGGTTGAGAAGAACGCGCAGCAATTGATCTCTGTCAGCATCGACGATCAGGCCGCGTTCGATCGACGTAATCCAACCGATCCGTGAATCAGGTTGCAGCCCGAGTGTCTCGCGCACGTCCTCGACGAGTTCCATCAACGCGACGGCCCGGCGGTCAGGCGGCGGCTCCTGGGCGCGGCCATAGGACAACGTGGACTGGCAGAAAGCGATCGCCCGCTCGAGGGCCTGCATTAGCTTGGGAGCGAACCGCTGGACCTGAGGATCCGGGAGCCTGGCCAGCCGGTCGGAAAACAGCTGAGCCGACGCCAGGAGGTTGCGCAGATCGTGATTGATCTTGGATACCGCGAGGCCCAGGTTCGCGAGTCGCGTCTTCCCGTGCAGGGTATCGGCGAGGTCGCGTTGCATTTCCGCGAGCTCATGCTCGACGAAGCCGATCTCGTCATGCCGCGCCGTTGGCGCCAATATGCGCGCCCGGTCTTCCGGGTCGGCACGGAAATTTGTCATATTGGCGGTGATGCGGTAAAGCGGGCGAACGAACAGATAGTGCAGCGCGAAGTAGACGAGCGCCGCGCTGATGGCGGAGATCACGATCGAAAGCAGCATCACGTTGCGCGAATAAATCAACATTGCGCTCCGCAATGGCCCCTCTGGAATCACGATCTCGACGAACTGACCACCCAGCGGAGCCGGACCGACGGCGCGCAGGAGATCCGTGTCTTTGGCGACCAGTAAGGTGCGGAACGCCTCCACGATGGCGATCAGCGGTCTCATATCCCGGATGTCGACTTCCTGCAGCACTTCGCTCGGTAATTCGGTGGTGGCGAGCAGCCGCCGCTGCTGGCCCATCTTCATGGCGACCGCCCTCGCCCCGATGCTGTCGAGTATCTGCCGGGACAGCTTGTCAGGCACGTCAGGTGCTGCTTCGAAAACCATGGCGGCCGTATGAGCGGCGCTGAGCTTGTTGTTGAGCCATGTCAAACGGAAATTGGCAATCGATGGCACATAGATGCTGACCTCCGCCAGCATCACAAACAGCACAGTCAATGCCAGCAGTTTAACCGAGAGGCCGAAACGGATACGTGGCGATGCCGTCGCGACGGCAGGCAGGTTGATATCGTCGAAGGTCGCGGCCACATTATCTCCTGCTGATCCATCGCACGATACGCCGGATTGTCGGGTTTGCGGCAACAGACGCAAAAAACAGCATCGCGGCACGTTTGTTGATCTCGCCCAAGGTCGGGTAGGGCACCACCACCTCGGCCATGGCGCGGACGTTGAGGCCTTCCTTGATCGCCAACGCCCATGGCGCGATCAACTCGCCGGCGTGCGCCCCCACGATGGTAGCGCCGAGTATACGGCCGCGCGCGCTGGTCACCACCTTGATGTGACCGCTGGTCGCCCGCTCGGCCTGGGCTCGGTCGTTTTCGCAATATGGCCAACGCATTACGCGGAATCGATGTCCCTCGCTCCTCACCTGTTCATCGGTCAGTCCAACGTGGGCAAGCTCCGGGTCGGTAAAGGTAACCCATGGAACCGTATTGTAGCTCATCTTGGCGGGTAAACGGAATAAGGCGTGCCGGATCACCAGCCCGGCATGATAATTTGCCACATGGGTGAACATCATGCCGTCCGCGGCCGCATCGCCAATCGCATAGACGCGCCGGTTCGACGTCTGCAGACTGCGGTTAACCGTGATGCCCGCTTTGGTGTACGCAATTCCCGCATTTTCCAAACCGAGCCCATCGAGATTGGGCGAGCGGCCGGTAGCGACTAGAAGGTGACTGCCAGTAACAGTGTCTTCGACCTCACCGCACGTGACCGCAAGCTCGACCAAGCCTTGTCTCGTTCGCACTGATTTGACGCCTGCGCCCCCGCGGATCTCGACGCCCTCGCGGATAAGCGCGTCAACGACGATCTGGGCGCATTCCGCATCGTCCCTGGCCAATGGTCGCGCGATGTCAATAACCGTGACTTGGGCACCGAGCCGATGGAATGCCTGACCGAGCTCTAGACCGACTGAGCCCCCGCCAAGCACTACAAGACGCGACGGCAGTTCGGAGAGGTCGAATATGGTCTCATTGGTGAAATAAGGCGTTTGGGCGAGCCCTGGTATGGGCGGTATGGCAGGCGATGAGCCTGTCGCGATCACGAAGCGCCGGGCCTGTATTCTGATGCCATCAATCTCCACGGTGGTCTGGTCCGTGAAGTGACCTTTCCCCGCAATGACCCGCACCCCAAGACCGACAAAGCGCTGTGCCGAGTCATTCCGCCCAACGGCAGCGATTACCTTTCGGACGTGGCGGCAGGTACGGGCGAAATCGACTTTCGGTTGGGTATCGACCCCAAAAATGCGTGCCGCGGCACTGTCGTTGACCCGTTTCGCGGCGGCAATCAATGCCTTCGACGGAACGCAGCCGTAGTTGAGGCAGTCGCCGCCCATCCGGCCCTTCTCGATCAGGACGACCGAGAGTCCGAACGCGGCTGCTGCGGCTGCAACCGATAGACCGCCCGAACCTGCCCCGATCACGCAAAAGTCGGGCTTGAGTAATTCAGCCAAGCGTACCTCCGCCCGGTGCCCACCGCACCGGGTACGCGATTCATCCTTAGAAATTACTGCAATCCGGCATCAACGCGGCCGGAGCAGGCGTTGGCTTGTCCGTTAGGGCACCGCGCCGCGCCAAAGCGCTTTGCGGCGGGCGGAATGAGCGCAATCAATCCAAGGATCACCAAGCCGCCAATCAACTCGGGGGTAGCAGCGGCCTGCAAATCGAAATCCAATCGGCAGTCGGCCTGTCCGGCAGCCACGCAGGCCTCATAAGCAACCTCCTGGGCCGCGATGGCACTGTTCAGGCCGGCTCCAAAGAACGCAAACGCAAAAGTCGCCGGGATAATTCCAAGTGCGGTAGCGGCAATAAACGTGCCAAGCCTGACCCCCGCCGGCCCCGATATCAAATTGACAAGCCAGAACGGGAATAACGGCACGAGACGCAAGAAAACCAAGTAGCAGAAAGCGTCCTTATGAAAGCCGGCCGCAAGCTTTTCACGAAGCGGGCCGGCGCGGCGCGCCCAACGACAACCGGCCACGCAGCCAACCGCGGACCTGGTGACCAGGAAAATGACGGTCGCACCCACGGTCGCGGCTGCGACGGCGGCGAGTCCGCCGGTCAAGGCGCCGAAAATCACCCCGCCGCAGACTGTGAGGAACGATGCTGCCGGAAAGGACAACGCAACGGCAGTCGCGTAGACGGTCATGAACGCGAGGACCGCGATGGCCGTGTGCGCGGAGACCAAAGCCTCGATGGCCGAGCGGTGACGGACCAAGGTTTCCAGAGAGAGTTGCCGGTGCCAGCCCATGGCAACCGCGAACGCCATTAGGGCAAGGACCAGACCAAGCGGGGCCAGCCTTCCAAGCGCAACCGGGCGGTCTACGGACCGCGACGCCTGGGCTTGGTTGATCTCTATCGACATGATGCTCGATGTCTGTCCCTGCACCAACCGATCGGGCGAAAGGCGATACATATACACCAGCATCGCCGTTCTGAACCGATTTCACCGCTATTGAGGATAGCGTCTCGCGCAAACGTGATCGCCCCCATTTTCCGCACCACGAAGCTAATACTACTGCGACCCCGCATTGACGAGGCTGAGGCCCTCCCGTATAAGCCGCCGCAATCACGCGTTATACTCCCCAGCGGCAGCATCCGATTCGGGGGGCTTGTGCGTTTGTGAATCACTTGGACATTTGAACCCAGGATTAATTCTGGGTAATCAGAGAGGAAAGCCGTGAAGCGGACCTATCAACCGAGCAAGCTGGTACGCAAGCGCCGTCATGGCTTTCGGACCCGGATGGCCACCGCGGGCGGCCGCAAGGTGCTCAATGCCCGTCGGGCGCGTGGCCGTAAACGGCTCAGTGCCTGACCATACACCCCCACCCTACCCTCCCCCGCTTGCGGGGGAGGGTAGGGTGGGGGTGTATGTCGGTGCAATGGAACGACTGAGGCGACGCAAAGATTTCCTGGCTGTGGCCGCCGGAGCGAGCGCTTCGACTCCGGGCTTTGTCTTGCAGGAGCGGCAACGCGACGATGGTGGTCCGGCGCGGGTCGGGTTCACGATCTCCAAGAGAGTGGGGCGCGCGGTCGAGCGCAACCGTGTGCGTCGGCAACTGCGGGAAATCGTGCGGCTTTCAGCCGCGAGTAGCCTGCGGGCCGGCAGTGACTATGTGGTGGTTGGGCGGCGTGCCGCCCTTGGCATTCCTTTCATTCGACTGACCGAGGATTTCCTCACAGCGCTAAAGCACCTTGAGAAGAGGCGGCGCGGGGTTCAACGGACCGCAGGCGGGGCGAATTCGCCCCCCTCGCGGCCAACGTCATCGGGCAATTAGGGCAGGTCATGAACGACCAGAAGAACACCATCCTCGCCGTCGTGCTGTCGGCACTCGTGCTGATTGGATGGCAATATTTCTTCGCAGTGCCGCAGCAGAAGCAACGCCAAGAGGAGTTGCAGCGACAGGCCCCGATCACCCAGGTTCGGCCACCACCCGATGCTACGCCCGGCCAGGCGCCCGATGGTGCGCCGACGCCTCCGGCTGCGGCCCCACAGGTTCCGCCGCAATCCGGAGCCTCGGCCGCCGTTGGGCAAAAAAGCCGCGAGGCAATCATCGAGTCGACCGCGCGCGTTGCTATCGATACGCCGCGCATCAAGGGTTCGATCACGCTTACGGGCGGTCGCATCGACGACGTCTCGCTCGTCCAGTATCACGAAACCGTCGATCCTTCCTCGCCCGCGATTGTCCTGCTCTCGCCATCGGGAAGTCCGCACCCTTTCTACGCCGAGTTCGGCTGGTACGTTCCCGCCGGCGCCTCCGTAAAAGCTCCGGGGCCGGATACAACTTGGCATCAATTGGGAACCGGATCACTCGGCCCCGGGCGGCCGGTGACGCTCAACTACGATAACGGCGAGGGGCTCGAGTTTCGACGCACCATTTCGGTAGACGATAAATATCTTTTCACGCTCAAGGACGAGGTAGTGAACCACAGCGCGGCGGCGGTGTCGCTCTACCCATACGCGCTCGTTTCACGCCACGGGACACCGCAGGTGTCCGGCTACTACATCCTGCACGAAGGCCTGATTGGAGTGATGGGAGACCAGGGCGAGCAGCAGTTCACCTACAAGGTGATGGAAGACAAGAAGCTGCAGCAGTTCAGTGTTACCAACGCATGGATGGGCATCACCGACAAGTATTGGGCCGCAGCCTTGCTGCCGGACACCAGCGCCCACGTTCAGGCCGACTTTCGTTCCGACATGAACGGCACGACCAAGACATATCAAACCGGTTATTTGCTCGATCCACAGGTGATTGCGCCCGGTGCCACTGGCTCGGCTAATGCTCGCCTGTTCGCCGGTGCCAAGGAGGTTGCGGTCGTCGGCATCAATTTTCCGCTGACGGAGCTTGGCGGTTACAATAAGCAGCTCAATCTCGACAAGTTCGACCTGCTGATCGATTGGGGCTGGTTCTACTTCATCACCAAGCCGCTGTTCTTGCTGATGGACATGATCTTCCGTTGGACCGGCAATTTCGGCGTCGCGATCCTGATGGTGACGGTGCTGCTCAAGGGGTTGTTCTTCCCGCTGGCCAACAAGTCCTATGCGTCGATGGCGAAGATGAAGGCGGTGCAGCCGCAGATGCAGGCGCTCCGCGAACGCTATCCGGATGACAAAGTCAAGCAGCAACAGGAACTGATGGAGCTCTATCGACGCGAGAAGATCAATCCGGTCGCCGGGTGCCTGCCGATCGTAATCCAGATCCCGGTGTTCTTCGCACTCTACAAGGTGCTGTTTGTTACGATCGAGATGCGCCACGCGCCATTCTTCGGCTGGATCAAGGACCTGTCCGCGCCTGATCCCACTAACGTGTTCAACCTGTTCGGTCTCCTCCCCTACGATCCGTCGCACTTGCCGACAATCGGTTCCTTCCTGGTGCTCGGCGCTTGGCCCCTTATCATGGGTGTCACCATGTGGTTCCAGATGAAGCTCAATCCGGCGCCGCCCGATCCGGCCCAGAAGATCATGTTTGATTGGATGCCGGTGATCTTCACCTTCATGCTGGCGTCGTTCTCGTCCGGCCTCGTGATCTACTGGGCCTGGAACAACACGCTATCGGTCATTCAGCAGTCCATCATCATGCATCGGCACGGCGCGAAGATCGAATTGTGGGACAATCTCAAGGATGTCGGACGGCGCATCAAGGGCCTGT
>DATGCX010000016.1:0-14305 GCA_035311445.1 Xanthobacteraceae bacterium | reverse complement strand
AAGCTGGCGCCGAAATGGCCGCAAAGCAAACTGCCACAACGGCATAGGCGAGTACCGCCGTCGTTCTCATCATCGAATCTCTATTTCAAATAGGTGACCGGACGAAAATGGCCTGCAATATTGACGGAGACGACAGTTCCTAAGAGCCCTATCGGACAGCGGGACCGACTGTTAGACGAGCATCGTTTCCGCTCGTCCGGCAATCTGGTCGTGAGCAATTTGGATGGGATTGCGGAGATCGAAAACGCCGGAAACCAGACACCTCGCTAAGCCCAGCATCTTCTGGCGCCGGTTGCGGTATCCGAGGATCGGTGCGAACGGCGTCATCTTGGGTTGACGCTCAGCCCCATAAAGTCGTTCGTACTGGACGAAATTTGAGAAGTACTCGCGTTCCGAATCACCATCAAAAAAGCTCTCCACCAAAGCTCCTTCCGCATGGAGCACTTCATGCGTATCCAGGTCGATATGATAGTACTCAATTTCAGACATGTCCGAAGGCGCACCCTGTGCGATGCTGCTGCCATTGATGAGATACTTCACCGGAATCAGGGCTTCGTTGAAGAAAATGCAGTGCAATGGCGAGAGGTAGAGATCGCGGTGAGGTGATTGATCATCAATCGCAAAGCACGCCACGCGGATCGGCATCACGCTATCCTGCCAAGCCCTGCCTTCCTCCTTTGTGAATTTGTGGTAGCCGATCCACTTGATGGCTTTACGGCCGGCAAGCGTATGAACTTCATCTCCAATTTGCAGTTCCTGCACCGGACGATCACCTGAAGGAGTCGAAATCTTTGTCCCCTTTAGTAGACAGTGCACGGGTGGCGGCCGCACGCTGGGAGCGACGACTTGAGCGGCAGATCTCTTGGCCAAAGCAAGGAAAGGAACACTTGCAGCGCCTGCACCCACTGCCCTGAACAGTTGCCGACGCGTACTGATATGTGGTCTCTTCCTCATGGACCTCTCCTAGCCGCAGCTTGCCGGACCGATTTAGCGATTAAAGGCAATATGGCAGGATCGGACGCGACGAACAACGGCAAATTATTGTCTAAAATCTGTTTGCCCGAAACTGTGTCATAATTGCAACGCTATATAACATAATCAGATTCAAAGCGTTAATAACGTTCGTTTAGGGGTCTCTGCCGCTGAGCCGGCCTCAAGTATGTTCTCCAAACCTGTAATGATGCCGCATTTTGGGCGGCCTGGCGGGGTGTTTCCGCCGCCGGCGGCGTCCCAGCACCGACAACCGATCGGCCGTCAATCGGGCGAGAGGCCCATCGGCGCGCGGTCCAGATGCCGGTTCGGTCTGACCGCATCCGAATTTCTACGGAATGCCGCCTCCCCTCACCCGCGGAAATGCTTCGACAGCTGCAAGCCTTGTGCTTGGTAGTTCGAGCCGATGCCGTGACCGTAGAGGGTGTCAGGCCGTGCCAGCATGCGCTCGTAGACCAACCGGCCGACGATCTGGCTGTGCTCGATAATGAACGGCACCTCCCGGGAACGCACTTCCAGCACCGCGCGGGAGCCACGGCCGCCGGCACCCGCATAGCCGAAGCCAGGGTCGAAGAAACCTGCGTAGTGAACGCGGAATTCGCCGACCAGGGGATCGAAAGGCACCATTTCAGCCGCGTGGTCGGGCGGCACCTGGACGGCTTCCCGGGAGGCCAGGATGTAGAACTCGCCCGGATCGAGAATGAGGCTGCGGTCGCGCCGCGCGCGGATCGGCTCCCAGAATTCCGCGAGCTCATAAGATGCACGGCGGTCCACATCGATGAGGCCGGTATGGCGCTTGGCGCGGTAGCCGATGAATTTATCGGTGCCGAAGCCGACCAGATCCACGCCTACCGGAACGCCATCGGAAAGATCGGGAGCGTCAGCGTCGACAAGATGCTCACGCCGGTGCAATGCTGCGAGCGCTTCTCGCGTCACCACAGCCTGGCCATGACGAAACCTGAGCTGCGACAAGCGCGATCCTTCGCGCACCAGCACCGGGAAGGTGCGCGGGCTGATTTCTGCGTAAAGCGGACCGTGGTAGCCGGCATTGATGCGGTCGAAGCCGCGCGTCTGGTCGGCGATCACCCGGGTGAAGACGTCGAGCCGGCCGGTTGAGCTTTTCGGATTGGCGGAAGCGGCGATCTCGGGCGGCAGCGACAAGCCTTCCATCAGCGGCACGATGTAGACACAGCCGGTCTCCAGGACGGCGCCGTCGCCAAGCGGAATCTCATGCAACTTCAATTCGTCGATGCGTTCCGCGACGGTGGAGCCCGGTCCCGGCAGGAAGCTTGCCCGCACCCGATAGGCGATCTCGCCAAGGCGCAGGTCGACGCTGGCGGGCTGGATCTGGTCATCGTCAAGCGCGCTGGCCGGGATGAGAGCGCCGATCTTGACAAGCGTCGCGATCATGCGATCGGGCAAAATGCCCTTTTCATCGGCACGCAGATTGAGCGACACGGCGACGTCCTGGCTCACGAACCGTATCCCGGATGGAGCGTCGCGAAAATCCGGGGAAGGCGGTCCCGCATTCCGCTGCGCTCCATGCGGGCTACTCGCCTTTATCCGATGACCCGCTTGACGGAAAGCTCGGAGCCGCCTATGAGCTTTGTTATCCCGTGGTCATTTGAGCCGGCCGGCTTGCAGCCACGTTAAACAAATTGCTAAAAGGCCGGGGATGCGTACCCGGCCATTGGGAATGGTTCCCTCGGCCGGGTTTTTTGTTGGCCAAAGGAGGCCCGGATGTCCGTATCCCGCAACCTGCATCCCGACACGCGCCTTATTCATGCCGGTACGCTGCGCTCGCAGTTCGGTGAAACCTCGGAGGCGCTGTTTCTCACCCAGGGCTTTGTCTATGACAGCGCCGAACAGTGCGAGGCGCGCTTTGTCGGGACCGATCCGGGTTACCAGTATTCGCGTTTTTCGAATCCGACCGTGCACATGTTCGAAATGCGCATGGCCGCGTTCGAGGGCGCTGAAGCCGCGCGCGCCACCGCGACCGGCATGGCGGCCGTGCACAATGCCGTGATCGGCCAGGTAAAGGCGGGAGATCACGTCGTCGCGGCCAAGGCGCTGTTCGGCTCCTGCCGCTGGGTGGTGGAGGATTTTCTCCCTCGGTTCGGCGTCGCCTCGACGCTCGTCGATGGGCTTGATCTCGATGCGTGGCGGCGCGCGGTCCGGCCGAACACCAAGGTGTTTTTTCTGGAAAGCCCGACCAATCCGACGCTCGATGTACTCGATATCGGGGCCATTGCGGAGATCGCCCACGATGCCGGAGCGCGGCTTGTGGTCGATAACGTATTCGCGACCCCGATATACCAATCGCCACTCACGCTCGGAGCCGATTGCGTTGTCTATTCGGCTACCAAGCATATTGACGGCCAGGGCCGCTGCCTCGGCGGCATCATCTTGGGATCGGAAAAGTTCATTCAGGACAACATCCACAATCTGCTCCGCCAGACCGGGCCTGCGATGTCGCCGTTCAACGCCTGGGTCTTGCTCAAGGGACTAGAGACCCTGCCGCTGCGCATTGCACGGCAGACCCAGAACGCCGCGGCAGTCGCGGACCTGCTGGCCCGTCATCCCAAGATCACGCGGCTTATCTATCCGGGGCGGGCTGACCACCCGCAAGCCGCAACCGTCAACAAGCAGATGCGCGGCGGCTCCAATCTGGTCGCTTTTGAGGTAGCGGGGGGAAAGCAAGGTGCGTTCCATTTTCTCAATGCCCTCAAGCTCGTCCATATCACCAACAATCTCGGCGATGCAAAGAGCCTGATCACCCATCCGGCCACCACGACGCATCAGCGCCTGACACCCGCAGCCCGTGCCGAACTCGGCATCAGTGATGGGCTGGTGCGACTGTCGGTCGGGCTCGAGCACGCTGACGATATTGCGGCCGACCTGACGATGGCGCTGGAGAAAGTGTGACTGGTTACTTGGACTTAATCATCACGGCGGCCGCGACCGGGCGGGTGGCGGCCTCCGCCATGGCGCTGCCGAGCAGCTTGGCTAAGCAGGCATAGCCCCAGTCGTTCATGTGAAGCAGATCCGGCGACAGGAACGCCTCGAACGGGATGGCCTGCACCTCGTGCCAATCCCGCATAACGGCGAAGCGTGGAAACAGGTCAACGCCGCGGGTGGTCGCCTCTGCGGCGATCACCTTCACCATGCCTTCCGCGTCGGGCTTTACGATGACCTTCGGGGCGAATTGCGGATCGATCAGAACTACGTCGGTACCAAGCATCTTCATCCGTGCGAGGCCGTCCTGGAGGCGTTGGTCGATCTGGCCAAGCGGATTGTTGCGCAGGACGGCGTTGGTGCCGACCTGCCAGAGGACCACGTCGGGCTTATCGTCGGCGACGGCTTGACCGAAACGCGCCAGCATGTCGCCGACTTCCTCGCCGTTTACGCCGCGGTTTGTCACAGTGATCGTGAGTCCCGGGAACCGCGCTCGCAATTCGGTTTCAAGACGGCTCGGGTAGGATGCTGAAGGAGCGCTAGCGCCGGCGCCGGCCGTCGATGACGAACCGAGCGCCATGATGGTCACCGGCCGCCCCGCAGCGAGGAGCCGCTGCATGCGCGCCAGCGGCGCGGAAAGCCGCGCCAACTTGGCGTTGTCGCGACACTCATATGTGGGGGGCCCGTCAGCGTAGCCGCGCGCCGGCTTCCACACCAGGAGAGGAATCAGTATCGCAATGGCGACTAGGGCGGAAATTCGGAACGAGATAGGCATAATTTATTGTGTTCCTTTATCGGCGGGGGGCGCCAGTTTTGCTCCCGTGACCACAACATCGGCCAGCAGTCGCCCCAGGCAGTCATGCACCCGTTCGGCCACATTGGTTGTGCGGGTTGCCCCATAAAGATCGAATACGCCGCTCTCGTTCCAGCGCTTCATGATCGTAAAACGATCGAACAGGACTGCCTCCCGCTTCAACGCAATAATCCGCATTGCATCGGCGTATGCCGTGACCGCCAGCATTGCCTCGGTACGCGGACTGTACTGCATGTTCATGAACACCACATCGGCGTCAGCCGCGCGGATCTTGTCGACCCCGTCATCGAGAGAAACGCGGAACTCCTCCGGATCGATGCCGCGGATGGCGTCCGCCGTACCGGTCTGCCAGATCACCAGTGCGGGCTTCGCTTCCGAGATGATGCGCGGAAGTTTCGCTTCCATCTCCGACGCGACCTCTCTGGGCCGCGCATAAGTGGTGACCTTGACGGCTACGCCGGGCAGAAGGCTGCGCAATGTCTCTTCCAGCCGGGTCGGATAGGCAATGTTTGTTCCGGCCGGACCGCTAAGTTCCGAAGACGCACTGCCGACAACTGCAATATTAAGCTTTTTCTTGGCAATTGCCTGGGCCACATGAGGTAGGCCAAAATCCGGCGAAGTCGAGCCTGCGGCGGTGATGCACTCATTGCCCTCCTTGGCGACAGCCGCACTACCGGTCAAAAGGCACAGTAGTGCAACGACGATCGGTTTCATACCCCTCCTCCCACGAGGGTGGCGCCTGGTGGACCAGGTCGTGATCGAGGACTTCGTCCTTCTATGCGTTTGTACCACGAAATGAGGCTGGCTGTCGCAATCATTAAGAGGATACCCAATAAGCTAGTACCAACTTGCATACTCACGCCTGGGTTGATCTCCACCATGGCAAAGTGGGCAGCAAACGACAGGAATACCCCCAGACAGAAGATTTCCAGGGAATGCTGGCCGCACAGAATGGCCGGCCGCAGCCACAAGGACCGTAACCAGGGCCAGTCACTGGGTACCATTCGGACAGTCAGCACCGCCAAGCTTAGGAAATGGGCAACCCGAAGCGGACCCAGGTTGGTCTTGTCGATCGGATACATCCATTCTTCCAACCGTCGGGGTACCAACGCGTCGAGGCCCGGTATGTACCAGGTCAGCACGATAAAAAATGCGAAGACGAGGAACAGAATCGCTAGCGCGGCCGTGATCGGGGAAAGGATCACAACCGATAGCTTCTTGGCCCCCCCGAGGGCGCACCAGGCGCCAAACACGAACAGCATCTGCCACGCGAACGGATTGAAAACCCAATTGCCCGCCGGGTAGGCCGGAATGTTCCATTCGAAATACAAGGTGAGCGCGTAAAGCAGCGCTGAAGCCCCGAGGGCAACCGCGGGCAGGCGCAGCAGTAGCCACAACATCGGCGGAAAGCCGGCCAGCAGCACAATGTAAAGCGGCAGCACATCCATGTTGGCAGGCTTGAATTTCAGCAGCATCGCTTGAGCCAATGTGATGTCGGGCTGCTGAAGAAAATCGAAGATGCCCATTTCCTCGCCGTAAAGCGGATTCTCGAAACTGTGAGCAACGTAGGAAATCTCTGCGGTGTAGATCGCAAACAGGAAGATGTGCGCAACGTAAACTTGCCATGTCCGTTTGAGGATGCGAGCGCCCGCCACAAGAGTACCATGCTCGCGCATCGCGCGGCCGTACACGAACGCTGCCGTATAGCCGGAAATGAAAACGAAGATTTCAGTGGCGTCGGAAAATCCATAGTTCCGGATGGTGACCCAGTTCACGATGTTAGAGGGGATGTGATCGAGAAAAATGAGCCACAACGCGAGTCCGCGGAACAAATCCAGCCGCAAGTCACGTTCGCCAGGTTTCGGTAACAACATCACGCTTCCTTCAACGGGCGGCAACGAGACCACTTACGAGCAAATCGGTCCACAGGTGCGACTACTGACCCAATCACGCAAGAGGACGATTTGGGCTCGGCACAATACGACGATAGTATGAGATAATATGGTTTCCGCCGCCGCATGGCGGTTGCCTCAGGCCGATGAATTTTGTTTGACTTCAGCAACCCGAGCATTTGGACGTTTTGTGGACGAGGGCGCCATGTACCAGGCAGTAACACGCAATATTGCGGTAACGGTATCACCGCGCTTCCTGCCGGAGCGCTCGTCGTCCGAAGAGGGTCGTTACTTCTGGGCCTATACGATCGAAATCAGCAACCGTGGCGATACCACAGTTCAGCTTAAGACCCGTCACTGGCGCATCACCAACGGCGTCGGGCAAACGCAGGAAGTACGCGGTGCCGGCGTCGTCGGAGAGGAACCCGTGCTCAAACCCGGAGCATCGTTCGCCTACACCAGCGGCGTCCCGCTGCCAACCCCGTCAGGGTTCATGGTAGGCACCTACGGGATGGTTACGCTGGATGGCGAGCACTTCGAAATTGACATCCCGGCGTTTTCCCTGGACAGCCCGGAGGCAAAGCGCACGATCAATTAGGTACGCACTCGATTCGAGCATAGATCCAAGACTCTCATAGCTCCAAACTTGCCGTTTGATGAAGCGACGCCTGCCCGGATGGTAATTAATTGCGTAAGAGGGGTTATCATGACTGGCCGGATCGTTTCGCTCGTGTCAGAAGAACCCAGAGCGTGGCCGTGACGCCGGCGTTCACCTGCGCCATCAGGGCGAGCATCGACAATACCGTGTCCGAGCCAAAGCGATCGAGCACCACCGCCGCAATAGAGGGTGACATGGCCTGAGCCAGCAGGCCAAACAGGGCGAAACGACTGATGAGCGTCGCGTAGCCTGATGGCCCGAACAAGGCGAGCGGCATCGCTCCTCGCGCGATCGACCAAAGTCCATTGCCAGCCCCGTAGGTGATCACCGCCAGCCAAACGAGCGGAGTTCCGGCAACCAGCAACACCACGGCAACGCTGACGAGACCCTTCGCGGCCGTAAGAGTCCAGATCGGATGGTAGCGGCCCCCGAACGTCATCTCGACTGCGCGCGCCGCCCCAAGCAGCCCGAGCGACAGGCCGACCACGATGGACAATGACCACCCGGTATCAGCGGCAATCCGCCTGCCAAGCACGGCGAGCAAATAGTAGGAAGAACTCCACACCAAAATCTGCGCGACGCCAAGCGTCACGATCACAACGCGTCGGGAAGGACCGGTCGCGAGACGCGAAGCCGGTCCGGTGTTCACCCTTCTTCCGCGACTGCCACTTCGGCGGGCGCGAATACGTATTTGGAGTTGCAGAATTCGCAGGTGACCGAGATCACACCATCTTGGACCATATGGTCGCGGTCGGCACTGGAAAAGCTTTTCAGCATATTGGCTACGCTCTCGCGTGAGCACGAGCATTTTGCCTCGATGCTGGAAGACTTGAATACCCGTACGCCGTGCTCATGGAAAAGCCGGTATAACAATCGCTCGCTCGACAGATCAGGATCGATCAGCTCGATGTCTTCAACGGTGCCGATCAGATTTTGACCTTCGATCCACGCGTCATCTGCCGGAACCAAGTGGGGAGGCGTGCCTTCCGGGGCATCTCCGGGGTCGAGATCGGGTCTGCGCATGCGCTCGGCCTTCTTGGGCAGAAACTGGAGCAGCATGCCGCCGGCACGCCAACGGTGACGCGGGCCGCCGGTGCCGGCCCGCAACTCCTCGGCGACCGCCAGCCGAACCTTGGTGGGAATCTGCTCGGAGCGCAGGAAGTATTCGTGGGCGGCCTCTTCAAGAGTGCCGCCCACAAGCGCCACAAGACCTTGGTAGCGGTTCATGTCCGCGCCCTGATCGATCGTCATGGCAAGATGGCCACGCCCTAACAGATGACCCGTGAGGACCGTCGCCGATTTCCCTTGCACGGCGGCGACAGCCGACGGATCGAATTGAGCGCAGGCCCGCACCTTTCCGGGGCTGCGATAATCGACCACAAGCATGCGCACGGGGCCGTCCGTCTTGGTCTGTAGGATGAAACGGCCGTCGAATTTGAGCGAGGAGCCGAGCAGCACCGTCAGAACGATGGCTTCCCCGAGCAGCTTGGAAATCGCCGATGGATATTTGTGGCGGCCCAGGATGTCGTCGAGCACCGGCCCGAGCCTAACCACGCGCCCCCGCAGATCAAGCGTGGCGACCTCAAACGGCAGGACGGTGTCGTCGGTCACCTCATCGGCAGGCGCACGCGAGGTGACCTCCAAGCGCTTCATTGCCGACCCGCATTGAGGCACCAGACCAGGATACCCTTCTGGGCATGAAGGCGATTCTCGGCCTCATCGAATACCACCGACTGCGGACCATCGATGACCTCGTCGGTGACTTCCTCCCCCCGATGGGCGGGCAGGCAGTGCATGAAAATGGCTTCGGGCTTTGCTTTTTTCATCAGCTGCGCGTTGACTTGGTAAGGCTTGAGCAGATTGTGCCGGCGCTCACCGCCACGATCCCCCATCGATACCCAGGTATCGGTAACCACGCAGTCGGCGTGGGCGACGGCATGTTCGGCATCGTACCCAATGCGAATATCGCCGCCCGACGATTTTATCCAGTCGAGCAGGGGTTTTTTGGGCGCCAGTTCCGGCGGGGTCGCGATCGCGAGTTTGAACTCGAATTGGCGCGCCGCATGCATCCACGATGTGAGCACGTTGTTGGTGTCCCCGGTCCACGCCACCTTGCGTCCCCGGATTGAGCCGCGGTGCTCCTCGAACGTCATCACGTCCGCCATGATCTGGCACGGGTGGGAGCGCCGCGTCAGCCCGTTGATCACCGGAACGGTGGCATGGCGCGCAAGTTCCACCAGCATTTCATGATCCAGCGTGCGAATCATGATGGCATCAACATAGCGTGACAGCACGCGCGCCGTGTCGGCGATCGTCTCTCCGCGTCCGAGCTGCATTTCCTGACCGGTTAACACCGTTGTCTGGCCGCCGAGCTGGCGCATCGCGACGTCGAAAGATACCCGGGTCCGGGTCGACGGTTTGTCGAAGATCATTGCCAGCACCTTGCCGGCGACTGCCTGGTCGGCAGGGCCGCGACCGCGCTGTTTCATAGCACGGCTGTCCTCGATAATGGCGCGAAGTTCACTTGGCGCAATATCGATCAGATCGAGGAAATGGCGGGGCTGGGCGCTCACGAATTCACCTGGGCGGCCTCTTTGTCAGCCTGCTGCTTGTCGCGTTGCATGCGCTCGATCCGCCCAGCAGCGCGCTCGATACGGCTGATTGCATCGGCAATATCCGGCTCTTCGATAATCAGCGGAGGCAGCAGCCGCACCACATTATCTCCAGCCGCGACGGCAAGGAGCTTCTCGGCGCGCATCGCTTCGACCAGTTCGCTGTTCGGACAGGCCGCTACGAGGCCGAGTAATAGACCTTCGCCGCGCACGTCGGTGACGACGCTGGGATGACGGTCCCTGATCTCGGCGAGACGCTGGCGGAACAGGATCGCGCTGCGGCGAACGTTTTCGAGGAACCCCGCATCCAGCACCACATCGAGTACCGCATTGCCAACCGCCATTGCCAATGGATTGGCGCCGAAGGTCGAGCCATGCGTGCCGGCCGTCATTCCCTTGCCGGCTTCTGCAGTGACCAGGCAAGCCCCAAGCGGAAAACCGCCGCCGATCGACTTGGCGATGCCCATAACGTCGGGCACCACGCCACAGCGCTGGTAGGCGAAGAAGCTACCGGTTCGCCCGATGCCGGTCTGGACTTCGTCGAATACCAGCAAGAGGCCGTGCCGATCGCACAGTTCGCGCAGACCGCGCAGGAACATTGTCGGCGCCGCCCTAACGCCGCCCTCACCCTGGATCGGCTCGATCAGGATCGCAGCGGTTTCCGGCCCGACCGCCTTCCTGACAGCATCTAGGTCGGCAAATGGCAGCTGATCGAAACCTTCCACGATCGGACCGAAACCTTCCAGATATTTATTCTGCCCCCCGGCTGCGAGCGTCGCCAGGGTGCGTCCGTGAAAAGCGCCCTCGAAGGTGATGAAGCGACTGCGTTCCGGTCGTCCGGATGCGTAGTGGTATTTACGCGCCACCTTGATGCAGCACTCCATCGCTTCCGCGCCGGAATTGCTGAAGAAAACCAGGTCTGCGAAGGTCTCGGCGCACAAACGTTCGGCCAGCCGCTCGGCCTCTGGAATCTGGAACAGGTTCGACACGTGCCAAACCTTTTTGGCTTGGGCATTCAGCGCTTCGACGAGGCGCGGATGGGCATGGCCAAGTCCATTGACCGCCACACCAGCGGTGAAATCGAGGTAGCGCTCGCCGTCAGTCGCGAACAGCCACGGGCCTTCACCTCGCTCGAAGGCGAGATCAACGCGCGCATAGGTCGGCAATAGGTGCGAAGTCACAACGCGCTCATTCGTTGGGTCGTGGGTTATCACGACGGAGTGGGCAAAAATGAAATGTGCCGCCTCTCGGGGCGGCACCAAACACATTGTATTGTGAGCGCGCCGTCTGTCAACACGACCCGATACACGACTGGACGTAGGCAAAGCGCGCGTTTTGGGAGGCACGGCGCTAGGTAACAAGCCCTCCGGCGGCCGCCTTCAGACATCTGTTGTGGATGACTGCCCGATTCAAGCCCGATGGAGCATTGAAGATGTGGAAGACGCCGGGTGCGGACTCTTGCGCATGAGTTACTTCATATAGTAGCGTCACCCTACGTTGATACGATATCTCGTTCGACGGGTGTTCGGCGGGCGGTCTTTTCTTCAGTTTCGGAGTGACGCGTTGCCGGCGGCGGCCCTTGGGTTGACCGGCGGGGAGGTCCGGATTCTGTCGAGCGACTGTCCGAGTACCAGGGACGGTAAACATGAACTGGACCGACGATCGTGTGGAACTCCTAAAGAAGCTGTGGGGCGAAGGCTTGTCGGCGAGCCAGATTGCGGCTGAGCTCGGCGGCATTTCCCGCAACTCAGTGATCGGAAAGGTGCATCGGCTCGGGCTGTCGGGGCGCGCCAAGAGCCCGTCGGCATCGGTCCCGCGCCAACGCAAGCCCCGGGCCCACGGGCAGATGGTGCGAATTGCGCGCCCCGGTATCCGTGGCAACACCGCGCTGGCGCCGCTGCATTCTTATGAGACGGAGCTTGAGCCAGAGCCCGAGTTGATCGAGAACATCGTCCCGATAGGGCAACGCTGCTCGATCCTCGAATTGACCGAAAGCAAATGCCGCTGGCCGATCGGCGATCCGAGCTCGCCGGATTTCTTCTTCTGCGGCGGCAAGACCATCGAGGGCCTGCCCTATTGTGGATACCATTCCCGCATTGCCTATCAGCCGGCGGCCGATCGCCGTCGTGACCGGCGCGTCGTCCGCGGATGAGCGAGGCGCCAGGGATCAGGGGCTTTTGACGAAGCGGTCGTTGAGGGCGTAGCCGGCGCCGCGAACCGTGCGGATCGGATCGATGGCGCGCCCGCGGTTGAGCGCCTTGCGCAGGCGTCCGACGTGGACGTCCACGGTGCGCTCGTCGATATAGACGTCGCGGCCCCAAACGCGATCGAGCAATTGCTCACGCGAAAAGACCCGTCCGGGATTCTCCATCAGGAACTCGAGCAGGCGGAATTCGGTCGGCCCCAGGGGAACATCGCGGCCGGCGCGGGCAACGCGTTTTTTCTCACGATCAAGCTCGATATCACCGGCCTCCAGCACGCCCGCGACGCGCTCCGGCTTCGCACGCCGCAGCAGCGCGCGGATGCGCGCCAGTAATTCCGGCACTGAAAACGGCTTGACGATGTAATCGTCGGCGCCGGTCGCAAGGCCGCGCACGCGTTCGGTCTCCTCGCCACGCGCCGTGAGCATGATGATGGGCAAGGCCTGGGTTTCCGGCCGGGCACGCAGTCGTCTGATCAATTCGATTCCTGACAGGCCGGGCAGCATCCAGTCGATCACGGCGAGATCAGGAGCATGCTCCTTGAGCTTGAGATCGGCTTCATCGCCCCGAACGGCGGAATCAACAGCATAGCCTTCCGCTTCGAGATTATAGCGAAGCAGGAGCGTCAGTGGTTCCTCGTCCTCGATGATCAGGATGCGGGCCGTCATGATGTTCCCTCGCGATGGCTGGTCACCGTTCATTCCGGTAAGGAATATTGGTGGTGCTGGTGGTGTCTCCCTTGGGGCGTTCATCGGCGAGCGTTTGGCCTTCGACCATGTAGTAAATGGTCTCCGCGATGTTGGTGGCGTGGTCGCCAATACGCTCGATGTTCTTTGCACAGAACAGCAGATGGATGCATACGCTGATGTTGCGCGGATCCTCCATCATGTAGGTGAGGAGTTCGCGGAACAGCGAGTTGTTCACCGCATCGACTTCTTCATCGCCGCGCCAAACCTGCACTGCTTTAGCAACGTCGCGCCTGGCATAGGCGTCGAGCACGTCTTTGATCTGGGTCAGCACGAGCTCGGTCATGTGTTCGACCCCGCGCAGGACTTTCTGCAAATTCAACTCGCTGCCTACAACTTCGACCCGCTTGGCGATATTTTTAGCAAGGTCGCCGATACGCTCGAGGTCACTGGAGACCCGCAGCGAGCTGACGATATCACGCAGATCCATGGCCATCGGCTGACGCCGAGCAATCGTCAGAATGGCTTTTTCTTCGATCTCGCGCTGCAAGGCGTCTATCCTCGCGTCGGCCGCGACGGCGCTACGCGCAAGCTCCGCGTCGCGCCGGTTGAGCGCATCCAACGCATCGCCGATCTGGCGCTCAGCAAGGCCGCCCATCTCGGCAATCATCCGCGCCAACTCCTGAAGGTCGGTATCGAATGCCTTGATCGTGTGCTCCATCATGATCGCCATTTCCTGTGCCGCCCTTCGTGGTCACCCGCAGGTCAGCCAAAGCGGCCCGTGATGTAGTCCTGGGTGCGCCGGTCGCCAGGTGTTGTGAACATCTTGCCGGTGGTGTCGAATTCGACCAGCTCGCCGAGGTACATGAATGCTGTATAGTCGGACACGCGGGCGGCTTGCTGCATGTTGTGAGTGACGATCACGATCGTGTAGTCGTCCTTCAACTCGTCGATCAGTTCTTCGATCTTGGCGGTGGAGATTGGGTCGAGCGCTGAACACGGCTCATCGAGCAGGATGACTTCAGGCCTCAACGCGACGGTACGGGCAATGCATAATCGCTGCTGCTGACCGCCCGACAGGCTGAGCCCGTTCGCCTCCAGCTTGTCCTTGACCTCGTCCCAGATTGCGGCGCGTCGTAACGCCGATTCAACCCGCTCATCGATTTCGGCGCGTGCCAGGCGCTCGAATAGGCGCACCCCGAATGCGACGTTTTCGTAGATCGACATCGGAAATGGCGTCGGCTTCTGAAACACCATGCCGATGCGAGCGCGGAGGAGGTTGAGATCCTGCCCTGGATCCAGGATATTTCCGTTGTCAAGCAGCACCTCGCCCTCCGCCCGCTGATGCGGATAGAGGCTATAGATGCGGTTGAGAACGCGCAGCAGCGTCGATTTTCCGCACCCCGACGGACCGATGAAGGCGCTAACTCTGCGATCATAGAGCGGCACGTTGACGGATTTGAGCGCCCTGTTATCCCCATAATAGAAGTCCAGATT
>DATGCX010000015.1:0-13401 GCA_035311445.1 Xanthobacteraceae bacterium | reverse complement strand
GGTGGCTGGAAAAGCTCCAGCAAGTCCGAATGCCCGCCCGGCGCCCTTACCATGCGCCGCGGCCTCGCCGAATTCGACCGTATCTGGCACGGTTATACCCTCGGGAAGAAATGTGCATAGATCAGCCACAAGGGGGAGGGTGACGCCCTCATGCGCTAAAGTAATTCAAAGCGATCGAGATGCGCTTTAGACTGCGGCGAACCACCTGGAGGAATTCGTCATGAGAACAGTCCAACGTGCCGCCTTGTGCGCTTTCGTCGTTGCAATCGCCGGCGTCCCGCTGTTGGTGCACGGGCAGACCGCAGCGCCGGGCGGCGGGGCAGGCCATTGGACCCAGAAGGCGCCGATGATCACGGCCCGCTCCGAGGTGTCGCTCGCGGAGGTTGGCGGCAAGGTCTACGCGGTGGGCGGCTCGATCAACGGCACCTCGGTCCCGCACAACGAGGAATACGACATCGCGACCGACAAGTGGCGGGTGCGCTATCCGATGCCGCGCGGCCTCGACCACATGGGAGTCGCGGTGGTGAACGGCAAGATCATAACGGTCGGCGGCTTCGTCGCTTCGGTCCACCGGGACGGCCAGCCGCTGGTGTTCGAATATGATCCGGCGAACGATTCCTGGCGCGCACTTGCTCCGATGAAGGCGGGCCGCGGCGCCGTCGGCGTCGCGGCGCTTAACGGCAAGGTGTATGCGATCGGCGGACGCAACCCGGCAGGCACCACGGTCGATACCAACGAGGTCTATGATCCCGCGACCAACACATGGACGGCGCTCGCGCCACTGCCGAAGGCGCGTGATCACATGGCAGTCGTTGCGATCGACGGCAAAATCCACGCCATCGGAGGTCGCTTCACGACCTCCGCCGACCGCACCGACGTGCATGACATTTACGATCCGGCCACCAACACGTGGACATCGGGGCCGCCGCTGCCGACCGCCCGCAGCGGTCTCGCCTATACCTTCTACAAGGGCATGGCCGTTGTGCTCGGCGGTGAGTTCCCGCAAGAGAAGCGAACGTTTACGGAAAACGAAGGTTTCGAGGCCAAGGCCAATACGTGGCGCACGCTCGCCCCGATGCCGCAGGGCCGCCACGCCGCCGGCGCGGCCAGTGACGGCAAGACGCTGTTTGTCGGCGGCGGCTCGCTTCTGCCGGGCGGCATGGGTGGTGGCCCCCTCGGAGAATTGATGGCCTTCAGCCTGCCGTGAGCCGCGCAAGACGAACTCGCAAAATATGAACTCGCAAAGACGAAGGAGTCCGTGACGGCGGCACAGGACGATGATCCGTGCGTCCCGCGGGTTGCCCTTTCTCCGTGAGCTTGACAGCCGGCCGGATGTCACATGACACTCAGACAGTTGACATTTGGACTGTCAGAACTGTATCTGAAAGTGTATCGGTACAGTTCTGTCGAATCGAGAGCGATCTGGCGGACGCGACTCGAAGGTTGAAATCGGCATGTCATTTGCGCCGAACACCAATGCACCAAGCTCGAAGGGCGCAAACCCCACGTTTAGGCAGGCAACACCAGCCGTCGAGCAAATCGTTGCTGCGATGCAACGCGACGTCGACACGCGCAAGCTGCCGCCGGGCGCACGCGTTCCCTCGATCCGCGACTTGGCCCGCCATCGGCGCATAAGCCGCCACAGCGCAGTTGACGTTTATGCCCGCCTGGTGGCCGCGGGTTACCTCGAATCTCGCCCCGGTTCCGGATTTTACGTGGCCGTACGGACAATGGGCGCCCGCAATCCGGAGGGCGGAGGCCGGCGCCCCATCTACGACGTCGCCTGGCTGATCCGTCAGGGCCTTGAAGACAGCAGCGACATGCTCGAGGTCGGGGGGCCCTGGCTGCCCGACGAGTGGCTCGATTCCCAAGGAATCGAGCGCGTTGTGCGCGCGCTCGGCCAAGAACCCGGCGGGCATCTGCTGCATTATGGGCAGCCACTGGGCTACCTGCCGCTGCGCCAGCAATTGCAAATCAAACTTGCGGAGATCGGCATTACGGCGACGGCCGACCAGATCGTGCTCACTTGCGGCACCAGCCAAGCCCTTGAGTTCGTGACCCGCTACCTGCTGAGTGCCGGTGACACTGCATTCGTCGATGATCCCGGCTATTACAATTTGTTCGGCTTTCTGCGGCAAAGCGGCATTCGGCTGGTGGGCGTGCCCCGCAATGTCGATGGGCCGGATATCGTTGCGATGCAGCAGCTTCTCACGCGGCACCGGCCGAAGGCGTTCTTCACTCAGACCCGAACGCAGAATCCGACCGGGACCGACATGAGTCCATCGGTAATGCATCGCGTGCTCCAGGCTGCGGAAGAATTCGACTTCACCATCATCGAGGACGACACCTATGGCGACATCGGCGGTCCCGGCGCGCGGCTGGCGACGCTCGACCAGCTCAATCATGTCATCTATGTGCGAAGCTTCTCGAAAACGCTGTCCGGCAGCCTGCGGGTCGGTTTTGCGGTGGCGTCGCCGCCGATCGCGGATGCGATTGCCAATCTCAAGGTGCTGTCGTGCATCACCTCATCGCAATTCAGTGAAACGCTCGTCCACCGGCTGCTGGTCGAGGGCCACCATCGCAAATTCCTGAAGCGCCTGCGCGTTCGCATTGCACAGGCGCGCAGTGCCGCGCTGGACCTGCTGGCGGGCGCCGGCATGACGGTATTCTGCGAGCCCGCCGGCGGCCACTTCCTGTGGGCGCGCTTTCCCCATATCCCGGACTCCGAAACCCTGATGGCCGAAGCCCGCAAGCATGGGATTGTTCTAGCGCCCGGCGCGGTGTTCAGGCCAAACCTGGAGAACTCGCCATATCTGCGATTCAACGTCGCCAAGTGTGGCGATGCGCGGGTGGGGCCATTTCTCCGGAGGATAAGCGGCGAGGGGCGCCCGATCGGTGATCAGAGAAAGCCGGTCTCGCTCGCCACCTGAGGACAGCAAGTAGGCCGGATTGAGCGCATCGAAATCCGGGATCGCCCTTTCACATCGCATCGCCTCTCCCGGGTTTTGCTGGCGCTTGATCCGGGCTACGGCTGCATTGGGCTCTCAGCCGCAGCGCCTCAAATCGAGGCGTAGTCGTCTCCAAATCTTTTCAACTCATCAGCCAGCCGCCGGCGTGCATAGAACATCCGCGTCTTCGCGGTGTTCCTGGGAATCCCAAGAATTGTAGCGACCGCTTCAACGGATTGTTCCTGATAATAGACGAGGTCGATGATTTCGCGATGCTGCGCCGACAGCCTGGTCACGCATTTGCGCAGTAATCTGTTGCGATCGCGCGTTTGCAGGATCGTGTCCGGGGCGTCGGCACTATCCCGGATCGCCTCTGCCCCGCTTTCGTCAAATGGCAATTGATCGAGGCGGGGGCGAACCGAGAAAGCCTTGTGGCGCGCGATCGCCAGGATCCAGGTGAGGACCGCCGAGCGGCCTTCGAACCGGCCGGCCTGGCGCCAGACCTCAAGGAACACCTCGCTGGTCACGTCCTCGGCCAGAGTTTTGTCCCACAACCGAGGCAACACGAACCGATAGACCGAAACGTAGTGCTTCGAAAACAGCATGTGCATCGCGGTTCTGTCTCCGGCGGCGATCCGCCTCATCAGGACCGCGTCGTCGACACGTCTATTCCGTTTGGCATTTGAAGTGACCACCCATGAGGTGCACATGGCCGCCGATCCATCTTTGTGACCTGGCGGATCGTAACTGGTTGTCGGGCGAAGCGAGTGTGATCCACATCACAGTATTGGCGCAATTTCTGGTGCGTTGCCGCGCGACGGGGTTTTTTGTTTTCGCACAGCGGTTGAGGCCCGAACGGGACCGCACTACGAGGACCGGAATCCTAGCCGCCTTCAGTATCGCTTTCGGCAATCCGGTCGAGTTCCTTCGGTGACAGGATGACAATGGCGCCCCGTTCGAGGCGGACCCATTTTTGCTCTTCCCAAATCCGCAATTGCCGGTTTGTGCTCTCTCGCGACATGCCGATGATGTTGCCGAGGTCCTTCTGGGTGACGACCACTTTTCGCTCACTTCCGTCATCTTTGGAGTGGCGCAGGAGCGCCTTGGCAAGCCGACCGGGCAGATGAAGAAACATCAAATTTTCGACCTGCTCGGTGGTCTGCCGCAGCCTTACGCACAAGATCTCGATCAGCTTGAGCGCAATCTCCGGCTCCTCCCGAATCAACGGCAGGAAATCCCGTCGCTCGATGACGAACAGTTCGCAATCCGTGATCGCCACCGCGTCTGCCGTTCGCGGTCGGCCGTCGAGCAGGGCGATCTCCCCGAATATGTCGCCCTTGTCGATCCGGTTGAACTCCGTATCGTGACCATCAGCCGATGGTACGATGATTTTCACTGTCCCCTGGGAGATCGCAAACAGGCTCGAACCAGGATCACCCTTGGCGAAAATGCTGGTTCCGCGCCGAACCGATTTTCCGACGATACAGGCCGCGAGGCGGTCGATATGCTTCGCGCAGAGCTTGCTGAACAGATAATTATTCTGCAGCACCGCACGCTTATCGGCATCGCGAAGCGTGGGCGGAATGTCTTTGGTCGTAATCATGCGCCGGACTATAGCCGATATGCGGGCAGAATAGATGTGGTCAAGATCACACCGCGGTATCATGCTTACGGTTCGGCCCGCCCGTCGTCAATGCCGCCCGGACGAGAAGGCCGATTCGAAGCTCCAATCCTTTATTTTTTGCTCGCGAGAAATGATTTTAAAGAAAATTCCCCGAAACGGTGTCCCGGGGAATTTTCCTGAGAGGCAGCTCACGTCTTGTATACCTTTTAAATCGGATCGCTTCTGCTTTCGTCAGCGATCGCACCAGTCCCATAGGTTGACATGGCAATCGCGAATCCGGTTGGGGAAGCGATAGCAACGTGGCGTGGCATCGCGGATCATCCTGTAATCCGGATCGTCAATTACAAACTGACTGCAGATAATGAGACGATCGCGATTCATTTCCCGGGAATCGCCCCCGGCAGCAGTAGCAGCGGCGCAGCAACACAGCATCAGCGTGTAAGCAAGAAGCCTCATGGCGCATCTCCGTTGATTGGAGTTGGATCATGCGACCCCTTTTAAGTCGCTGCCCTGATTCGCGATGTGATGTGCGTCACCAAACGCCAATTCGTCGCGGTGGCCGTGCCGTCAGCGTTGATCGGCGAAGTGCACCGACTGGTTAATTCCGCGCGCCATCAGATGTTGGTGAGGTGGCTCATACTGTTCATGTGAGATGATCGCTATGCATGTCGCGTGATGGAAGCGTGCCGCTTAACCACTGGAGAAACGCGCCATGGTGCGAATCATCAAAGCGATCTGGCTCGGTGCCGCAATTGCCGTCGCTGCGAGCGGCGCGGCCGATGCCGGCGCGCCGCTCGAATTGGGCGGACAGAGCGATGCAGCGCTTACGCTCCCAGCGATTCTCAAGGCGGTATTGCCCGCCGTCATCGACGTCGAGGCCAGAGGGCGGGTCGCGCAGTCTGCAACCGCTGCATCGAACGCGCGTCGAAAAACGGGGGTGGCCCCCAAGGTTCCGACTGTTGCGCGCCGCGACGTCATCGCTACCGGTTCCGGTGTGGTGATCGATGCCGACGCCGGGCTCGTCGTCACCAACCACCATGTGATCAGCCGCGGCGAAACCATAACGGTCAGGCTGGCCGATGGCCGCGAGCTTGACGCCATGAAATTGGGCAGCGATCCCGACACCGATGTGGCAGTCGTCAAGGTGAAAGCCGAGGCCCTGACGGCGATACAGCTTGGCGATTCCGACACGCTCGAAGTTGGTGAGTCCGTATTTGCAATCGGCAATCCTCTGCCGCTCGGTCAAACGGTCTCGTCGGGAATCGTCAGCGGGCTCCATCGCAGCAACATGGGCATCGTGCGGTACGAAGATTTCATTCAGACCGACGCGGCAATCTATCCGGGGAATTCCGGAGGCGCGCTCATCGACCTGCGGGGTCGTTTGGTCGCGATCAACACGGCCTTCGTCAGCCCCGGCAAAGGCAATCCGGGCCTGGGATTTGCGATTCCCTTGAATATGGTGCGCTCCATCGTCGACCAGATTCTGGAATATGGCGGGATCCACCGCGGCGCGCTCGGGGTCACCCTTGAAGACACGAATGCGAAGCTGTGGCGGGACCTGAAGCTGCCGCCCCGGCAAAGAGGCGCCGTGATCGTCAAAGTCGAGGCGGGGTCGACGGCGGAATCCGCCGGCCTCAAATCAGGCGACGTCGTCACGGCATTCGACAGCGCGCCGGTGCAGGATGCGGCACATCTGCGCACCAGGATGGTGCTCCTGCGGATCGACGAGATCGCCGAACTGCTGGTGTTGCGCGAGGGACGTCAGATCGTTATTCGCGCCGCGATCGGACCGACTGCGCCACACGCGAGTTTGAAGCGATGATCGCGAGCAACGGAAATGGGAGAAGTTCACGTCACGACGTGAAGCGCAAGTACATCGGGCCGTCCCCGCTGTAAAATCAAAAAAGGGGCCGCCTCTGGGGCGGCCCTTACGTTCGAGATCGGTCCGGTCACGGGCAGGGATGGCGCAGCCCATCATGGCCGAGGAATGTCCCGGTTGTCGGATCGTAGGACCGATAACGACTCGCGCAATATCCCGCGGTGTCGCCCCCATAACCTGGAGCCGGATAGTAGCCCGGGCCGTAAGCGGCCGGCGGATAGTAATATGGAGCGCCGTAGTAGTACGGGTGGTAGTAGGGCGCGGCCAGCGCCCCGCCGATAATCGCACCGCCGAGCAGTCCGGCTCCGAAGCCCCAGCCGAAACCTCTGCCCCACACCGTCTCGACGTTCGTTCCGGCAATGTTTTTGATCGCGAGCGGGTCCGCAAACGGCGCGGCCGATGCAACATTCGAAACACCCGCAAGGCTCAACGCCACCATGGCGGCGACCGACAAGTCCAGCATTCGCCTAGACATTTGATTCTCTCCAGTTTCTCCTCGCCCGTGCAATCATTATACCCAAAAATCAGCCCGCATATCATGGCAATTTTTGGGATGTCCGATCGAAATGCGGACGTCTGGGTCCACAGGCCGGGCTTTGTCCGCTGCACGCTGTTAATTCCTCTCCACCGCGCCCGTAAGTCTTCGAAAGCTGCACTGAAAACGCGCGCTTCCCACAAAACGTTTTCGGTGCGGCCGCCGCGCGGCCGCACCGAATCGAGCTAGACGATCGACTATTTAGGCTTAAGCTTCCACGCCCTAAGCTCAGACGAACCGACCAAGGCGCTCGTTGACTAACCCTTTATTTTGCCCGTCAGGCAGGCGACCATGAATTGCCGATACGCTGAAGGTCCCGCCTCTGAGCCACGGCGTTCATTTTCTGCGACTCCCCGTTGGGACGCGAGAGCATCGCATTTATCCCACAATCCGGGAATCTGGGGCGCCGTTGCAATTCGCGGAGTGACAACCGGCTTACCCTCAACTTTGCCCGCCAAACAGGCGACCATGAATTGCCGAAACGGCGATGGTCCCGCTTCCGATCCGCGACGCTCAGTTACCATAATGCCCCGATTCATCGCGAGGTCTTCGCACGCGGCATATGTCGGTGTCCATGACCCTGCTTTTGGTGCCGCCACTGCCGGCACTGCGACACAGGCCATGAGGACACCCGTGATTGCAAGTGTCGTCATGCGCATGGTACTTCTCCTTTTCTTCACTGAAGGCCTATCGCCTCAATGTTAAGACTATTGCTCTTTGCCAGTATTCGGCATTGATCCTGATCAAAGAACTCGTCTTCATCAGCAAAAACGAAATGCGAATATCCGATTAATGGGAAATTCATACCGAAAGGCAGAGTTGTTTATGTTATCTGCGCTGCATCCCGCAAGCTGTCGATCAGAGCGGTCTGCATCAGGAACGCCTTGGCGAGTGCGGGGTCTTCGGCGCGGCGACGCATCTCGTCGCGATAGCGCTGGCGTTTGACCGGATCGCGCTGCTCCATGTTCTGCTTGTTGGCAATGGTGGCGGTCTGTACGTGGGCGGTCGCCACGTGCCGCCGCTGGCGCACATAGCGATCGAGGGCGGCGTCGCTTTCCTCCCCGTGCAGCACGCGGATCAGGTTCTCGGCGAGAGTGACGGCGTCGTGGATGCCGCTGTTCATGCCCATGGCGCCGATGGGGCTGTTGAGATGGGCGCTGTCGCCCGCGAGCAGCACGCGGCCTTTGCGAAAAGTCGCGGCAACGCGCTGGGCCACCGTATAGCAATTGCAGATCACGATCTCGTAGTCGTGTGGGCGCGGGTTGAAGCGCTGCAACTTGCGTTGCGCGGTCGCGAGCGCGAGGTCGCCGTTAAGCGGCTCGTCCAGGCGCACCGGCGCGACGAGGCGGTAGACGCCCGGCGGCCCGTGCCACGATATCTTGAACAGATTGTACCACTCCTCCGGGTCCGCGATGTAATTGCGATAGGCGTAACCGTCGTCGGCGAAATCATAGGGCGTGCCGATAATCATGAAGCGTTCCGGATAGGTGAAGCCCTGGAACTCCACGCCGATCGCTTTGCGAATGGTGCTGCGCGCTCCGTCGGCGCCGACGAGAAAAAGCGCCCGGTGCCGCTCTTGTCGGCCGTTGGCGTCCTCGACGACGACCTCCGCGGCGTCGTCGCGCTGGCTGCAGCCGATAACTTTGGTCGCAGTCCGGAATGTGATGTTCGGCACTGCCACCGCCATGCCGAACAGGGTGCGCGAGAGCTTGTCCTGCTCGCATTGCAATACCCAGGGATGCCGCGTCTCGCCCTTCAATAGCATATGATCGAATGAGGCGAGCAGCAGCTTGCCGTCGTAATAATTGATGATCGGGCACACGATGCCCTGCGGCTCGATCAGCGCGTAAACACCGAGGTCCTCGAGGATGTCGAGCGTGGCCGGATGGATAGTGGCGGCGCGCGGCTCGGAATGGACGATGTCGCCCTGGTCAAACAGCGTCACCGCGATGCTGGCGCGGCTAAGCGTCAATGCTGCGATGAGCCCGACCGGCCCGCCGCCGGCGATGATCACGGCAGGGGGCATTTGGCGTGGCACAGAAGATCTATTCGGCAGCGATCGCGCTCTCGGCCGGCTCGACTTCCTTCACGGCGCCGACCCAGCCCGTATGGGTAAGGTCGAAGACGACGCCATCGGGGTCCTTATATTTGACCTCGTAGTAGGTGTTCGGATTGTTGTCGGCGCGGCCCATGTAATAGGAGCCACCGGCAGCTACCACCTTCTTGGCAGCCTCGTCGAGATCATCGACCCACATGCCGAAATGAATGAGGCCATAGTGGCCGGCCGCAAAACCCGGCACCTCACCGGGGAACTTGAGCAGAGCAACATTGATGGTGCCGTCGCTCACGTAAAGCCCGACGCCCGCGCGGCCCGCCACCGTCATGCCGAAAGCTTCCTCGAAGAATTTAGCGGCTTTTTCCGGGTCCGGAACCGAGATGGCGATGTGACGAAGACGAGCAGCCATGGGGAACTCCTGTCGCAGGAAGCGATCCGGATCGTGCCGCAAATCCCGAATCTCGTCCACCACCCTCTCGTTTTGCGAAAAGGTGCAAGGGATCGAAGAATACCAATGCAATCCGGTTAAAGGAGTGGGGACGGTCTCAGCACCGTCCCCACGACCAGGCCCGTCCCCGAGGGCAGGCCCGCCGTTAGAGCCGGCGGGCCGCCCCTTCGGGGATCACGCTTTGGCGAACGGAACAGCGATGAACCTGGTGGAATCGCCGGATTTCACCCGGATCAACACCGAGTGCTTCCCATCCTTGTGCAGGCTCGCAAGCTCCTGGCGCACGTCTTCGGGCTTCGACACCGTCTTGCCTGCGATATCGAGGATCACGTCTCCGGTCTTGATGCCGTGCTCCGCGGCCGGTCCGTCGGGATCGACCGCCGTCACGGCGACGCCTTGGTTGCCGGCGCCACCGACATCAGCTGCGGGGGCAAGCGTGAGCCCGAGGCGCGGTGTGCCGTTGTCGGCAGAGCCTTGCTGGTCGATGCCAGCTTCTGCTTGGCGCTGATTGGGCACTTCGCCGATCGTCATGGATACGGTCTGGGCTTCGCCCTTGCGCAGGATCGACAGCTTGACGGCTGTTCCGGGCGCCATGGCGCCGATCTTGCGGGCAAGATCGTGCGAATCCTTCACGTCATGTCCGCCAACTGCCGAGATGACATCGCCTGCCAGGATCCCGGCCTTCGCAGCTGGGCTGCCGGATTGCGGCTCGCTGACCAACGCGCCTTCCGCCTTCTTCAGGCCGAGGCTGTCGGCAATATCTGCTGTTACTGCCTGCACCTGCACGCCCATCCAGCCGCGGGTGACGTGGCCCTTATCCTTGAGCTGAGCCACAACCATTTTCGCGGTATCAGCCGGAATATCGAATCCGATCCCGACGGAGCCACCGGACGGGGAGTAGATCGCCGTGTTGACGCCGATCACGTTGCCGTCGAGGTCGAAGGTCGGGCCGCCGGAATTGCCACGATTGATCGGGGCATCGATCTGGATGAAGTCGTTGATGCCGGAGCCGATGTCACGGCCCTGGGCGGAAACTACGCCTGCAGTGACGGTGCCGCCGAGGCCGAACGGGTTGCCGATCGCCACGACCCAGTCGCCGATCCGCGGATCACGATCGGCGAATTTCACGAACGGGAAGTTGTTTCCGTCCACCTTGATTAACGCGAGATCCGTGTTTGCGTCGGTGCCGATGACCTTCGCCGAGAAGGTCTTGCCGTCATCAGTGATCACCTGCACGGTCTTGGCATTGTTGACCACGTGGTTGTTGGTCACCGCATAGCCGTCAGCCGAGATGAAGAAGCCGGAGCCTTCGCCGGCAGTCCTAGGTGTCTGCGGCATCTGCGGTATTCTGAATTGCCGGTTTTGCATGCCCTTCGGCATGTCCTCGAAGCCGAACTGACGGAAGAACTTTTCGAATGGCGAACCCTGCCGGAACGGCGTCATCTCGTCGTCATGGTCCGCGCCCGTCCGTTGCGCGGTCGCATCGAACTTGACGCGTACCGAAATGACGGCGGGCTTCACCTTTTCGACAAGGTCAGCAAAGCCTCGCGGCTGCGCGGCGGTTTCCGCCGCTGCTGCGGGGGAGATCCATGCGGGAGCTTTTGTTTGCAGGCCCATTCCGCCTGCCAGCACCGCGATGCCGATACCGGTAACGGATGCCAGCAGGGCAATCCGGCGCGATGCGAGGCATGTGCCGGCCGGTTGGTAATTACGTTGTGTCATACCTGTTTCTCCGAGTTCTGTGGCGTAATCAACGCCTCATTCGGCGTTATCAGCGCTTTCATGGGCCTCGGATAATCGCCCGAACGTTACGCGCCTCTGTCCCGCGAATTAATTTTTGGTGAGCTCGGCCGCTCGCCCTGCGATGGAACGCCGCACAGGCACGTTGAGGCGCGGCGTCGAAGCCGCACCTGCGTGTCGGTTTTGGAGTTGTTTTGAAAAAACGTTGCCGCGTTGAATACGCGTCTCCCCTTGCCGGCACCTGCGGCTGCCGATCGCAAAAGGGTGAACCGCGAACGCGTTGAAGCGTCCTCGTCAAACCGATCAAAGTGGTCGATGATAGGGGCTCGGGCAGCAACGCAGCCTTAGTACCCGCAAGGAGGGCAGCCATGCACGATAACGACAGCCTGCACCGCCGCAGCGTGCTGCAGATCGCGTCAGCTTTCGCCGCCATGAGCGTATGCTCTCCGCTGCGGCGTGCGCTCGCGCAGGCGCGCCAGCGCACCCCCGAGCAGATCCTCGGTCCGTTCTACCCGGTCCGTAAGATGCCCGACCCGGGCGGTGATCTCACCCATTTGCCGGGCAAACCGGACCGCGCGGCCGGGCAAGTGATCAACGTGATGGGCCGTGTCCTGGACATCAACGGCGAGCCGGTGCGCCAGGCAAAGATCGAAACGTGGCAGGCCAATACCCACGGCCGTTACACCCATCCGAACGACACCAATCCGGCGCCGCTCGACCCCAACTTCGAAGGCTTCGCCGTCATGCGGACGGACGCGGAAGGCCGCTATCGCTTCAAGACCATAAAGCCGGGCGCCTATCCGGCCGGCCAGGGCGTGATCCGGCCGCCGCACATTCATTTCATCGTGCAGAGCCGCCGCGACAAGCTGGTGACGCAGATGTACTTCGACGGCGAATCGCTGAACCAGCGCGATCCCTTCCTGCTGAACGCACCTGCCAACGCCCGGGTACTGCTGATCGCCAAGGAACTGCCGCCGCCGCCCGAACTGGCGCGCGACCTGGAGCCGGATTCCCGTCTGGAGGTGTTCGACATCGTGATCTTGCGGGGATGATGGTCATCCGCCGACGCCAAGCATGGGCAAAGCGAAGCGTGCCCACCAAGCTCCAGGTGGGCACGCTTCGCTTTGCCCACCCTACGTCTTGTTCCACCTGACCGGAATCGGCTCATCCACCGAGATTGAGCGCGTGCGGCAGAGACACCGTGAACCACGGCACGAATGCGACGATGAGAAGCGCGATGATCAGAACCACGAGATAGGGCACCATCGCGCGCGAGGCAGCTTCGATGTCGGTGCGCATGATGGCGCAGGCGACGTAGAAGCCGACACCGGCCGGCGGCAGGAACGCACCGATTCCCATGGCGATCAGCAGCACGATGCCGTAGTGCAGTTCGCTGAGTCCGATCCCGCCGGCGATCGGTAAGAGCAGCGGCGCCAGGATGATGAGGGCAGGGAGCCCTTCCAGCACCGAGCCGACTACGATGAGCAGCACGATCGAGCCGAGCACGAACAGCTCGGCGTTGTTGTGGATGCCGTGGAGGAGATCGACCAGGCGCTGCGGCAGATAGGCGACGGTGAGCGCCCATGAGAAACCGGAGGCCGCGCCGAGGATGAACAGCACCATGCCTGCGAGCATGGCGCTGTCGAGCACGGTGCGCACAAAGGTCGCCAGATCGAGCTCGCGGTAGATGAGGCACGACAGGATCAGCCCGTATACCACCGCGAACGACGACACCTCGGTGGGCGTCGCGATGCCGAACAGAATGCCGGCAAACAGGATTACCGGCATGAGGAGCGGCAGGACGGCGCCGATGGCGCTCGTTGTTACGGCGCGCAGCGGCGCGCGGCGCGAGACACGGGCGTTAGCGTGCCGCGAGCGCAGCCAGATCAGCATCATGAGACAGGCGGCGACGACGGCGGCCGGAATGATGCCGCCGACGAACAGTGCCGCCATCGAGAGGGTGGTGATCGAGCCCAGCACCAGCATGGCGATGCTCGGCGGCACCGTTTCGCCCATGGCGGCGGAGGCCGCGAGCACCGCCGCACCTTCACTGACGTCATAGCCCTCCTTCCGGAGCATGTCGCGCATCACCGAGCCGACCGCGGCGACATCGGCGGTCTTCGAGCCGGACAGGCCGGACACGAGGTACATGCTGAGCACCATGACATGGA
>DATGCX010000014.1:0-10597 GCA_035311445.1 Xanthobacteraceae bacterium | reverse complement strand
GCAGCTATTGGAGCTGCTGCGTGACTGGTGGCGCATCGCGCGTCCCACGGTGTGGATATTTCCCGGTCGCGATCGCATCAGCCCGATGTCCACGCGCCAGCTCAACCGCGTCTGCCAACTGGCGGCCGAGCTGGCCGGGTTTCGGACCTTTTAGGACCATCTGGTATTCGTACGAATGGCCGCGTCCAGCCGTGCCTTTTTGGACAACCGCAAGATGTTTACGCGCCTCTAGGGCGCGAAGCCCATCCACAACGGTCCCCTTGCAGAGCCCCGTTTTCTGACAGATATTTTTGAGGCTGCGATATCCCCTCAGAGTGTCCCAATCGAAATGCTTACGGATTTCGTAAGCGACCTTGAATGCAGCGGGCGCCAGTTCGTGATCTGCCTCGGCTTGATCGAGCCAGTTAAAGACTATGCGCGTGAATTCAGTCTTGCTGCCCTTGTCGGTCACGATGGCGGCGGCTCCTCGCTTTTTTGGAGGAATCGCAACCGCGGTAGCAACACGCGAATCCGCGGCGAGGCGGGATCGCGCTCAGCGAGCGCCTCGTAAGGACCCGTCGTCCAGGAAGAGCCTGCGCAGATTTGCGCAGGCTCTTTGGACCCAATTTTGGACCCAACCAGAAGGGATTAGATAAACCGAGCCCGGACCAGGGCCTTTGCAGGAAGCAAAAAAGCTAGAAAAATCAGCACCGCACGGTACAATGCGGTATCCTGTGTCATGATCGAAGTCGAATTTGAAGTCCAGACGCCCCACCAGGGACGCTTCTCTTCCGTTGCAAGGAATATCACTTGCCCCGGAAGGAATGGGAGAACATAGCAAGGCCGAAGCACTCGTTGCCATTTCGGGCGCACCTCTGATGCGAGCGCGGCGCGCAAAGTCATTCTGCGGTGTCTTTGTTAAAAGATGGGAAGTCGGGCGCTAGACCGGATCCCGATCGATTTGATCCATTCGATCGTCATGCGCGGGCTTGACCCGCGCATCCATCATCTTGGAAAACCTATGCGAAATGAATGGACCCGCGGGTCAGGCCTGCGGGTGACGGGCGGCGGATGGGCGCGCGCCAAAGTCAAATCGACCCGAAACCGGAATAGGCTCTCCTCACCGCATGATTACCGGGTTCTGCTCTCCCTGGGATCAAGGCGATCCCTATAACTCTCATAGATATCAATAGGGTCACAAGGAAAGGTAGATGTTCCTTGCTCGTGTTACCCTCGCGGGCAAAGGCCCGGACCTCCCCCTTCCCCCCAGGTCCGGGCCGCTCGCCAGCACCCCGGCGCATGCAACCCAACTTCATCCAAGCGACATGAATGCAATCTGAATGAGTGCCGCCCCAGGCCATGGGCTTCATTGAGGGGCAATAGCGCAAAGGCCAGCCGTCCCGAAGTCCAGTAGTCGCCGGCCAGTAGAGCCGTTAGTCCTCGAATGGTCCGCGTGAGGGTGAAAAAGCCCCGGTCCCTTTGCTTGATAGCGGGGGACCGGGGCTACGTGATAGATAGGTGACGGGGACGAACCGACGCGTAAAACAAATTAGGCCCAGACCGCGCCGGAGTTATCCCGCTGATCTGAGAATTTTTTAGCCTGCCCTACCCCAATCAACCGCTTCGGGTCTTTGATCGCGAACTGCTTCGCCGCTTCAACAGTGTCGAACTCCTCACAATAAATGCCCAATCGAACCTTTAAGCCCCTGCCCAGCACTAAGCAGGCGTCTCCCGCGCGGGGTTCCGCGACCTATCGATTTTGTTGGGCGGGAGGCACCACCTTAAGAACTGGCCCCGCTTCGGTGGGGCCTCCTTCTTCGACGCCAGCCGGGTGCTCAGGGAGTGGGACCAAAGACCGAACCGAAGTCCAGTAGTCGCCAACGGCCAAAGCCGGCATCATCATTCCCGCGCGTCGACGTCTCCGACGTATCTGGAAAGGCGAGTTCAGGAGGTTTCTATGCCAATGCTTGCGTGGTGCTTCCCGCTTATCATGTTTTTCGCCGCATGCGACATGGCCCTTTCGCCACGCCCTGCCCGCAAGCTTTTGATGAAGGCCCCCAGTCCTCCGGCGCCTGAGGGCCGTTACTAACAGCCGCAGATATGTCGCCGGCAGTCATCTGGACATCAAGCAGGAACGTCCGCTCGAACTGCTTTGCCGGTTGGCAATGGCAGCTCAACCGTAAGGGTTGAGCCGCCCCGCTTGCCATGCCTGAACAAGCTCAGAGGTGGTATGCGCGCGATGATCACTAGCGCGTTGAGCCGAGTCAAAAGTAGACGTTGCCAAGTCGAAGCCTCGCGAAAAATTCAACAATCGGGTCACGAGGATTGAGTTAGAATTCGCCGGAGAAGGGAGCGGTCGGCGAAAGGCGCGCAACGTGAGTGTAGAACAGTTCCGGCGGCGTGCTGATGAATGCCGTCGCCTTGCCGCAGCGGCGCGTAATGCCGCCGACAAGGCTTTCTGGTTGAACATGGTCGACCGATGGCAGGCGCTGGAAAGTCAGAGTGCCGCGAGGGCCGTCCGGGACAAATCCCGCTCGCCATTGAGGCGGCAACCTGAATTGCGAGCCGCGCGCTGAACACAGCTTTTTGCGAGCACAGCCCCGGTTGCGGGAGGAACGCAACCGGGGCGGGTTCAGGTCTGCAAAACGGAACGGAACCGTTCTGAGGCACTCGCAAGCTAGGTTATTTCAGGGCTGCTTAGATGAAATATAGCGTTTCTTAGATCAGTGGCGGGCCGCGCCGTAGCGCGGGATGCCCCGGTCCTTGGGGTTGCTGGGGAGAAAGGACCGGGGCTACGTGACTGCCCAAGGTGACGGGACGGCCGCGCAACTCGGAAAGACTCCGATGGCGTGCGAATTATTCCCGATGACCTAAGATTTTTCTTTGCGCGCTGTGCGCCAAACCCGAAGGGCAACGGCCCCGACCTTATCCCCAGCCATTCCAAAGGTCGGAGCCGTTCGGCCTCCCTCGCCCCCCTATCCCATTCCAAAATAAGGGCCCCAGCCGTGAGGAAACCGGGGCCACGTCCAAACGCTAGCGAGCGGAGGATTGCTAGCCGAACGCAGGTAGATACAACGGCGGGTGATCAAGGCGCCGCGAGGGCAGAATCGTGGCGGTCAATCGGATGTCGCGGAGTGTTGCGATTTGGACACGGACTCTGTCCTTTGCCCCGCCGCGGGAATGCCCAGCCAATTTGGACCTTGGAAGCCTCCGTTCAGCGCAAGAGATATACTTCGCCGGTATTTTGGTGATCGAGTGCGGCTTCAATTTCGGCCTTGTGCTCGATCTTCAATGAGAGCGTCACAAGCATTGTGTTCAATAGAGTCTCCGCCAAATCGGTGCTCGAGCCAAGCGCACGCCTTCTCGCCATGGCGGCCCTGACTTGGTTAGCCCGCGCCTTTCCTTCGGCGACGTGCCGGCTCGCCAGCGTGGCTTTTGAATAGGCCGTTGTCGCGGACGCCCAATTAAACTCGATGTCCGCCCGGCCGGCATCCGTAATCCTTATGCACGCAATCTCGACCGCCCGGCCACCGGCCCTCACGGTCTCAAGCTGTGCCCTGGCGAGCCCCGCCCAACAGACGTCGGCGATTGTTTCGAACTTGAACCCGTGGGAAAGCAAAGAATTCATGTTGCAGCCGCGCGGGCGACTGGACAATCATTTTGAGTAACCGGCGATGTTTCAGGCCGATGTCTTGTTTTTGAGAATTCGGCTCCATTCGACCGCACTTCCTTGGAGGCAGCGGCCTAAATCACAGAAATTCCGATTAGAGCCATCCGCCCGGCGGCTTCCTTGAAGGTAACGTAGCAAAATCAAGGTGGCCAGCCTTGACTTGGGTCAACCTTCCGAACGCTCCCAATCTCGGGATAAAGTCCGGTGAGCGCGGGAACCGAACGCTTCCGGTTGCGTTTCCGGTCGAGGCATGGGGGAGGCCGCCGATGGTAACCAGGGCAGAGGACTATCTTGACAGGGCCGCCATCTGTGAGCGGCTGGCCAAGGGCATGACTGATCCGCAGATGAAACGGCTGCTGGAGGACGTCGCCCATCAGTGGCGTCATCTTGCAAGCCTTGTTTCGGAGGCTCAGGAGCGGACCTACCACTGAGGCTTCCGGCTCGCTTAAGAACACGTTCCCCCTCGAAGGGGGAAACAGATGGCTGAGACGAGCAACGAGGGGAGCGATCCAAATTCGCGGACGAACCGGACTCACGGCCGGCAACGGCACCACTCCGTCAATATGCGCAGATGATGATCCTCAAGAATTTCCAATAAGTTTTCGATGTTATCCAACAGGCCCTCAGACAACGTCGAATCATCGCCGTCAGCTCTCAATCTTTCGATCGGATTTCTACGAAGGCTTGAGGTCCGATCGAAGAAGCTTACGAGTCGCAGATCCCCGGCGCCTCCAGAGATGCGAGATTTGTGACGAAAACTGCTTCATCGTCGAGACACCGCAGGTCGAGAAGCAAACTCCGGTTATCGATACGGCCAATCGTCGGCACCGGCAGGCGGCGCAGCGAGGCGGCGAGATCGGCAAGCGCGCGCCCGGCGCCGCGTCTTGCGATGGGGTGGATAGCGAGTCCGGCGCTCGGGATGGTTTCGCGCGGCAGCGCGCCGGAGCCGATCTCGCTGCGACAATCCACGGCGTCGACCGAAAACCCCTCCCCGAGTTTCGCCTGGACGATGGGCCGCAGCCGGCGCGCCATGGCAGCGATTTCGCCTGCGGAGCGGGTCAGAAGGCGCAGCGTCGGCAGGCGCTCGGCGAGGTGGTCCGCATCGCGATAAAGCTTGAGCGTCGCCTCCAGTGCTGCAAGCCGCGTCTTGTCGATACGCAAAGCGCGCTTGAGCGGATTCTTGTTGATGCGCGACACCGGGTCAGCGCGTCCCACGATGAAGCCCGCCTGCGGGCCCCCTAACACCTTGTCACCGGAGAACGTCACGACATCGGCGGTTGCGACCGCCTGCGCAACCGTCGGCTCGTGAGGTAGGCCGAAGCGGACAAGATCGATCAGTGTCCCGGAGCCGAGGTCATCGATCAAGGGTACGCCGTGACGGCGCGCTACCGGGGCCAGTGCGGCCGCTGCGACCTGCGCCACGAACCCTTCGATGCGGTAGTTTGACGGATGGACCTTCAGCACCACGCCGGTCTTCGGTCCCATAGCCTCGATGTAGTCCTTCAGGTGTGTGCGGTTGGTCGTGCCGACCTCGACCAGCCTGGCGCCGGCACTGCGCATGATCTCCGGCACCCGGAAGGCGCCGCCGATCTCGATCAGCTCGCCGCGCGACACGATCGCCTCGCGGCCCTTGGCGAGCGTGTTGAGCACCAGGAGAACTGCCGCGGCATTGTTGTTGACCACCGTGGCGTCCTCAGCGCCTGTCAGCTCCCGTAACAGATCGCGCAAAATATCGTCGCGGTCGCCACGCCGGCCGGTGCCGAGATCATATTCGAGCGCAACAGGGTTGCGCATTGCAACGACCGCCACCGCGATGGCGGTCTCCGCCAGCGGAGCGCGACCCAGGTTGGTGTGCAGCACAGTGCCGGTCAGATTGTAGACGGCCATGAGGCGCGGGGCATCGGCAGCCTCAAGGCGCGCTGACACAAGGGCGGCAGCCTCGTCCGCTTCGATGTTGAAACCATTGCGGCGCAATTCCGCAAGCTCCAGGCGCGCCGCAGCAACGACAGCCTGATGTCCGAATCGTGCCGCTGCCGCTTGCGCGGCTCCGCTCCGCATCACGGTGTCGACCGACGGCAAGCCGCGCCGGCCTTGTGCTTGCGTGTTCGTCATTCGGTTCTACTGTCGTTGGGCCTACACCAGCGTATATGTTAGAGCCGATTTCGATCGGGTTGAATCACTTAATCGGCGTCGTCGCCGGGCTTGTCCCGGCGACCCCGAACTCTTAGGCACCGGGCGAGAATGATCGAGGTGGCCGGGACAGGCCCGGCCACGACCCCGGCAAGGTGCGAAGTGTTTCAATATGATCGGATGCCAATCTAACCCATGAAAACGCCGGTATTGATCGTGGGCGGCGGCCCGGTCGGACTTGCCATGGCGGGCGATCTCGGCTGGCGCGGAATCCCGTGCGTGCTGATCGAAAAGACCGATGGCCGCATTACTCAGCCCCGGATGGACATAGTCCATGTCCGGACCATGGAATTCTGCCGGCGCTGGGGAATCGTTGAATGGGTCGAGGAGGCCGGTTACAACCGCGACTATCCGCAAGACAACGCTTGGGTCACGCGCCTCGCCAATGGCTATGAGCTTGGCCGCGAGCCGTTTCCGTCGCCGCGCCAGGAGAAGCCGCCGCCGCAGAGCCCGCAGAAGCGGGAGCGTTGTCCGCAGAACTTCTTCGACCCGGTGCTGGCGCGCTTCGCCGGCACGTTTCCCCACGTCACACGGCTTTACCTGACCGAGCTTGTGGACTTTACCGAGCGCCAGGGCAGCATAACGGCGCGGGTGATCGACCACAGGGTCGGCGTGACTGAGACAATCGATGCTGACTATATGATCGCCTGCGATGGCGCCGGCGGCCCGATCCGCGAAAAGCTCTGCATCGCGCTCGCCGGCAATCCGGTGCTGACCTACACCACGAATGTGATTTTCCGCTGTGCCGGTCTCGAAAAACTCCATGATATCCAGCCGGCCTATCGCTTCATCTTTATAGGGCCTGAGGGGACTTTCGCGACCATCGTGGCGATCGACGGTCGCGACCACTGGCGATTTTCGCTGGTCGGCAGCCGCGAATATCGCAAGTTCACTGAGGCCGATCTGCGCGCCGCGATCGAGCGCGCGGTCGGCTGCGCCTTCGATTTCGACATCGTTTCGATCATGCCATGGACGCGGCGCGAACTGATCGCCGATCACTATGGCACCCGCAGGGTCTTTCTCGCCGGCGACAGCGCGCACCAGCTTTCCCCGACCGGCGGTTTCGGCATGAACACCGGCATCCAGGAGGCGATCGACCTGGCCTGGAAACTTCACGCATGCATCTCCGGCTGGGGCAGCGACGCGTTGCTCGCTTCCTACGAGACCGAGCGGCGGCCGATTGCAGCACGCAACGTCCACGAGGCTGCCTGCAATCTCGCCCGCATGCTGTCGCCGCGGGAGCAACTCCCGCCGCCGGAAATCTTCTTGCCCGGCCCGGCCGGCGACGCGGCGCGGCACGTCTTCGGGGCGAAATTCACCGAAACGATGCGCCGTGAGTGGTTCACCCTCGGCATTCAGCTCGGCTACCGTTACGAGAATTCGCCGATCTGCATTCCGGACGGCAGCCCGGCGCCGCGCGATGAGACCGCGGTTTATACACAGACCGCGCGGCCCGGACACCGCGCACCTCACATATGGCTTGCGCCCGGGCTGTCGACCCTTGACCTGTTCGGGCGCAGGTTCGTGCTGTTGCGCTTCGGCGCGGCGCCTGCTGACGCAACGTCGCTGGTGATGGCGGCGGCCGAACGAAGGATCCCGCTGACGGTGCACGATATCGACAACGAGGAGGCGGCAGCCCTCTACGAGCGTCGACTGGTTCTGGTGCGGCCCGACGGCCACGTGGCGTGGCGCGGCGATGAGGTATCGCCGGATCCAGCTGCAGTAATTGATAGGGTGCGCGGAGGGGGCGAGGTGTAGGCGGGTTGGGCGTCAGCGAAACCCAGGAGCGCATCGCCATGTTGCGATGCCAGAGTCAAGGATTTCGCTCTTCGCTCAGTCCGAGCTGCGAGCCTCACTTGGGGCTACGCTTGAGGCGGCAACTTCGCTATAAGACCGTCCGGTTCGACGGCGAAGTTTCAAAATGAACTAGGCCGCCGTGGTGCAGTAACCCGGGTTGAGCGCCAACGAAACCCGGGAGCGGCATTGCGGCCTTGGTGGTGGAGTCCCGGATTTCGCTTCCCTCAATCCGGGCTACACTTGAGACGGCAACTGGGTGCGGGCTGAAGCGCGGCATGGCCTCGATCGATCGCTACATATTCCGTACGATTTTCGGCGGATTCCTCTTGATCCTGATCAACCTCACCATGGTGATCTGGATCACCCAGATTCTGCGCCAGGTCGACCTCATTACCAATCAGGGCCAGACCATCCTGGTGTTCTTGCGCATCACTGGTCTCCTGGTGCCGATTCTGACGATGGTGATTGCCCCGATCGCGATCGTGATCGCAGTCTGCTACGCGCTGCTCAGGCTTAACGGCGATTCCGAACTGGTGGTCATGAATGCGGCGGGTATTTCACCGCGCCGTGCGTTTGTGCCGGTGCTCGCGTCGTGCATCATCGTTGCGATCTTTGTCGCCTATGTTTCAGCCTTTCTGGCTCCCTGGTTGCAACGAAAGATGGCGGCGGAGATTGCCAAGGTGAGGACGGACGTGGTTGCCAACATCGTCCGGCCCGGTGCTTTCACCTCGGTCGACCGGGGGCTGATATTTCATATTCGCGAGCGGCGCGGCGAGAACCAGTTCCAGGGCGTGTTCATCGACGATACACGCTTGCCTGAAGAGCGCACCACCATCGTGGCCGAATACGGTCAGATCGTGCAGCGTGGCGACAGCGCGTTTCTCGTCATGCGCGAAGGCAACGTACAGCGCCGCCGCGCCAAGGAGCGCGATCCTGCCATCGTGGTCTTCGACCAGTATGCCTTCGACCTGACGCGGTTGGCGCCGGCGCCCCAAGTGAACGTGGGGTTGCGCGAAAAATACGTCTGGGAGCTTGCCTTTCCGGCCGCCGACGACTCGGTAATGAAGCTCTCGCCCTCCCAGTTCCGCGTCGAGTTGCACGAGCGCCTGTTCGCGCCGCTGTATCCGCTGGCATTCGGGGTCATTGCGTTCGCGATTCTGGGATTCCCGCGCACCACCCGACAAAGCCGCGCCGTCTCGATGTTTGCCGTGATCGCCGCGGTGTCGGTGCTGCGGCTCGGCGGCTTTGCCGGAACCGCCATCGCGGTCACCACGCCTGCCATGCTGGCGGTCGTCTACGCCATGATCTTGGGCGCGGTTGTGTCCGGCGGGTTCGTGATATGGCGCGGCATCCCGATCGATCTTGACGAGAAGCTCGACTTTGGAGTCGCGGCGCGCGCCGGCGTGCTCCGCCTGGAGCGCATTGCGGCCCGGTTCCACGTTCGCTTGCCGACCAACGGCATATTGCGGCGGCTCGATCATTCGGATTAGCCGGATCGACGCGGTCTCCGAATTCGACGGCTCCACGAGACCTGATTTTCAGGGCGCATGCCTAAGTCAAGGCCGCGGGTGGCCCCTGTTGCTGCCGCGTGGACAACATCGCGCCGGTCCGGTACAGCCATACTCCAGTGGCGCGGGGGCGCCGCATTGTCGAACCAGTATCGATGTTCACACGTTTCTGGCATGATTTGTTTGCCGACCCTAACGGCTCGCCGGCCCTGATCCGTCGACTGCTGATCGAGCACGGCAGCAGCCACTGGCGACGCTATCTGCTGTCGTTCGCCATGATGGCGGTTGGTGCCGCGTGCACGGCCGCAATGGCATCGATCATCGGCCCGGGCATCGATCAGGCCTATACGGAACGCAGCTTCGAGGGCGTCGCCATCGTGGGTGTGGCGCTGATTGCACTGTTCGCCGTGAAAGGGTTTGCAACCTACGGGCAGGCGGTGACGCTCGCTCGCGTCGGCAATGAGATCATCGCCGTCAATCAGCGGCGCATGTTCGACAAGCTGCTCGCGCAAGACGCAGGCTTTTACGCCGACCGTCATTCCTCGGAGTTCGCGGCGCGCATCACCTTCGGGGCCGGTTCGGCCGGACAGGTCTTGAGCCTCGTCATCAATGCGCTTGGACGCGATCTTCTGTCGCTTATCGGCCTAATCGGTGTCATGGTATGGAAGGCGCCGCTGATGGCCATCCTGGCCTTTATGGTGATGCCGCCGGCGGTGCTCACGGTACGCAAGCTGATGAAGCGCGTGCGTGCCATCACGCTCACGCAATTCGGCGGCGGCGCCGACATCCTCAAGACCATGCAGGAGAGCATCCAGGGCTTTAAGATCATCAAAGCCTTCAATCTCGAAACGGTCGTACGCGCGCAGGTCTACGAGAGCATCGCGTCGGTCGAGCGCGCATCCAACAAGCTCGCCCGGGTCTCCAACCGGTCCACCCCCCTGATGGAAGCGCTCGGCGGCTGCGCGATCGCGGTCGTCTTCATCTATGGCGGCTACCGCGTGCTGGTGCTCAACTTGCCGCCGGGCGAATTGTTTTCCTTCATCACGGCGTTCCTGCTCGCCTACGAGCCGGCTAAGCGCATCGCGCGGCTCAACATCGAGCTGCACAATGCGCTCACAGGCGTGCAGGTGCTGTTCGACGTGCTCGACATTCCGGACCGCAAGGCAGAGCAAACGAAACCCCACATCCAGGTGAAGTGCGGCCGCATCGAGTTCGACCATGTGTCGTTCGCTTACCGGCCCGGCAGCCCGGTGTTGCGGCAACTTTCGTTCACGGCACAGCCCGCTCAAGTGACGGCCTTTGTCGGCCCGTCGGGTGGCGGCAAGTCAACGATCTTCAATCTGGTGCTGGCGCTCTACACGCCTGACGGCGGCGCCATCCGCCTCGACGGGCAGGATTATGGCGCGGTATCCGAGGAATCGATCCGGCGCCGGATCGCCTTCGTAGGCCAGGA
>DATGCX010000013.1:0-44771 GCA_035311445.1 Xanthobacteraceae bacterium | reverse complement strand
ACGGGCACCTGATTTTCACATCCCTACGGGACGGAGCCGCTTCGCGGACGCGAAAAAGATAGAGCCGCCGTCGCAATTCGTACGGTGGACGGACCGACTTGAGACCGTGCTGGCGGGCGACCACGAGGTGGACCGGCACTGCCGGGCGGTGGGCGCCAAACCTGAGCGGGGGTTTATTCGCGGTTGCGCTCACCGCGTTGCTGGGCGATGCTTCATCATCCGGATTGATGACCCGGGTATCGCCCGTCACGAGCTCGCGCACTGCAACGGCTGGCAGCATCCGCTCCTGTGACTCCCTTTCAAGGGGGGGCCGGCCCTATCGGGTCCGTCGCTCAAGGTCGGGTGGTCGAAGGACCGAGACTTGCCACTGAACGAATCCCGCAGCTTACCCTCGATAGCCTCCGTGCCGGTCGGATGCCGGCGACGGAAGGAGTGGGTCATGGGCGGAAGTGCCGGTCGCTCGACCGGCACGTGCGCAGTACTTCAGATAACCGACGACTTTGTGCGACGCACGACCGCTTGCTACATTTCATGACCCAGCCTCCTTAGGTCGAAAAACACGGCGAGTTTGGAGTGACGTCGCAGTTCGTCATTGACGTACAGCCTTTATTCGTCCGCAAGAGCTTCTAGTAGTCTTTTTGCCTGCATGCACTCGCATCAACCAAAGGACACCCGACGTGATCATTGTCCATGCCATCGTGAAGCCTCCAGCTGCAAGCGACGGGTCCGCGACCGCAACTGTCGAGCGCAAACTGCTCGAACCGTGTGAGCTGCAGATCCCGCCGGGCGCGATCTGGATCGACCTGATCGAGCCGACGGGCGAGGAGGATCAGAAGGTTCAAGAGTTTGTCGGCGTGCCCGTGCCGACCAAGGCCGATCCCGACTATACCGAGCCGCCCGAGGCGCATTATTCGGAGAACGGCGTGCGCTACCTGCATGCGCTCTTCATCAGCGAACCAGAGGACACGCCCGACGTGACCGGCATCACCTTCGTCATCGCGCCGACCGCACTCGTTACCGTGCGGTATCATCCGGTCGAAACGTTCGATTTATTCTCGCAAAAGCTCTGCAAGGCACCCGCACAGGTGCTGTTTCCGGACGCGGTGGCGCTCGGTCTGATCAACACCGGCCTCAACCGATCCGCGCGCGCTCTCAGCAAGGTGGGCGAAAGCCTCGATCGGGTCGCGAGCGCGGTCTTCCGGGCCAAGGGCGATCAGGGTAAGCGCAACCAAATTTATTCCGACACGCTCGATGCGCTCGGCCGCGAGGACGAAAAGATCTCGAACCTGCGCGAAAGCATGGTGTCGGTCGAGCGCCTTCTGCTCTTCCTGATGTCGGAGGGTCGCCCCGAAAATGCGCCGAAGTCCATGCGCGAGGCGACAAAGACGGCGTTGCGCGATCTGCAGACGATGGAACAGGACGCGAGCTTCAAGTCACAAAAAGTGCAGTTCCTGCTGGACTCGACGCTCGGCCGCATCAATCTCGTTCAGAACACTGCGCCTCGCTGTTGCTTTTTTGGTACATAAAGGCTTGACCGCGCGCCGCAAGGTTGCTGCGACTATGGGCAGGAAGTTGGCCGCTGCTTTTTGAAGCGCGAGAGCGAGGCACGGCACTTCCTCGACACCCCTTCAACGGAATGTCTCGGGCGGCGAGTTGGTCGACGCTTATCGCACCGCGGCGTCACCCCCGAAGGTTAAACTTTCCGGGCTCTGATGCCTGACCATCACAGGCGCGGAGCGTCTACCTGCGCACGCGAGGGTGGGACGGCAACGAACAATCCCGTTGCAGCCCCGATCAGGACTCCACCGCCAGAGAATTCGCGCATGGCGAACACGCCGCCGGTGTCAGCATTGCCAGTGGGATCGACGGCGATCGCGCCATTCACTTCGTGCGCCAGGAACAGTCCCTTCGTAGCCCCGATCAGCACCCTGCCGCCCGGCAAATCGCGCATGGCCCACATGACCCCCGTGTCAGCATTGGCGGCGCGATCGATGGTGACCGCGCCGTTTTCCACGCGCGCCAAGAACAATCCCTTCTCAGCGCGCAGCAGCACTCCACCTCCCGGGAAGTCGACCATGGCCCACACGATTCCCATGTCGGCGTTGCCGGCGCGATCGACGGTGACCGTGCCACTCTCCAACCGCGCCAGGAACAATCCCTTGGTAGCCCCGATCAGCACCCCGCCGCCCGGCAAATCGCGCATGGCCGACACAATTCCCAAGTCGGCACTGCCGACGGGATCGACGGTGACCACGCCGTTCACCATCCGCGCCAGGAACCATCCCTTGTCAGCCCGGAGCAGCACTCCACCTTCCGGGAAGTCGACCATAGCCCACACGATTCCCGTGTCGGCGTTGCCGGCGCGATCGACGGTGACCGTGCCATTCTCCAAGCGCACCAGGAACAATCCTTTGAAAGCCCCAATCAGTACCCCGCCCGGGAAGTAGCGCACAATGAATACGCGTCCGGTATCAGCATTGCCGACGGGATCGACGGTGACCACGCCGTTCACCATCCGCGCCACGAACCATCCCTTCGCAGCCCTGATCAGCGTTCCGCCGCCCGGAAAGTCGTGCATGGAGAACACGCGTCCGGTATCGGCATTGACGGTGTCGGCCTTGACAATCCCAGCGATGCCGTCCTGCGTTTGCGCCGGCGCAACCGTGTTGGGAGCGGCCTGGGCAACCGGTACGGCCAGCGGTGCCAACCAGCCAAGCCGCGGGGACGAGCTCGCGATCATCTCTCTGGCGGCGTCGCCATAGGATTGCCAAGCCAAGGTGGCAGCGACACCGATAAAAAGCGTAATCAGGTAGCGGACGAGAGCGCGCGAGGCTCGCTTGCCGAGCGACGGTCGCTCGCTCGGGAACCAGTCAGTTTTCACGTCGGTCGGGAGCAGAGCCTCGACTAATGGCTTAGTAGCCGGTCGGCCAGCGGAGTTAGATTGGGTGAGGCTCATCGGTACCTCCTCTCTCGTGTCGAATGGCTGCGCCACATCCAGCTTCGGAGCTTGGTGGCAGCACTCGCGGGACCGAACGGGCAGGCGATGAAAAAGGTCTGCTACCGGCGCCCGCAGCGGATTTGGCGCTTCGACGAGTTAATCACGATGCAGAGCTTGCGGGAGTGTTGACTTCTTTTGCTACGTTTTCACGACTGTCGCCTTAGTCTAGGATCAGCGTAAAAGCGCAAAAATGTCATTGATAAATGTCACTCATGATGCGGTGTCCGATCAAAACCGCGGTTCCGATTGTGACAGCGACGATGTCCGGACCGGGTCACCTTCGGCCCTGGTGCTCAATCGCCGTGGACGCCAGCTTACCTCCCGATAACTGCCGTGCCAGCTGGATGCCGGCAGCACTTGGGCGTTAAGCGGCGATCTCTTCAATCAATGTGGGATCATCATCACCGGTGCTGGTCTTGTTGACCCGCCGCGATACCGGCCACATGCGAAGGCGATCATCGGCGGCAGGCCTGAGAAGCTCGGCGCCGGCCACGCCGTTGAGCCAAGGCGCGAAAGCCCCCTTGTCGAGGATCACCGGCATGCGGTCGTGGATGGGACGGGTGAGCGCATTAGCGCCCGTGACTATGATCGTGCACGATCTCACAAGCTCGCCGGTTTTCGGGTTCTTCCATCTGTCCCACAGGCCCGCAAAAGCTCAGCACGCCACCATCTGCCGCGCTGATGAAATAGGGTCGCTTGCCATCTGGCTTGGTGATCCATTCATAATAACCGCTTGCCGGAATGATGCAGCGATGGCGCTTGAACGCGTCCCGGAACATCGGCGTGGTGGCGACACTCTCCGTTCGCGCGTTGAATGTCGCCGGCAACTGCTTCAGCGGCGTTTTCCACCAGTACGGAATGAGGCCCCAGCGCATCGGCATAAGTTCGGTGGCGCCGCCTGTGGCGGGCCTTACGACCTCTACGGTGTCGGTCGGCGCGATATTGTAGTGGGCCTGAAGATTGCGCGCGGCACCAGTGAGATCGCCACGTGTAGCGTTGGGTGAAGCGTCCGCACATGCCGAGAGGCTATCCCCGCGGAAGGTCGGTTTGGATAGATGCAACGCGCATGCAACATAGCATTAATTGAGGTGTGATTCCAAATAGTTGCGTACAGACGCACGGATGTAATTACGCCGTGGCACGTGATCGCGGTCTTGCTTCAATCACCCCTTAGATACCGCATCCTGGCTGCCACCATGGTTTTAAGAAAACCGTCGTCCGACCAGGTCTTGGCCCTCCGGCCGGAGGCCTCCAAAAAATCCACCGCAACCTCCGGCGTCACGGCGCCATGGAACCCGACGTAGGTTCGGTACAGCAAATCGACGGTCTCTTTCCACCGCGGTTGCTTGTCATAGAGACCACGCAGGCGGATGACGTCCACCAGTTCCGCGGTGATCGTAGCGTAATCTTTCGAGTAGCCTTGCTGGTTGAACAAATAGGCCACTTTTTCGAAGTAGATCAAATCGTCAGTTGTCGGCTGATCCAGAACCTTCAGCATTTCATTGCAAACGGCCGTTGCGTCCTTGCCGCCAAAGACCGTGATCAAGGCCGTTTGCGGAATGCTGTCGCATCGGGCGAGCGGTTCCGCCGCCGCTGCCGCCCCCGACAACGCCGCCGCGACGCACGCGGCCATGATGACATGCCTACGCATGCGGTGCTTCCTTTCATCACGGATTCCGGGGGGGGTGGACCCGAGGAGTTCCGCAACCCGCTGCAAACGGTCTCTGTCCGTCATAACAATTCCAATCATAGCGGTTAAAAGCTGTCGACAATCTTTTAAACAGGTATTCCCTTGCGTACATTACGATACGACTAAGGTATGCGCAGTCGTCGAGAACATCGGACCTTCGTCTTTGTACTTTCGGACATTTATTTCGATCTGAATATTGGGGTTGAATGCTAGCCATTGACGGCGGCGAGTCGGCTGCAGCTCACGGCTTTGCCCGCGACGGGGCTCATAACAACGCAGCCCGAGGTCGCGGACGTGAGCGAACGGAACGGCCCACATGAACTTCATCGCGCTTGCGATCTACCCAACCCATCATTCTGACCTCGCCTCCCGGGTCAGATTCGCTCTTTGCGACGCGTCGTCGACTGGCACCGTTGCGCTGGCTGGCTACCGCGCGGGTGGTGGCGACGGCGCCCGCAACGCGCGGCCCTGCAGGATATCACGCCACGCCGCTGTGGCCGGGCGGCCGATGCCGTCGAACCGCAATCCTACGTATGGTCCCTCAATCGAAAACGGAACGTCGCCGGCCGCGATCACAGCGGCCAGATAGCAGGGCCATCGGATATCGGTCGGCATACCTTGAGCGCGCAGGTAGTCCATCGCCTCGTCGGCGAAATATCGAATGTCGCGTTTGACATTGAACTCGTCGGTCCGGTTCAAACAGGCAACCCTTCGGAATGCTGCACGAAAACCGGAATCCCATTCGGCGATGTTCATGTCATGCCATCGCGGATGGCCGCTGGTATCGGGACCGAGTTGCGGATATCGCGTGGTCACAATCTTTGCCAACTGGTGCAGCTGCGCCTCGTTCGGCAGCTCTATCCTTGTGATGTCGGCCGGATGAAAAATTCGAACTTGCGGTTCCGGCGCAGGCTGTGTTGCGACGCGGGGTGGCGTGGGGCTCGCCAGCAAGCTCCGCACCTGGTTTTCGAGCGTGGCCACACGAAGCTCTAGTTCGGCTATCTGCTCACTCATCTGCCGTTCCCTTTCATCACGCTTCGCCGCGCCAGCATTCGCATTCCGCTGTATGTTGGCATAGCTGTCATGGCGACAGCCTGCTCTGTAATCCGCAGTGTGCCGGGTCCGGAGATCATAGGACATTCCTCCGCTTACGGTCAGCGCGCACGATCAGCAGGGCAGTCGGATTGGTGAGCGGCCGGCCCGTGTGATCTATCGGCTCCGGCTCCCGGACACGTCGACTCGCGATAACTTCAGGCGGATCCACAAGGCCGCACTTGGCTGCGGCGGCAAGGATGAATTGCGCGGTCGCATGCTGCCGCTGTTGCACCGCTGCCGCGCCGGTTTCGATTGCCCTGGCGGCGATCTCCCCGGGTGTTGTCGGCCTGCGGAAGGCCGGGCGGTTTTGCACTGTCGCCCTGGCGGCGGCGGCTTCTGTAGCAGCGCGCTGGTGTGACCACAGCATGGCGAGACTTCGCTCGCGTGCCGCGTCGGAAGTGGGATTACGTGAGAACATGGGAATGACTCCTCTTTGTGCGAATATATAATATTTCACTGCACGTGCATCGCCTTTTGCAGCCACTCAATCATTTGCTGCGTTTGCTGACGGTCGATATGGCCACATGCAAACACCGCCCCGTCGGCGGCTTCAAGCTTGATAACGATCCGGCCGCAAGCCTCGCACTGGCCGGCCCACAGCGAAGCGGCTTCCAGCGGCGGCTTGCGCCACGAACGAACGGGGTCGTTGTCACTCATGTGTTGCCTCCTGTGAATAATTCCCGGCGCTCGATCAACGCGCCACCATGGACTTTCCCAAACTCACGTAGTCGCTCGGCGTCGTCGGCACCGAAGCTGATCAGACATACCGGCGCGCCGCTGTTGGCTCTCTCGCCGTTGCTGGTGCGGCACTCGGAGCCGTCAGGCCGCAGGAAGATCAGCCGGCGTTTCAGGAACAAGATTGCCGACGCCTTGCGCCAGACCGGGAGGAACCACTTCGTTTCGAGACGGGCATGCAAGAGCGCGACGCCGCAACCATGATCGGCGAGACGCTGGATCCAGGCGCCGACTTCGTATCTGTGGAAGGGCGGGTTTAGCCAAATCCGTCCGCGCCACTCCCGCGATAACCCGTCGTCGGCTTCGGTGTAGTTGACCATCGCGCAGTCCCATGGCCTTGGATCCGCGGCGCACGGATCCAAATCGAATGAGCCGAGCGCGCGGACCAACCATTCCGGCGTCAGATGCGCCTGGGATGCGCCGACACTGCGCTGGTGTGAGCCGAGCGTCATGCCGGCACCTGGGAAGGCTTGCCGCCCAACCCAAAAAACAATGATTTAAGATATTTCGCCTGGCGCTCTGTCGGCGCGCGCCATTCGACACGGCCGGCCATGTCGCGGATGAATTCGTGGTGCTGCGCCGGGAGTTTCTCGATGTGTTGCAAGCAAAATTGCGCAACGCCTGCCCATGTCGGCTCAAGGCTGCGGAAATCGTTGCTGCCGTGGTTGACGTTGTCGGCGTGCTTTACGCCAGCAGCGAAACCGGCGTCGAAAATCTTCTTCATCTCGGCTTCTGACAGCGAGCCATCGGAGCCGTTAGCTGACGGCTTCTCGATCTCGTTGATTGCCGTATGGAAGGGGTCGCCAAGCTTGCGCAGTGCCTCGACAGCAAGGGTGCGATCGGCCTCGACGTGCGACACCAGTCGGCGCAAAAGGCCGGCAACGCGGCGGCGGCTGGCGGAAGTCAGCGCTTCCATAGCTGACGCTCCAGCCAAAAGGGCTTGCATTCAGGATGAAGCCATACTCCAGTAGGGCTGAATTCAGGCCCGGTATTTAGTTCCTCCTTCCCATCGCTAGAGTTGCACTGTGCACAAAGATGCGCGTTTTGATCGGTACCGCGCTTACTACCCTCCGGTTCTCCAACTGCTTTATCCGTCCAAGCGTCCGAATGCCCATGGCTGTAGGACAAGTGCTCATTTTCGGAGGGGTCAAAAAATGCCGTTTTTTGGGGGTCTTTTTGCGCAGAAGTGCCTGTGCCACAGGCATTCGGACGCTTGGACGTTTTGCTGTTTTCGTCGCCGTGCTCAAAATTCCCCGAATTTCCGTGTTTTTGGGCCGATTTTACGCCTTCTGACGTGGCAGAAGTGCCTGCGGCACTGGCATTTACATTGTCAGAAGTGGAAGAAGTGCTTGTGTTATAGGCATTCGGACGCTTGTCGTTTTCGCAATTGCTTGTGCCATCGGCATTCGGACGCTTATTTGGTGGTAGATATCGCTCCCAAGGGTCAATGAAGCGTGTTCTGTGGTAACCCTTTCCACCCCCGGTTGACCCGCCGTACGGTCGTACGGTCTCGGAAATGATGCCGAAGTCGCCAAGCAGGGCAGCGATCTGGCGCAGAGAGATCGGTTTTCCCTTCTTGTTGTACGTTGCCCACGGCTTCTCGTGATCGTCCTTCAGATCAGAGAGCAGATCACGTGACAGAATGCAGTCATCGCCGATACGCTCGAAGATGTCGCGCATCTCCGCCAGCAGTTGGACGGCGAGCGACGCGCGCTTGATATCCTTGGTGCCATCGATCGCCACGGCGGCCTGTCGTGCTTTCGCCTTCCAACCAGCGCCGGCCAATTCGGCAATCGCCAGCATCAGTGTCCAGTTGGCACCGCGTCGGTTTTCAAATCCCGGAATTGCTTCGGGCTCAGCAACGGCAAGCTTTGCAACATTGTCGTCGGCCCAGCGCGCACATTGACGGCGAACCTCGATCAATCCGTCATCGTCGATGTGCGCAAAATTCTGCACGCGCTCGCTGGACCGCTTGCGCTCCAGCTTGATCGTGATCGTGCGGCTCCATGTGGTGTCCGGTAGCTTCAAGCGTTTACCGGAGATCATCTTCGGCGCGAAAGTTGAGAACACCACCGGCTCAAGTGTTTCAGGATGACAGCGCAGTGCGCCCTGGCCACGTGTCCAGCCTGAATTGATCACCGACGCAAGATCATCGTTGAGAAGCGCCTTGTCGGCTTCATCTGCAACAATGGTGGGATGCCACTTCTCAACCGCGCGAAACAACGCTGCGCCAGATACCGACACGGTTAACAGCGAGCGCTTCACCACAAAGCTGACGACGCCGCACAGCGTGGACTTTCCGCTGTCAGGTTCGGCTGATGTTGCCGCCAGAATGGGACTATGCACGGCCACTTCGTCGTGAACCCAGGTCAGGAGTATCCACAAGACGACGACGGCGGCCTGATCGCCGGTCAGTACGACGTGGCGCCTGATACGAGCGGTAATGGTGTCGAGCAGGATGGTGGTGTCTATCGGATCCGGCCACGGCTGAATTTCCCAATGTGGAAATAATAAATCGTCGGCGGTTTCGGTGGTCTGGATCTCACGTGACGCAACGCGTGCGATCTCACGGTCCAGGGTGCCGACACGCACACCGGATTGTTTCAATTGATCGCGTAGCTTCTCGAAGGCGGCACTATCGCGTGCCTTGAGTGCCGCCAGTTCTTCGACAAAGCCTGGCGCGTGCGCTGAGTGCGGATCCGCCAGCAATATCTTTGTCAACAACACGTCTGGCGTTACCGCTTCGTCGAGTGCTCGCCGAATTGCACCGGCACCAATCGCAATCGCGACGTCGTTGAAATCGGTGTCACTGTCGCGTCGGGACGGCCCGAAATCCGGCACTGCCACAAGCGCGTCGGCGACGCGTGCGGCCCTGATCGCCCATATCAGCCCTGGGTTGCCATTGGTGCGGTGATCGTCGTCGGCGGCAATGACCACCGTCAACGTCGGGAAAGCTTCGTGTATTGCTTCTGCCACCGCGAGAAGATTGGCCGAATTGAAAGCTATCAACGTGGTGTGGCCGGTCGCTTCGCGGACGCTGGCGCCTGTGGCAAAACCCTCGACAAGCACGGTGCGCTTGCTGTCACCGGCAATGCGAAAGTGCCCGCCCTTGACGCGGCCGCCTTTGAGAAATCGCTTGGCACCGTGCGCGTCTATGAATTGCAGACCGTGCATGGTCGCGGTGACGTCGCGGATCGGCGCGATCAGGCAACCGTATTTGATACGAAGCCCGTGCGGCTCTACCTGCTTGCGTGCCAAATAAGGATGCGACTTGGGTGCAGGCGGTGCGCTCGCCCAGATCCGTTGCGCCTTGTCGGCGGCCCGCCTCGCGTCGGCTGCTGTGGCGGCGTCGCGCTGTGCCTTGGCTTCCTTGTGCCGCCGCTCGATCTCGCGTCGTTCGCTGTCGCTGATCTTGCGGTTGCCGGCGTCGCTCCAGGTTTGCCAGCCAATATCGTCGCGGAAGTTTTGAAGTCCGCCGGCCGGTACGGCGCCGTTGAGATGTAGCAGATAGGCGCCGTCGCGCTTGCCACGCTTGCCAGCTGCGTCGCAGCGGTGGAGTCGACCGTCCGCAATCAGCCGGGCCGGCGGCACCAAGTCGCGGCGTTGCATCGCTTGGACAAAGCGTGCAATCGTCTCGTGGTGGTCGCCGGCCGGCATGGCAATGCTCGTTAAGCCGGATCAAAACGGCGGCATGTCATCGCTGTAGAAATCATTTTCAGGCGGCGGTTTCGGCGCCAGTGCTGGTGCGGAATTTCGTGGCGTCCGATCGTGCCCGTTGCCGTACGGCTTCCCGCCGTAACCTTTGTCACCGATCACCAAAACCCTGATCAGCTTGTTTTGCTCGCCGAATTCTTGGCTGCTCTTAACCCCAATTTGCGCCCAAAGATCGATATCGTTGATGTCGCGATAACTCTCGAAGCGACGGCGCGCGTTGGCCTGATCGCTCCGGTCTTCAGGGGCCAACCCAAAATGTGAGTCGATGATCGCTCTAATCGTGTCTTCGCCCCAGCCAATTTGTTGTAGCAGTGCCGGTGAAGGATCGTAACCGTCGTCCTCACGGCCGAGGATCGGATAGATTGAAAATGTGGTTCCCTTATATTCGCCTTCATCGAGAACGACTAATCCGATTTCGAGAAGGTAACGGTTTCCATCCTTTCCAAGCTTATAAGCGCCATCAGGGCCGACTCCGCCAAATCGGATATCGGTTTTCATATGATAGATACCGGAGGCAAGCAGCATTTTCTTGGTTTGCGGCTTCGCATTCGAAAAATCGTACATGGTGGTTTTCCTTCTGGTTTGTGCGGTTGCGTTGGCTAGGCGGATGTACAGATCGTCGTCGGTGGTGTCAGGCATGACCACGCTCCGGGTAAAGATGTGGAAAAACGGCCGCCACCGCGCGGTGCTTCGCGGCATCGTCGGTCAGGCCGGCGCAAACCGAATTGCCTTTGCAGATGTCGCCAAGTTCGTCGCGGACGTGATCCACCGAACGCCGGTTGCCGTACTTGGCCGCGGCGCGGCCGAGCGCTTCAATGAATTCGGCCGATACGGTGAGGTGGGCTTGTCGTCTTCGAAGTGCTTTGCTATTTGACATGGTGTTCTGCCTTTCATCTTTCGCAGGGTGACAAGGTATGCCGGCCGGCGCGTTGTCCGGCGCGCCGCCGGCTTCATTTTCAGGGCAACGCGACAGCCGGCAAAAGCGGCCGGAATTGTTCTGTCGCTTCGGTGCGCGCCTTGCGCCACGCCGCGGCAGCTTCTTTTGTGATCCACACGCGGTTGCCGATGCGTAGTTCCTCGGGGGTCAATCCTTGCTTGCGCTTTTCGTAAAATTCCGAGACTGACCAACCGTGCAGCTGACAGAATTGCGGGATGGACCACTGCAGCAATTCGCTCAGCGGTGGTCCGCGCGGCTGATTTGCGCTGACGGTGATGTCTCGATTGCGCGCGGTGGCGCTACGGTTGGCGCGCCTGATGGCGTCGCCGGCTTCTTTGTTTGTCGCGGGTGGTGATAGCGCTGGCATATGCTTGCGTCCGTTACGATACGCGAAGCATCAGCCAGCAGCGGACGCACAAGCAAACGCATAATGATGCGTCGTGATGCGTGCGATGATGCGCCTTCGAAAATTACGAAGATGGTGGCCAGAGATCGTAGCGACGTAGGGCGTTTTCGACCGACCGCGGATTTTTCATCCGCGTCAGGCGTTCGTTTTTTTGGGCCGCCTCATTGAGTGCGGCTAGGATCGCTTCCGACGCTCGCGTGATACCGATGTCGGGTGTCGCCTGGGTAAGTTCCTTGAATTTGTTGATGATGAATTCCTTGTTGGATTGAGGCGGCAGAAATTCGGCTTGTGCAGTTAGAGAGCCCGCGCCAGCCAAAATTGCACCGGCCTGCACTGTTTGGCTCGCCCGTGGCGTCCACACTTTGACAGCACAGATCACCAAGCGCGGTGGTTGAGGCGGTGGCCACCACCCGACATATCCGCGAGGGTCCTGTGGTTGTTTTTCGCAAATGATCTCGTTGTCGTCGGCACGTAGCAGCGCATCATCCCAGGTGAAGGGCTCCGGCAGCTTTGTGTACGTCACGCTGCCGTCTTCGCTTTCGCCTTCGAAGAGGAGTGCGCCGTCCCGCAGGAAGTCCTTGAGTCGACGGGCGGCACGATCTTTGCCGAGCGCCTTGGTGAATTTGTCGAGCGCCTCGCATAGGAAAATCGGACGGACAATGGTAAGTCGATCAGCGGCCCCTGCCATGGGTTGCGTCCTTGGCTTGGGTTAAAGGCCGCTCCGGCGTTCTCAGCGCCGAGCGGCCTGCTTATTATGGGCTGCGGTTCAGCGGTACCACAACGTCGTCGGCTGCTTCACTATCGCCAAAATCGGGCATGACGGCACGCATAACGCTGTCACTGTGATCAGCGATGAAGGCGGCGTAGGTTCGGGTCAGCTCTTTGGGCGACGTGTCGAGCTGCTGCGCGAGGGACGCCAGCGGTGTGTTTTTTAGCAATGCGGCCGTGACGAAAGAGTGCCGCAAAACGTACGCCGTGAGCCTTCGCGGTTTGCGAGGATCAATCCCGGCACGGATAAGTGCGCTTTCGAAAGGCTGGGCGTGGCTCTTTGCGTCCCAGGCGCGGCCGTCCGGTTGAAGTAGCAACGGAGAATTCGACGCACGGCCGCGAGCGTTGAGGCGCAATCGTTTGGCGAGCGTTGGCGGGATCGGGACGGCCGTGTGCGTGCGCGACTTGAGTCCGTTGCCCTTGGCAGAAACCGGGACCATAATTCGATCGGCCTGGAGGTCCCGCACCAGGACGTTTTTGATTTGGCTTGGCCTGTTCCCGCTGCACGCCAGCAATTCGACCAACAGCCCGAATTCGGTGCTTTCGGCGTAGGCTGCCTTAACGATCTTGGCGATCGTCGCGGCCGGAAGCACCACATTGTTCGGGATGCCGCGTGCGGAGCCGAGCGGTTTCAGCGCATCGGTCCACACGGTCGGGTCAAGGCGCCTATCGGCCCTGGCGCATTGGTTAAGCGCCGCCTTGAGGCCGTTAAAAATGCGTGTTGCCGTTCGCGGCGTCTCCACCTTGGCCGCGGTTGCGGCGCGCAAGTCCCTGAAGTCCTGCGTCGTTAAGGACAGCACCGTTCGATCGAGCAATCGTTTCGGCAGATGCTTCCTCACACGGCGTGCATTGCCGACGTCGTGGGCTTCGGTTCGCAAATGCGTTGCGTAGTTGTCAAGCGCCGCGGAGAGTGTCACCGGGGCGGTAGTCGTGTGCCCATGTGCCAACCGCAAAATCAAATTTTGCGCCTGCTGGAAAGTCAACACGTCGCTGTTGTTGGCTTCGGCGTAATCGTCGGCGCGGCCGATGCGGGTGATCTTCTGTTTGCCCTTGCCGTCAGCAAGCGCCATGAACCATGTCCCCCCGCGTGCGCCACGCCAATATTGTTGATTGATCCCGCCACCAAGGCGAAGATTGTAGTGCCGCTTTCGAGGTGGCAGAGCCAGCCTTGCCGAGCGGGTTTGTAGATCGCGGTTCCAGATATGACGCGCCATGCTATTACCGTCGTCCCCTAGTTTTGTCCTAAGTCATGGTATACCATGGCATAAGACGATATCGGTGCGCAACGGAGCAAACCGATTGAGGGGATTAGCCTTTTACGGACGCTAGCGGACCGCTATGGATGGTATAAAAATGCTGGAAAGCCGCTTCGCGGCGGACCAAGAATGACAGTTCAGGATTTTTGCGGACAGGGACCGGCCCCCTCTCAGGCCGAGTCGAAATCGCCACCGTCGCCCGAATCTCCGGTATCGATATCATCGTCGGGCTGATCGCTCGGCTGATCGTCGGCATCGCTGCTGAAGAAGCCGCTGCGGCTGGAATCATCATAGGCGGCCGTCCGGTGGCCGCCACCAATGTCTTCAAGCCCCGCATCGCGCGCCAGATCGCCGCCACCGCTGTCCCCTGGCGAAGCGGCGTGCGAGGCCCCGGAGCTTACGCGGTCATAATCTCCCGCAAAGCCCTGGTGGCCGCCCATCATCGAGCGGATGCCGTTGAGCAGCATGGCCCCGCCAACCACACCCGCGACCGTTGCGGCCGCGGTGCCGAGAAACGAGCCGCCCCCCATCCCGGGGCTCCCCATGGGGACGCCGGGCGAATAGCCTGCTTGCTGATACCCCTGTGGATAAGCCTGGGGTTGGCTCGCATCGGGCCGTGGGCCCCACACGCCGCTCGACCCCTGTCCGCCTGGCCGCACCGACGGGACCGAGCCCCGCGGCTGGTCGCGTCCCAGGACCGCGTTACGCATGCTGTCCAGAAACCCGCCGCTGCTTTCGGAAGCAGTCGCAATCGCTCGTTCAAGTTCCTCGATGCGGGCATTGGCGCGCTTGAGCGCTTCGTCCTGCACCAGCACCGACTGCACCAACGCGTAGACCGCATTGGGGGCGCGGCCGAGCCCTTCGCGAATCAGCCTTTCGGCATCGAGGTCGCGACGCTGGCCTTCCAGCGACGCAAGACGGTCGAACAGATCCGCAACAAGCTGCTGTTCCTGCGGGGTCATCGTTCCTCTCCTCTGCCGGATGGCGCCCGGTCGCCCCTCATATGGGGAACCTTATGATGCCCGCAAATGGCCGATTTCAGGTGAGACAGGCCGCCGCACCAAAGTGCATCATTGACGGTCCAGCGAGTTGTGGATTGTGGCTTTTGTATCCGATTGACGTCCCCGGTTGCCGCAAAATCAGGCGAGCGCCATGTCATGCGCCGCCAGCACCGCCGGAAACCGCTCGCCAGCAAAAAATGCGTATTCCTGCTCGCGCATGGCAGTGAGCTTGTCGAGCCGTTGCAGCTCCGTATCTACAAATCCCGGATGGCACATTACGAGGCCGCCATCCGGCAGACCTTGCAGGAACGCCCCGAACACCGCCTCGAACGCGGCGGCACGCATGTAATTGTAGGTGCCGGCGAACGCCGGATTGCTCCGAATTCCGCACGCGACGCTGCGCGCGCGCAGGCGGGCGCTCAGGACATCGAGCAGGAGGCCTTTGGGGTCGCGCCATCGCTGTCGCACCGGCACGGTTCGTCCGCATTGTCGGATCCAGGCACCCGGCACCACCCGCTTCATGACGGCGAGCAGTGCATCGCTGACCTGCGGCAACAGGTGGACGTGCTGGTGTCCGTCGACGAAGTCCGGCGCCCGCCCAAAAGCCTGCCGGAACGCCGCGAACTGGTTTGCGGTTTCGGCCTCCAGCGCGTCGGGATCGAGCCGGCGCATCAATCCGCTCGCCATCGTGTGTGTGAGGCTCAGGAATGCGCCATCGCGGTCGGTCGGCCGATAATTAGCTGCTGCTGGCCGGAACGGCGCTGTCAGGGTGAGGTGCAACCCGATTGCGACGTGGTGATCGGGCCCGCCGGCAGTGCAAAGCGCCGACGCCTCGGCAGCCGGAAAGCTCGGCGCGATCACCATGACGGATGTGGCGTTGATTCGGCCGCGTGCGATCAGATCCCGGATGGCACGGTTGACCCCCGGCGAGATGCCGTAGTCGTCCGCGCATAACCAAAGTTTTCGCAAATGCGGGGGCGCCCCCTTGCCGAACGGGGCAGGATGCAAAGCCTGGCGCGTGGCGGCTTCGGCCACGAAGCTATTCCGCAGCGTCGCGCGTTGCGTCGTCGGCCTCGCGGCTCTCATTCTGTGCGAGCTTGACGGTGTGTTCGGCGACGAAATAGACCGGCCGATGTTTAATCTCGGAAAGCACCTTGCCGATGTATTCACCCATTACGCCGATCACGAGGAGCTGCACGCCGCCGATCACCATGATGCCGATGATGAGCGACGGATAGCCAGGCACGGTCCGCTCATAGACGAAGGTCTCGATCAAAGTCCAGACGCTGAACACGAGTGCGCTGATGGCGAGCAGGGTGCCAAGCAGGCTTGCAAGCCGCAGCGGCGCCACTGAGAAAGAGGTCAAGCCCTCAACTGACAAGCCGATCAGCGAGCCCAGGCTCCAACTGGTGCGTCCGTGCAGGCGGGCGGCGGGCTCGTAATCGACGCGGAATTGGCGGAATCCAATCCAACTGGCGAGGCCCTTGAAGAAGCGGTTGCGCTCAGGCATCTGGCGCAACGCTGCAGCAGCGCGCGGCGACAGCAGGCGGAAATCGCCGGCGTTTTCCGGGATTTTCTGGCGCGCGCCCCAGTTGATGAGCGAATAGAATGCTTTGACGGCGAGGCGCAGCAGGGTCGGCTCGTTTTCCCGGTGCGCCTTGGCAGTGTAAACGACATCATAACCGTCATCGAGCCAGTGACCGACCAGCTTCTCGATCAACGCGGGCGGATGCTGACCGTCGCCATCTATGAACAGGACGGCGCCGCGGCGGGCATACTCGAGCCCGGCAAGCAGCGCCGCCTCCTTGCCAAAATTGCGCGATAGCGACACCACCTGAACATCGACAGCGTCAGCCGGCAGACTGTGCGCCACATCGAGCGATGCGTCGCGGCTGCCGTCGTCCACATAGACGACTTCACAGGAAAGCCCCCACCTTGCGCGCAGCTCACCGGCAACTGCACTGATCCGCCCATGAAGCTGAGGCAGGCCGGGGGCCTCGTTGTACACCGGTACGACGATCGACAGCCCAGCCTCCGCGTTCCCGGCGAGGCTGCTGCGTGGTGTGGTTGCCACGGGATCTCTTCCCTGCGGAGCGCATTGATCGGACACCATGGCTTTATGTCGTCTCGCGGTCTATCGATCCATCATCATAACCGATAGGTCGGCCGATGTCGTGGTACCAAGTGGGCAACAAGACCGGGCTCGGCGGGCGCCGCCGGACGTGCTAAGCGAAGCCCATGATCCCGATATCGAAGCTTCCGATTGATCGCCTCAGGGCCCATGTCCCCCGCGCCGTCGCGCTGGTCGAGCCACATTTCGACATGATGCGCAAGGCAATCAGCTTTGCGCTGATCGGCGTCGTCAATGTCGCCGTCGACACCAGCGTTTTTCTGCTTGTTTATTCGTACTTTAGATCGCATGGAACGGAGCTGCGTCCGCTCGACGCGTTGGCGCAATGGTGCGCCTGTGCCACCCGCGACACGCTGCTTTTGGTGGCTTCCAACGTCATCTCGTGGGTGGTGGCGGTGTCGGGCTCCTATATGATGAATTCTTTTATTACTTTTGCGGCGGAGTCGGGTCGTCGGCTGCGCTGGCGGGATTACGCAACCTTTGTTGCGTCGGGGGTCCTGGGCGCCATCGCAAGCACCATCGCCCTGGTCGTCGCGGCGCATTTCATGCCGGTGCTGCCCGCCAAGGGTTGCGCCATTCTGGCGGCCTTCGTGGTCAATTTCTCGATGTCACACTTCGTGGTGTTTCGTCCGCGACGCAAGGCAGCCGGGAACGCTCCCGGAGCGCTGCGCCCAACGGATGTGCGATAGATCGTACTTCATTGAAATCGATTACCCAACCGCCTGCGGGCGGAGACGGCAGCCGCAGGTTAAACGTCTCCAACCAGAGGCGCTTCAACCGGCGGAGCGCTGCGGGCGCGGCCTTTGCGACATTCTTGGGTAGAACCCCTGAATTACAGATGGAACGAATTCCAATCCAGCGATTTTCCAGAACGGCGTGGGTACATGACAGGAGCAAACATGTGCGACTACAGCTTGGACCACACCGCGAGTCGACCAGCCAAAGTTGGTGACCGCGTCGTTTCAACGGCCTTCACAAATAGCATCACAAGGGGCTTTGCCGATATCGAGAATACGAACGTGGCGGTATGCTTGCTACCCGGCACTGAACTGGCATTCGACCGCGAAGTCGAATGCGATCGCCTCATCGGGTTTCTCGGGACGCGAAAAATGGAGAGGAATTTGGCCCGTTTCCGGAAAATAAACCTAGACCGGATGCATGAGCATCACGATGCCCTCGAGTTTCCGGGCGGTGAGGTGGTCCTGTTGACCAACCTTAGCCCCGGTCAGCATGCGACGGTGCTGCAATTACCGGTTTCTTCCGAGAGCAAGGAGCCGGCCAGCGAGGAACGGGTGTCGCCGACGACGGTTGAAAGAATGGCCCTTCGCTAAGGCCTCTGCGGGCTGTCACCTTCGTACCATGCCGGGCGCGAAGGTGCGGCTGTGCCCGGGCCGGACAGGAATGCCGAGAATGCGGCAGAAGCCTTGATCATCGAGCCACCCAATGGGTGAGGCATCCGTACGCAATTTCACGCTCAATTTTGGACCGCAGCACCCTTCGGCGCACGGGGTGCTCCGCCTTGTGCTGGATCTTGACGGAGAAGTGGTGGAGCGCGCCGATCCGCACATCGGGTTGCTCCATCGCGGTACCGAGAAGCTGATCGAACACAAGACCTATTTGCAGGCGCTGCCCTATTTCGATCGGCTCGACTACGTCGCGCCGATGAATCAAGAGCATCCGTTCTGCCTTGCCGCCGAACGGCTGCTCGGCCTGCAGGTACCACGACGCGGTCAGCTCATCCGGGTGCTTTATTGCGAGATCGGCCGACTGCTGTCGCATCTGCTCAACATCACGACCCAGGCGCTGGATGTCGGAGCCTTGACGCCGCCGTTATGGGGCTTCGAAGAACGCGAGAAACTGATGGTGTTTTACGAGCGCGCTTCCGGTGCGCGCATGCATGCCAATTATTTCCGCATCGGCGGCGTGCATCAGGACCTGCCGCCATCGCTGCTCGACGACATCTGGGCGTTTTGCGATCCCTTCCTCAAGGTCTGTGACGATCTTGAAGAACTGCTGACGGAAAACCGCATATTCAAACAACGCAATGTCGGTATCGGCGCCGTGAAGCTCGCGGATGCTTGGGCATGGGGGTTTTCCGGCGTGATGGTGCGCGGCTCCGGCGCCGCCTGGGACCTGCGGAAAGCTCAGCCCTATGAATGTTATTCCGAATTTGATTTCGACATCCCGGTTGGTCGAAACGGCGACTGCTATGATCGCTACCTCGTGCGCATGGAGGAGATGCGCCAGTCGGTTAGGATCATGAAGCGATGCATCGAAAAACTTGGACTGCCGGATGCGCAAGGGCGAGTCGCCGTCAACAACAACAAGGTCATCGCGCCCCGGCGCGCCGAAATGAAGCGATCCATGGAAGCCATGATCGAGCATTTCAAGCTTTACACCGAGGGCTTTCGCGTGCCCCCAGGCGAAGTCTATGCCGCCGTAGAAGCGCCGAAGGGCGAATTCGGGGTCTATCTCGTCTCTGATGGAACCAATCAACCATACAAGTGCAAAATTCGCGCTCCGTCGTTCGCGCATCTGCAGGCGATAGACTTCCTGTCGCGCGGGCATCTATTGGCCGACGTAGCGGCCATAATCGGTTCGCTCGACATCGTTTTCGGGGAGATCGACCGGTGAATCGCATCATCCGCTCGCTTCGCACCGATGACACCGCCGCCCCGGCCGGACTGATTGATCCCCGCAGCGGACGGCCAATCGGGTCGGACGATCAGATCTTTGCCGGTATCAGAAACGAACTCGATGATCGCGGTTTTCTGGTCGCCTCTGCGGACAACCTGATAACCTGGGCACGCACGGGCTCTCTGATGTGGATGACCTTCGGACTCGCCTGTTGCGCGATTGAAATGATGCAGATGGCGATGCCGCGCTACGATGCCGAGCGCTTCGGGTTTGCCCCGCGCGCGTCGCCGCGGCAGGCCGACGTGATGATCGTCGCGGGGACGCTCTGCAACAAGATGGCTCCGGCGTTACGTAAAGTCTACGACCAGATGCCGGAACCGAGATACGTCATCTCGATGGGTTCGTGCGCCAACGGTGGAGGCTATTACCATTATTCGTATTCGGTCGTGCGCGGTTGTGATCGCATCGTGCCGGTCGATATTTATGTTCCGGGTTGTCCGCCGACCGCTGAAGCGCTGCTCTATGGCGTTCTGCTGCTACAGCGCAAGGTCCGTCGTACCGGCACGATCGAACGATGACAACGCGCCGTTCCGCGGCCGCTATTTTGTCTCAAGCGCCCGGCGGCATGCGGCACTCAACTTCTGTTCGTTCGCTTTCAGGCAATCGGCCATTGCATAATCATCGCTCATGCTACGGCAATGCCGCAGCACGTCCGGCCGACATGCACGCTGTTGCTGGGGCGTGCCCAAGTGACCCTCTTCTTTAACCGCAATTCGGTGTGGTTCGACGCGATCCGCCCGAACTTGTTCCCCAAGTACGGTTGCCGGCAAAACCGTCAGCGAAACGATCAAGGCTGTGAGGAACAGGGTCATTCTCTTTACCCAAAATGGCCTTACGCGCTCTGTCCACGCAGTCGGTCAAACTCCTCCGGTTGACGTTTGTTCCAAACCATGGGCGGCGGGAAACATAACGGTCCGACGACATCACAGGGCCGCCGTCAACTTGGCGAATAGCGGATTCTCGCGGGTGAACACATAGTCGATCGGCGCCACGGTGACAGTGTCAGCACCGTGTTGGCGCAGAAAGCTCGCGAGCCCGTGAACCGCGTCGGGAGGGCAGTGCAGCGTGAGCAATTCGGATGATGTCGGTCTGCCGAAGGGCGTTGTCACGCCGAACCTTTCCCTGGCGAGGGTAAGCAGGGCGTCATTGCAGCCTGCGAACTGCGTCCGCACTTCGCGGAACATCCGCGCCCGCGCCTGCGCAGCGATGCGGTCAAGGATGAGCCGCGCGGTCTCAAGCTCCGTCTTGCTCCAGGCGGCGCCGCGTGCAGCCACCAGGTTCGCTTGCGACCGCAATATCACGCCATCCTCAATCACCTTGAGGCCGTTGGCCGCAAGTGTCGCGCCTGTGGTGGTAATGTCGACGATCAGCTCGGCGGTGGCGGCCGCTGGCGCGCCCTCAGTCGCCCCCGTGCTCTCGACGATGCGATAGTCGATGATGCCGTGGTGGGAGAAAAAGCCGCGCGTCAGGTTGATGTATTTGGTGGCGACGCGCAGCCGGCGGTCATGCTTGCCGCGGAACGAGATTGCTACGTCATCGAGGTCCGCCATGTCGCGCACGTCGATCCAGGCCTCGGGCACCGCCGCCACAACGTTGGCGTGGCCGAAGCCCAGTTTCTCCAGCAGCACCACTTTGTCGTCCGCGGCGGGTATCATCTCCCGCACCAAATCTTCGCCCGTAATACCGAAATGCACCGCGCCGGCGGCAAGCTGCTCGGTGATTTCCGATGCCGACAGAAATGCCACCTCGACACCGTCAAGGCGCGCGATCGCACCCCGATAGTCGCGCGCTCCGCGCGGTTTGACGAGTTCCAGCCCGGCACGATCGAAGAAGGCCTCGGCGTTTTGCTGCAAGCGACCTTTGGCCGGCACTGCGAGCACGAGAACGCTCATGGTTTTGCCCCGGTGTCGGCGGCGAGCGCTTCCAGCCGTTCGATCCATGCTGCAAACCCGACCGCCGCAACCGGCTGGGGGCTGCCAAGCCTGGAGAGGAGGACGTCATAGCGCCCCCCCGCCACCAATTGGCCTTCGACCCGAGCGGCCGGATCGTACAATTCGAATACGAAACCGCTATAGTAGTCGACCCTCCGCCCGAACGCGGTAGCAAACCGGATGCTGTCCACATCGACGCCGCGCGCGACCAGGAGCCGTATCCGGTTTTCGAACAGGTCGAGGGCGGGGTTGAGCGAAATACGTGCTTCCGCGGCCAGCGCGTCCAGGGCCCTTGCCGCATCGGGCGGCGCGCCGACGATGGCGAGAAAACGCCCGATCAGGGTGCAGGTTTCCGACGGCAACGCGCTTGATGCGCCAAGTTCGGCTTGCTCGACAAACCGGTCGGCAATTTCCCCGATACTGCGGCCCCCGACCGCGCTCTTGCCGGCAATCGACAGAAGGTCCGTAACGAGTGCGTGGGCGGCCTTCGGATTGGCATTGGCAAGGGCGGCGAGGACGCCCTGATATTCGCTGCGCTTCTGCCGGCTCGCCAGGGTCAACCGTTCGAGGTCCTGCGCCAGCGTTGTCTTTCGGTTGAAGTCCTTGAGCAGGCGGCGCTTCCAGGCGGGTGCCAGATCAAGCGCGGCGATCAGCGCTGCGAATAATTCAACATCACCCATCACGATTCGAGGGCTGGCCAGTCCGTAATGGGCGGTGGTCGCGATGCCAAGGGCCAGCGCTTCCGCATCAGCAGCGGCCTTGTCGGCGTGGCCGAAGGATTCGATGCCGGCCTGAAGGAACTCTCCCGAGGCCGCGCCGCGGTCGCGAAATACCGCCCCGAGATAGCAAAAGCCTGCCGGCTGCATGGCCGCTGCAGAGGCGAGGTAATGACGTGCCACCGGGATAGTGAGATCTGGTCGCAGACAGAGTTCGCGTCCCGCCGCGTCGGTGACAAGAAACATATTCCGGCGCATGTCCTCGCCCGATAGATCGAGGAACGGCTCCGCCGGCTGCAGGATTGCGGGCGCCACCCGCTCATAACCGGCGCGTGCAAAAGCGGCGACCAGACTGTCGGCCCGGGTGTGAATGTCATTGGATAGCGTGCTGGTCATGGGTTTCCGCGCGGGCTCTTAGCACGGCTTGGTCACGGTTTCGACGGCTGATCGCAGGGAAGGGCATGTTTCGATTGGGTCAACGCCCGGGCTGCTATGTCGCTCCGGCGACCTTGACGCGTTTCGACGAGAAATTGCAGCGGCTTGCACGCCGCTTGCCGGGAGAGGTCGCACCAGCTTTCATTCGCCCGCAAGCAGGGGAGGCAAGAGGGGGGAGCAGCCGCGGGCGCAAAACACGACATCGTGAAGCATGGACAAGTTTGCCCCAATTGATGCGAGCGCATATTTGAATTGGAATGAAACGATCCGGATTGGTTCGTAAGCGATGGGTAGGGGGTCTCGCGCTCCAATCACCAGCAAGGAAGGACGCCATGTGGTTCCGCAAAGTTGTCACCGGGGCGGCAGCAGGTGCCGCCCTGTTCGTGTTTGGCCTCGATTTGGGGCATACCCAGCCCGCGCCGAGTGGAACCACAACGCCCAACGTCGAAGTCAATCGCCAACTCGAATTGCTCGGCAAGGTGCTGAGCATCGTGCGTTCCGACTATGTGGACAAGCGGGACGATGGGAAGCTCGTCACCGCCGCTATTGAGGGCATTATCAAGTCCCTTGATCCGCATTCGAGCTATATGGATGCGAAGAGTTATCGCGACATGCAGGCGACGACCAGCGGCCAGTTCGGCGGTCTCGGCATGCAGGTCACCATGGAGGACGGAGTCCTCAAGGTGATATCGCCGATCGACGACACCCCGGCCTCAAGGGCCGGAATTTTGGCGGGCGACGTCATTAGTGAGGTCGACGGCACTCCGGTCAAAGGTCTGACCCTTACCCAGGCGGTGGAGAAAATGCGTGGTGTGCCGGGCACCATGGTTCGGCTGGAAATCACGCGCAAGAATCAGGCGGCTCCGCTCAATCTCACGCTGACCCGTGAAATCATCAAGGTCAGCGCGATACGCCAGCGGGTCGAAGGGGATGACGTCGGGTATGTTCGCATCACTCAGTTCAACAGCCGCGTCGCGGACGAGCTTAAGCAGGCGGTCCAGACCATTACGACCAAAGTTCCGGCGGAGCATCTCAAGGGCTACATTCTCGACCTGCGCAACGATCCGGGTGGCCTGCTTGATCAGGCGGTTCGGGTCGCGGGCGCGTTTCTGATCAGCGGCGAAATCGTCTCCATCCGAGGTCGCGATCCCGATCAGGTCCAGCGTTTCAACGCTGTGCCGGGCGACCTCATCGAGGGAAAGCCGCTGATTGTGCTGATCAATGGCGGCTCGGCGTCGGCTTCGGAAATCGTCGCCGGCGCCCTGCAGGATCATAAGCGCGCTACCATCGTCGGCTCACGAACGTTCGGCAAGGCATCGGTGCAAACCATCATTCCGCTGGGCGAGGGCAACGGCGCGCTGCGGCTAACCACCGCGCGCTACTACACCCCGTCCGGGCGTTCGATTCAGGCGCAGGGTATCGCACCGGACATCGAGGCGCTCCAGGACGTGCCGAAGGAATTGGTGCAGGCGCAAGGGCGCAGCGAAGCGAACCTGCCCGGACATCTCAAGGCGGAAGGCGACGAACAGACCGGCTCGCAAGCCTACGTTCCGGCCGATGCGAAGGACGATAAGGCCCTGCAAACAGCGCTGGGCTTGCTCCGGGGCACCGCGACCAATCCGGCTTTCCCGCCGAATCCGAAGCAGGCGGCCGAGGCGCGGTGATTTTTTTCCGCCGACAGGGCTTTTAGTTCGGCGGTTTACGCCCGAACGGGAACTCGTGCCGACAAAAGGATGACGAAAGGATGATGTAGGGGCGACCCTTGTGGTCGCCCCGGTGCCGGATGCGACAGATGGGGCGACCACAAGGGTCGCCCCATCAGTGGGGCGATGTTGAAGAACCCCGCTTGTGCGGCCGCTCCAACGTTATAACTTGGTCGATGCTCCAATTCTTTCAGATTGGCTAAATGACCTGCCAGCACCTCATCGTCGAAACCAAGGGCCGGGTCGGCATCATCCGGCTCAACCGGCCCCAGGCGCTCAATGCTCTCAATGCGGCACTGATGTCGGAACTGTCGGCTGCCATCGGCAGCTTCGACGCTGATGTAGGGATCGGCTGCGTAGTGATCACAGGCTCCGAAAAGACGTTTGCGGCCGGGGCCGACATCAAGGAGATGATGGGGAAATCCTATATGGACGTCTTCATGGGCAATTTCGCCGCCTCGTGGGATCGCGTCGCCCATGCACGAAAACCGGTAATCGCCGCGGTCGCGGGTTTTGCGCTCGGCGGCGGTTGCGAGCTTGCCATGCAGTGCGATCTCATCATTGCAGCCGACAACGCGCGGTTCGGCCAGCCGGAGATCAAGCTCGGCGTCATTCCGGGCATTGGCGGAACCCAGCGCCTCACCCGCGCGGTCGGCAAGGCCAAGGCCATGGACCTGATCCTCACCGGCCGCATGATGGATGCGGCCGAAGCCGAGCGCTGCGGCCTGGTCGCGCGGGTTGTACCGCTGGCCGAGCTGATGCACGAGGCCATGAAGGCGGCGGACACCATCGCGGCGCTGTCGCTGCCGTCCGTGATGGCGGCCAAGGAGGCGGTAAACCGCGCGTTCGAGGTGTCGCTTGCCGAAGGCGTCGCGTTCGAACGGCGCGTGTTCCACGCGCTGTTTGCGACCGAGGATCAGAAGGAGGGCATGGCGGCCTTCGTGGAGAAGCGGCCGGCGCAGTTCAGGAATCGGTAGGCTTGTTCGCGCTTGACCTGGGCTTGGACCCGGCGCGTGGTGAATATAAATGACGCAGACGAGCCTCATGCGGACCGCGATACCAAGCCATCATCCTGAATTCCCAGATGCTGAATGCAGACGAAATCGAACGCTATGCCCGCCACCTCGTTCTCCACGAGGTCGGCGGACCCGGCCAGGCAGCGCTTAAGCGCGCGCGTGTCCTGGTGATCGGCGCCGGTGGGCTTGGTGCCCCGGCCCTGCTTTATCTGGCGGCAGCCGGCGTTGGCACGCTTGGCGTAGTCGACGATGACGCGGTGTCGCTGTCAAACCTGCAGCGTCAGGTCATCCACGCTACCGACGATGTCGGGCGCCCCAAGGTCGACAGTGCGAAAGCTGCAGTGGCGCGCCTCAACCCCCACGTTGCGGTCGAGCCGCACGGCGTACGCCTCACCGCCGCAAACGCCCTCGATCTCGTGTCTCGCTATGGCCTTGTGGTCGATGGTTCCGATAATTTCAGCACCCGCTACCTGGTTTCGGACGCCTGCTACTTTGGAAAAAAACCGCTCGTGACCGCGGCCGTCGGAGTATTCGACGGCACACTCACGACCATCAGGGCGCACGAGACGGCGCACGACGGCACGCCCAATCCCACCTATCGTTGTCTGTTTCCGGAGCCGCCGCCGCCCGGCACCGTCCCGGCCTGCGCGGAAGCCGGCATTCTGGGCGCGCTCACCGGGGTGATTGGTTCCATGATGGCGCTCGAGGCGATCCGCGAAATCGTCGGCTTCGGCGAGGGCCTGGTAGGCCGGCTTATGATGTTCGACGCCCGTGCGATGCGCTTCGAAAGCCTGTCCTATGGATGGGACCCGGACAATCCATTGTCGGGCGCTGCCCCAAGCATCCGCGACCTCTCGGTGCATGCAGCCGCCTGAGAGGTGTAGTCCGGATGAATCGCAAGCGTAATCCCGGAATGGCTTCGCAAGCTTGGCACTGTCGCAAGAATGCGGCACGGCTGCTCCCGGGTTACGCAGCCGCCAAGAGCGGTTGCGTAATCCGGGCTACTGCTTCATTCGGGCTACCAATGCTGATGTAACCACCCCCCGGCCGTCACTTGCTCCAGGTCGCAATGACGGCTGGGCCCTTCATCACGGACCATTTGTTCTTGTCGCCCGCGACCACCGTGAAACAGTTGGCCTTGCCGCCTTTCCAGGTGGTGCAATAGCCGTTTTCGTCGAGCTTCCAGGTGCCCTCGCCCTTGGCACCGCCTTTGCCGACCGGCACGCGCTTGGCTTTGCCATCAGCCGTGAACGTCATCTTGAACGTTACCCCGGAAGGCGTTGCTGCCGTAAACTCGGATCCGTCGAAAAACGTTGATTGAATTTCAGCTGGCGCGAGCTTGGTAGCGGCCGTCGCGGCGCCCGACGGCAGGACGGCGCAGACCAGAACACCAACAATCCACACACGCATTGCAATCTCCTCAGCTGAATCAAGGAAACAACAACATCATACGCGATTTTCACTGGAAAAATATCGAGTTTGTCGCGGTCGTGTGATTGCAGGGACCGCCGAGCCGGTCAGGGCAGCGGTTGCTCGCAGGGACCGAGGCAGAATTCGACGCCGTCGCTATTGCGGTACTGGCCGTTCGACAGCCGCATATAGCTGACGCAGCGTCGTTGGTCTGCCGGTTCCCGGATATCGCGCCGGCAGATGGTGTTGCCTTCGACCTCCCAAAGGCCGCGCGCCACGATGCCGGCGCCAGCGAGCGTTGCGGTGCCATCGGCGAAGTGCACCGTACACATCGGCTTTCCGGCGACCGGGCCGGTGGTCGGCGTGCCGCACAACGGCACGTCGACGAGTTCGCGACGAAAATCATCTCCGCTCATGGGCTGCCCGGCGGGCGGCGGGGTCGCATCCCAGCAACCGGATAGCGTTAGCAGCGCTGCCCCTGCGCCGGCACATCGGAAAATCCGCAAACGAGCCCTCACGCTATAGCATTGATGGCAGCACGCGGTCGGGAGGCCGGTGGCCGTCCATGAAAGCTTGGATGTTGATGATTACTTTGGCACCCATCTCGGCACGACCTTCGATGGTGGCCGAACCGAGGTGAGGCAACAGCACCACCTTGCCTGCACGAGCGAGGCGCACGAGCTTTGGATTGACCGCCGGCTCATGCTCGAACACGTCCAATCCCGCGCCACCGATCTCTCCGGCCTCGATCATGCGCGTGAGCGCGTTTTCATCGATCACCTCGCCGCGGGCGGTGTTGACCACATAGGCGTCCGCCCGCAGCAGCTTAAGCCGGCGCGCCGACAGCAGGTGATAGGTGGCCGGTGTATGCGGGCAATTGACCGAAATGATGTCCATCCGCGCCAGCATCTGGTCGAGGCTTTCCCAGTAGGTAGCCTCCAGCTCGTTTTCGATCTTGGGCGAGACGCGGCGGCGATTGTGATAGTGAATTTGCAGACCGAACGGGCGCGCGCGGCGGGCGACCGCCTGGCCGATCCGTCCCATGCCGATGATGCCGAGGCGCTTGCCGCCGATGCGGTGGCCGAGCATCCAGGTCGGCGCCCAGCCATGCCACTCTTTCTCTCCGGTCATCACCCCGGCACCTTCGGCGAGACGCCGCGGAACCGCGAGAATGAGCGCCATGGTCATGTCGGCAGTGTCTTCCGTGAGAACTCCAGGCGTATTGGTGACCGTGATACCGCGCTGGACGGCGGTTGCTAGATCGATATGGTCGACACCATTGCCGAAATTGGCGATCAGCCGTAGTTGCTGGCCGGCCTGGCTCAGCAGGGCGGAGTCGATGCGATCGGTCACGGTGGGCACCAGGATATCGGCTACTTTCACCGCTTCGACCAGTTCGGCGTGGGTCATCGGAAGTTCATTGACATGAAGACGGGTGTCGAACAATTCGCACATCCGCGTCTCGACCTTTTCGGGGAGCTTGCGTGTGACAACAACGAGCGGTTTTCGGCGATTCGCCATAAGTCAGCCCTTTGTGAGCCCCTCATGGTCCATAGCGATCCCGGTCGGGTCGCTGCTGGACCTGCGCGCCTTTGTTTAATCCTCCTTAACCCTCATCGCCGACACTGCCGCATCGCGACGAGCGCAGGTGTGGGTGGCGCGATCCTTCTCTATCAGATGGCGGGATCAAGACAAAGCATTCGTGGCCGGAGGTTCGCAGCCGGGTTGGCAGCAACGCTTGCCTGCTCCGCCGACGTTTTTCAAGTGGAGTCCAAATTGGAAGAGCATTTCAACGAATCATGATGTGGGCGAGTCTGTTGCGTCGTTTCATGCGTCCGCTGATAATGGCCCAAGTGGCCGCCGCCGCGGCAGTGCCGATCGTCCATTCGGCCCAGGCCGCCAACGACCAGAGCGAAGGCAGCGGCCTGCCGTTGCCGCGGTTCGTCAGCCTGAAATCCGACCACGTCAATGTGCGCGGCGGCCCGAACAAGGATCATGAGGTGGCCTGGGTGTATACCCGCCCCGCACTGCCGGTGGAAATTACGGCCGAATACGAGAATTGGCGGCGCATTCGCGATCGCGATGGCGCCGAGGGCTGGGTGTACCATTCGCTTCTGTCGGGCAAGCGCACCGCCTACGTGGCGAAGCCAAAAACCCGCGCAGATTTCGTGCTGCTGCACGAATCCGCGGATCGCATGAGCCCCTTGCGCGCGATGCTTGAGCCCGGGGTGCTCGGCAATGTCAAACGTTGCAACGGACAATGGTGCCGGTTCACCGGCAATGGCTTTGACGGATGGATTGAACAGGACCGCCTTTGGGGCGTTTATCCTAACGAGAAGATCGAATGAAAGGGCGCAACCGGCGATGCTGAAACGCCAACCGGTTCGCCTCGACGAGGGCTTGATTTTGGTCAGCGCTTTTTCGGCCTGAGCCTTACCACCACGTCGACACGGCTGATTTCATAACCTTCCGGCACTTGCGGTAATTCGCCAACAATTGAGTCGGCATGAGGAATATCGACGAGATTGTGCTCGCTCTCGATAAAGAAGTGATGATGGTCCGAGACATTGGTGTCGAAGTAGGTCTTGGAGCCGTTGACCGTCACTTCCCGCAGCAACCCGGCATCTGTGAATTGGTGAAGGGTGTTGTAAACCGTGGCCAGCGAAACTGCGATCTTGGCACGATTGGCCTCTTCATAGAGCATTTCCGCCGTGAGGTGCCGATCGCCCTTTGCAAACAGGAGCCAGCCCAGTGCTATGCGTTGGCGAGTCGGACGCAGCCCCACTTGGCGCAGAAGCGCCAGAACGTCGTGCCACGGACACCCATTACGGCTCTCGATCGAAGCGTCGCGCGCGGCCGCATGCCCTGCCGAGGCATGATTGAATGTTATCTGGGGACGAAACTCCATGGGTCACGTCATGCTTCTTGGGAAATGCCCTCAGACGATTGTTTCACTCGCAATTATATCCACTGCTTGGACTTGTTGCAAGCGCTTCGCAACAACTTACATCCCGCTTACATCCTGCTCTGGCGGGCTTCGACGTGTTCGGATGATAGCGTCCGGCCCAGCTTTGCCCAATGGGTAGCCTATGTTAGGGAAATGCAGCCATGCAAGAGCGCATACACGGCGGCGAGGACCAAGTCGGAATGCAAAAACGACGTTCGAGCTTTGAATTCGAGGACTTGCTCGCCTGCGGCCGCGGCGAAATGTTTGCTGGTGGTCCGCAATTGCCGTTGCCACCCATGCTGATGTTCGAGCGAATCAGCGAAATTTCAGAACAAGGCGGCGAACATGGGCGAGGCCTTGCGCGCGCGGAACTCGATGTGAAGCCCGATCTGTGGTTTTTCCCTTGTCATTTCAAGGGGGATCCCGTCATGCCCGGCTGTCTCGGGCTTGACGCGTTATGGCAGCTTGTCGGATTTTTCCTCGGCTGGGCCGGGGCCGAGGGCAAGGGACGCGCGCTCGGGCTCGGTGAAGTCAAGTTTTCCGGGCAGGTTGTCCCGACCGTCAAGAAATTGGTGTACGGCATCGACATCAAGCGGATCATGCGCTCCAAGCTTGTGCTCGGGATCGCCGATGGTTGGCTCTCGGCGGATGGTTCGATTATCTACCGCGCATTCGATCTCAAGGTCGGATTGTTTCGCGACATTGCGGGATTGGCGCCGGCCGCGTCCTGATCGGGCATTTGTGGGTCTTGGGCGAGAAGGAAAATCATGAGGCGGGTCGTCGTCACCGGGATGGGCATCGTCTCGTCCATCGGCAACAACACGCAGGAAGTGCTGGCGAGCCTGCGGGAAGCGAAACCGGGCATTTCGCGGGCCGAGAAATACGCTGAGCTTGGCTTCCGCTGCCAGGTCCACGGCGCTCCAAAGCTCGATCCCCAGGAATCCGTCGACCGGCGGGCGATGCGTTTTCTAGGGACCGGTGCCGCGTGGAATCATGTCGCCATGGAACAGGCGCTGCGCGACGCCGGTTTGGAGGAAAGCCAGATATCCAACGAGCGCACCGGCATCATCATGGGGTCGGGCGGCCCTTCGACCCGCACCCTCGTCGAGGCCGCCGACCTCACCCGAACCAAAGGTCCAAAGCGCGTTGGCCCGTTCGCGGTGCCGAAGGCGATGTCGTCCACGGCCTCCGCGACGCTCGCCACTTGGTTCAAGATCAAAGGCGTGAATTATTCGATTTCGTCGGCCTGTGCGACCTCCAATCATTGCATCGGCAATGCGGCCGAGATCATCCAGATCGGCAAGCAGGACATGATCTTCGCCGGCGGCTGCGAGGATCTCGACTGGACCATGTCAGTGCTGTTCGACGCCATGGGGGCGATGTCGTCAAAGTTCAATGATACGCCGGAAAAAGCCTCGCGAGCCTACGATGTGGCTCGCGACGGATTCGTGATCGCAGGGGGCGCCGGCGTGCTGGTGCTTGAGGAGCTTGAGCACGCCAGAGCACGCGGCGCCAGGATCTGCGGGGAAATTGCTGGCTACGGGGCAACCTCGGACGGCTACGACATGGTGGCACCGTCGGGCGAAGGAGCGGTGCGGTGCATGCGGATGGCGCTCTCGACCGTCAAGGCGCCAGTCGATTATATCAATCCACACGCAACCGCCACCCCGATTGGCGACGTAAAGGAAATCGAGGCGCTGCGGGAGGTGTTCGGGTCGAACTGTCCGCCGATCTCGGCCACCAAATCGCTCACCGGCCATTCACTCGGCGCCGCCGGTGTACAAGAAGCCATCTACTCATTGCTGATGATGAACAACGGCTTCATCTGCGAAAGCGCCAATATAGAACACCTCGATCCAGAGTTCGCCGATATGCCGATCGTGCGCGAGCGCCGCGACAATATGGCGGTTGGATGCGTGCTGTCAAACTCGTTTGGCTTCGGCGGAACCAATGCTTCGATCGTTCTCAAGCGGTTGGATGCTTGATTTGAGGAACCATGTTTCCCTTCCCCGTTTGCGCAGGGCAATCGCATTTGACGGTGCACCCCTTCTCCCTCTCCCCGCAAACGGGGAGAGGTGAAGGCCGTGGGCAAATGCGATTGCTCTGCCTGTTGCGGGGGAGGGAATAGAGCCATGTCGGTCAGGGTTGGGGCGGGGAGATTTCTTGAATGTTGATGAACGGCAAGCGCGGCCTCGTGATGGGGGTGGCGAACGATCATTCGATCGCCTGGGGCATCGCCAAGACACTTGCGGCTCACGGAGCGGCCCTCGCATTTACCTATCAGGGCGACGCTCTCGGCAAACGTGTGAAGCCGCTCGCTCAGTCGATCGGCGCAGATTTCATGCTGCCTTGCGATGTCGAGGACATCGCCTCGGTTGATGCCACTTTTGCGGCGTTGAAGGACAGATGGGGTAGCATCGATTTTGTCGTCCATGCGATTGCGTATTCCGACAAGAACGAGCTCAGGGGGCGTTACGCCGATACATCGCGGGAAAACTTCACCCGCACGATGGTGATCTCCTGTTTCTCCTTCACGGAGGTTGCACGTCGAGCTGCCGTCCTGATGCCGAATGGCGGCGCCATGGTAACACTCACCTATAACGGCGGAATGCGAACGATGCCGAACTACAATGCCATGGGGGTCGCCAAGGCCGCGCTCGAAGCTTCGGTGCGCTATTTGGCGGTCGACTTTGGTGGAAGCCGCATTCGAGTCAATGCGATCTCGGCGGGGCCCATCCGCACGCTTGCGGGAGCCGGCATCACCGATGCGCGCTTCATGTTCTCCTTCCAGCAACGCCATTCGCCGCTGCATCGTGGCGTAACGCTCGACGAGCTAGGCAGTGCTGGACTGTATCTGTTATCGGACCTCTCAACCGGCGTAACCGGCGAAATTCATTTTGTCGATTGCGGTTACAATATTATTGCCATGCCGCACCCTGACTCGCTCCGAGCCGATGTTGTGCGTGATGCGTGAGACTTTTTAGCCAAAACCAGGAGACAAGAAATTATGCCGCTGACGGGAGCCGTTCGACGGTAACTAAGCGCCCCGCATCCGCGTCGGGAGCGGCCAAATTGGGGTCTTGCCTGACTGATGTGACCCGCGGGGCCGCTCCCGGCGTGTCGTCCGCCTATTCGCCGCTATGCTGGCGTCCGAACGACTACGTCAGCAATCGTTGCGGCATTCTGACCCGGTGGAGTCATGCTACCTCCGTTTCCGTTTCAGATTGCGGAAGGCATATTGGGATGGCGCCGCGTGTCTGTCAAGATGGACCAATGGGAGCTGCACGCGTTTCGGCCGCCGCTAAGATCAGACAGCAATACGAGATACTACGAAAAAATCTTCAGCGTGCAGCGCGTCGCAGCAAGCCCCGTGCGGATTGAGTTTCGCGGCGAGCATCGCGTAGCCTGGATCAAGCACAGCGAAATCCCGGACGACTGGTCAGCATCGCAATGCTGCCCGGGTTTCTCTGCCGCTCAACCCGGCTACGCCCTGGAGTTCCGGCTCTGCAGCGCCCTGCGCTGCAGCTGTTAGCAACCCGGTTTCCACAAGTACGTCGCAAGGAATTGGCGATCCGGCAATGTCCCCGTCCTTACGATCTGACCATGCTTGGCATGGCTTTACGACCGACGCATCGGTTCATTCTGTCGTCAGTCGGCTGGTTTGGCCGCCGCCTCCACCGCCATGCACACATTCGGACAGGCTTCGATGTTCCACAACAGTGCGCCGAGAGATGCCGCCCGCGCAGGCCCCAGCACCGGACTCACCAACTCGTCGAACTTCGCCTGCAAGCCGGCATCGTCCAACGGCACCAGCCGCGACCCGAGCGCCTCGTCGGCGTGCCGGGTGAAAACGCCGCGCGCGGTGGTCACCTTTACGCGCGCGGGCCGCAATTGTGGATACAGGCGGTCGACCTCGGGCGTTGCCGTCACATGCAGCTTGCGGGCAATCTCACGTAAGGCAGGGTCGAGCCGAACGTCCTCGCCGAAATGCTCAAGCCGGATCGTGCCGAAGCGCAACGCGAGGCCGATCAGATACGGGAAGCTCAGTTGTGCGCTGGCGAAGTCGTCCCAGCCCGTGTGGGCGTGTTCGGCCGCGATGCGGTAGGTGTCGACCTCGATGCGCGTGACTTCATCCGGCGAGATCTTTTCGTCCCGGCACAGCTCCATCAGCGCCTCGACAGCGGGCTGGAGGTGACGGCAGCACGCATAGGGCTTGATGTAACAGTCTGTGATGCCGAATGGGACGGCCGGTGGCAGCGCGACCGGCCGCACCTTCTCGCTGCGCCCGAACGCGAAAGCCTGCATGAAGCCATCGCGCGCTTCTATAGCGCCAGGCGGTCCCTGTACGCCTTGCTCGGCGAGCAATGCTGCCTGCAATCCCTCGCGCGACGCGTGGCCGGCGTGCAGGCGCTTGACGTCGGCGCCACCATTCACGAACGCAAACAGGCCGGCGGCGCTGCTTGCCGCAATGCCGAGCGCGTCGACGATACGCGGCGCGGGCAGGTCGCGCAGCTTGGCGGCCGCTGCCGCCGCGCCGAAGACCGCACAGGCGCCGGTCGGATGGAAGCCACGCTGCCGCAGGTCGGGATGGCAAGCGCGGGCGATCGCGATTGCCGTCTCGTATCCGGCAACCATCGCCTCGACCACCGCCTTGCCGCTCGCCCCCACGTCGTACCCGACCGCCAACACTGCCGGCACGACGGCGCAGCCCGGATGCACTGAGCCCTGCCGGTAACCATCATCAAGTTCGATGCCGTGGGCCGCAGTGCCGCCCAGGAACGCAGCATCGAGCAAGTCAGCGCGGCGCGCGCGGCCTGGCACCGGAATACGCCCGCCGACGCGTACCGCCGCGAGCGTGGTTTCGGCGCGCGTCGCTATGTCGCCCGCGGCGCCCGCAATCATGACCCCTAAGGTGTCGAGAAAATGCCGGCGCGCATAGTGCTGCACCTCGGCGTGGAGCGACTCGTAAGAGAGGCCGGCCACGAAGTCGGTCAGCGCCGAAGTGGCGCCAGCCGCAGGCTGCAGCGTGTGGACTGCTTCCGCGTGAGTCATGGGCACGCTCCAGGTCGGACCGAAGCGTGACGCCGGATCGGCCGGTTGGTCAAGCGCAGAATGTGCAGGACGGGCTGAGTAGGATGTGCAGGATGGGTTGAGCGGTAGCGAAACCCATCAGGGCGTGTCACGTTGAGAAACCCATGATGGGTTTCGCTCCGCTCAACCCACCCTACAAGCCGACCGCAATCACCTCATCCGCACCACCACATCGACCGCGACGACCCCCTGACCTTCTGGGCGCACGATCAGGGGATTGACCTCGACTTCGATCACGGCTGGCTCGGCGGCAAGCCGCGACAGGGCCACCACGGCGTCCGCCAGCGTCGCGATGTCACCTGCCGGCTTGCCGCGATAGCCGGTCAGCAATGCGAGCCCGCGTACTTCGGCGATCATCTCGTGCGCGGTGTCGATATCGAGCGGGGCGAGCCGCAAGCTGCGGTCGCGATAGATTTCCGTGTAGATACCGCCGGCAGCCACCATCACCAGCGGCCCGACATCCGGATCGACCCGATAGCCGATCAACACCTCGCCGACGCCCGCGATCATCGGCTGCACCAGGACGCGTCGCAGCTGCGGCAGCTGGGTTCGCATGTCTACGATGGCAGCAAGGAGCGCCGGCGCATTCGGAATGCCGAGCGCAACGCCGCCCACATCGGATTTGTGGACGATCTTGGACGAGAGCGCCTTCAAGACAACCGGATACGCAAAGGGCAGCGCTGGCGGCTCTGTGATAGCCACATCAAGCGCAACGGAGGGGACGCGTGATACGCCAATCCGATCGAGCAGCGTGTACGCTTCGAGTTCGTCAAGCACGCGGATCGCATCTTCACCTCCGCCCGCACGCGGTGAGAGATCGCTCCCATCTTTTCCTCCCCAGTTTACTGGAGAGGAAAAGATGGGGACGGGTGAGGGGGGCCCTTCGGGAGGCTGAACCTGCGGAAAGGCTCCCTCTGCCCTCAAGCGGGGAGAGGGAGAAGAGGACCGCGGCCCGCGCCTTGCCAACGCAGCCGCTACAGCGTCGGCACAGGCTTCAGGCGTGTAGAAGTTGGCCACGCCCGCCCTGCCCAGCGCGGCCCGCGCCTGTGGGGCTTCGGGAACCAGGAACACTGCGACCGGTTTGCGGTTACCGGGGTCGGCATGCGCGCTGTCGATGATCGGCTGGACGGCCAGCTCCGGATAGAAACGCGCCGAGGAACCGACCACGATCACCACCAGGTCGAATTCGGGCGCGGTGGTCAAAACGTCGAGCGCCGCCTTCATGACCTCGTAGCGGGCGCCCGCCAGCGTGAGATCGATCAGCCGCGACCGCGATACCTTGATGCCGCCGGTCTCGAAACGCACGTAGGTGGCTTCTCCGGGTGCTGCCACATCAACACCGCGGGTCGCAAGAGAATCGACCACCATGGTGGCCCCGCCCGCCGTGGTGGTGACGACCGCGACACGCGGATGGCGCTTGTCGCGTCCCGCCGGCACGCGCGCCAGCAGAGGCAGCCCCTCGATCAGAGCCGAAAGCGTTTCCACCCGGGCAATGCCGCAGTCGCGCAGAAACGCATCGGCCACATCGTCTTCGCCGGCAAGCGCGCCCGTGTGGGTTACGGCGAGATCTCGGCCCTGCTCTGAGCGGCCGAGCTTGTAGGCGAGCACCGGCTTGCCCACCGCAGCGGCGCGCTGCGCAAAAATACGCAGCTTGTCGGCGTGGCGCAGCGTTTCGAGGAACAGCAGATAGCCGTCGACATCCGGATCGTCGAGCACCGCGTTGCAGATTTCGCCGAGCGACAGGTCGACCTCGTTGCCGACTGATACCAGGCCGGAAAAGCCGATGCCGCAGGTCCTGCCGCGCGACAGGAACGTCCCGATCATGCCGCCGCTGTGTGAGGCCGCGAAAATCCGGCCGGTCGGCAGGTCCGGTTCGTCGAACGCTGCGTTGGCGGTGAGCAGCGTGCCATTGCGCAGGTTGACAATGCCGAGGCTGGAGGGCCCGACGATGCGCATGCCGGTCGTCTTCACGATCTCTCGGAGCCGCATCTCGCGCGACCGCCCGGCTTCGCCGGCTTCCGCGAATCCGTCGGTCAGCACGGTGGCGACGGCCACGCCGGCGCAACCGCACGCCTCGATCGCCTCCATCGCGCCGTCGATCGGTGCCACCACATAGGCGTGCTCGGGGACTTCGGGCAGCGCATCAAGGGACGGCCAGGCACGCTCGCCGAGCACTTCGCGGCGCCGCACATTGATCGGGTAGACGCGCCCCGCATAGCCGGCCTGACGCAGGAATTTCAGGGGTCGCCCTGCAGTCTTGCCGGGATCGTTCGATTGCCCGATCACGGCGACCGAGCGGGGGGAAAAGAGCACATCGCGCAGACGTCTTTTCTCCCCTCCCCCTTGTGGCGAGGGGTCGGGGGTGGGGGTCGATGGGTGTGGCACTGCCGCACCAAAATCCCCCGCCCCCCGACCCCGCCCCTCCCCCGCAAGGGGGGAGGGAGAAGAACGTCCCTCACTCCGCGGCATCGGCCCGCTGTCCGCGTTGGTCGAAGCGGCGATCGAAAATGTCCTCGGCAATTCGATTCTTGAGGATCTCCACTGAGCCGCCGGCGATCATCCAGCCGCGACATCGGCGCATGCAGTATTCCACCAGCGTATCGCGGCTGTAACCGGCGGCGCCCATGGCCTGCACGGCCTCGTGTGCCACCTCGAACCCGGCCAGATTGCAGGCGGCCTTGGCCAGAGAGGTTTCGTAGGCCGACGGCAAGCCGTGATCCGCATTGGTTGCCGCACGGTAGAGTAACAATTGCGCGCCTTCGAGCTTGAGCGCCATATCGGCGAATTTCCATTGCAGCCCCTGGAATTCGCACAACGGCCGGCCGAATTGCACCCGCGTCGCTACATGTTCGCGCGCCTTGTTGAAAGCGTAGCGCCCGAAGGCGAGCGCGCGCGCTGCATTGCCGATGCGTTCCACATTGAAGCCCGCGATCTGCTTCTTGAAGCCGCCAGGACCGAGCAGCACGTGGTCGGCCGGAATGCGGCAACTATCGAAATGCAGTTCGCACCATTCCTCGCCGCTCATGAAGCTCGACGGCGGACCAATTCGGAACCCCGGCGTGTCGCGCGCGACAATGACGGAGCCGATGCCGCCGACGCCGGGACCGAAGCGCGCATAAATGAGGAATACAGCGGCGTCCGGGCTGAAGGTGGAAAACACCTTGGTGCCATTGATCAGATAGCGCGTGCCATCGGGCGTCGCAGTGGTCTTGAGGTCGGTCACCGCTGAGCCCGCGTCGGGCTCCGACATGCCGAGACTCATGACGGTGCGGCCCGCCAGCAGATCGGCAAGGTACCTGTTTTTCAAGGCGGGGGATGCGTATTCCGCAAACGTGCGGACGGGGCCGAAGTTTCCCGACTGCACCACGTCGGCACTGCGCGGGCACACCAGCGCCACCTGCTCGATCGCGATCACCGCGTCCATCAACGAGCCGCCCTGGCCGCCGTCCGCTTCGGACAGCGTGATGCCCATCAGTCCCTGCCGGCTCATGCGCTGCGCCACATCAAAGGGAAAACGCGGATTGTGGGCCCGAGCAAGGGCGCCGGCCTCGAGCTCCGCCAGCGCGAATTTGCGGACCGCGTCGGCAAACAGCTTCTGCTCTTCTGTGAATTCGAAGTTCATCAGCTATTCCGCCTTTGCGCCGGAAGCTTTAATCACCTTCGACCATTGAGTCTCCTCGTGGTCGATGTCGACGGCGTATTCCTCCGGCGTGCTTGGCAGCGGTTCGGCGCCTTCGATTGCCAATCGGTTACGTACCTCGTCGGATGCAAGCGTCGCCCGCAGCACCGCATTGAGCCGTTCGATAATCGGTCGCGGCGTGCCCGCCGGTGCCACGAGGCCGTAACGCAGGACCGCCTCGTAGCCGGGCACTCCCGATTCTGCGACCGTTGGAATGTCCGGCATCAGGCTGGAGCGTTTGACGCTCGTGACCGCCAGCATACGCAATAGTCCGTTGCTGGCGCTCTCATGGGCCGTGGGAATCGGCGAGAACGACAGCGGAATGTGGCCGCCGAGCAGATCCGTCATGGCGGGACCAGTGCCCTTGTATGGAATATGGGTGAGCTTGATCCCGGTCTCCATCGCGAAATATTCGCCCGCCACATGGCCGACGGTGCCGATCCCGGCGGAACCGTAATTCACCTTGCCGGGATTGGCTCTGGCATAGGCGATCAGTTCGGCAACGGAGTGGACCGGGAATGACGGATGGACCACAAGGGTGCTCGGCGCCGCCGCGATGCGGCCGATGGGCGCAAAGTCCTTGCGCACGTCGTAGCCCGCATTTGGAAACAGCGACGGCGCGATCGCAAGCGTGCCCGAATAGCCGAGCGCGATGGTGTAGCCGTCCGGCGTGCTCTTGGCGACCTGGCGCGTCCCCAGCGTGCCGCCGGCGCCACCGCGATTGTCGACCACGAACTGCTGTCCGAGCGCGTCCGCCATCCGGTCGGTGACGATGCGGGCCACGATGGTGGTGCTGCCGCCCGGCGGGAACGGCACGACGAGCGTGATCGGCCGGGTGGGATAGGTCTGGGCGGCCGCGATGGTGGCGAGCCCGGACGCGGCCATCAGCAAGGCGATGCTCGTCAGGACTGCTCGGACGCTGGGGAGGGGCGGTATGCGGTCCGCCATATGCTTGCTCCTGGATGCGGGGTCTTCACCCGCAACCCTATAGCAGCACCGCGCTGCGCGCGAGAGCCCAACGAAATCGCGTCAGCGCTTGCACAGCCCGCGGAAGCTTCGACAGCAGTCGCTTGCGAAAATGTGGCGAGCCGCTTCTATCTTGCCGTCGGTCGGTCGGGTGCCAGTCTCCCCCCGCCAATTAACGATCGGCCGTGCCCCTCGGTCCCTTGCACAGGCCGCTCTTGAGCTCCCAACCGTCGTTCGTGCGAGCGACGGCAACGATGTCGAAATAGAGGCGCTCGTTCCCCTTGTTCGGGTCCTTGTTCGAAATGAATGTGACCTCGCAAAGGAAGGGGCCGCCGGAATTGTCGTGGCACTTGGTAGCCAGCACCTGCAGATCCTTGTCGTGCAACTTGCTTCCCGCCGCCGCTTCGCGCTCATATGCGGTCTGGATGACGGCGACATTGGGAACGGAACTGCAAGCCAGACCCACCAGAGAGCACGCCCAACCGACCGCCTGCCACATATACATCTTCCTTGCTCACCGTGCGCTCAAAGTGGCGCGAGATTATCCCCCCGTCACCATAGCCGCCAAGTTACCGACTTGTTGAGCAGGGTGAAAGCTGCATTGCCCGGTTACTCTCCTCTGCGGGTACCACCGGCCGCCGCAAATGTCGCAAAGGTGTGCTCGATTTGACATGATTCAAATCAAGGACGCGCTCTACTAGGAGGCTGTATTAGGGAGGCGTCCGAGTATTCGCAAATCGCTTAGTCTCAGGGAATGGAAATTCTCATCTGTGTTCGCTTCGATACCCGCAATGGAAAATTCAACTCCTGACGGCAAACTTTCGAATCGAGTTCTCGTCAGAACCGACGATCGCGAATACCCGGACAATCTCCTAGTGACTGATAAAGAGGAGGGGGCTCATGCCGAGCAAACCAACAATGTGTAAACCAACAACGTGTAATGTCTCGATGCGTCGATCATTCGGCGCTCAGTTGTCGATGCATCGATGGGTCGTTGCAGCGAGCCTTGCGGTCGCTTTGGCGGGCGGAGCCGGAACGGCCGGTGCCCAAAATGCCTTCCACGAACCGCCTGTGTTCGCCAGCCAGAACGGCATGCTCGACATCCTGATGACGGCCAAGCCGAAGCCGATTCCGACCATCACCTTCACGTCGCCCACCACCGGCAAGAAAATCAACCCGCAGGGCTGGGCCTACGAGATCTGCAAACGCACGTCGAGCGGACAAACGACGTGCCCGACCGGGTCCGGCACCGTGTGGGATTACGGCGGCACCCGCTTGGCGCTCAGGCAGGGTGACACACTGAAGATCCTATTCACCAACATGCTGCCGCCATTCGATCCGAAGAAACTCCTGCACGCGGTCGATGATCCAAATGACGTCCTCAATCCGACCAACCTGCACACCCATGGCATGCTGACCCCGGCGCGGGCGGCGACCAGGCAGAATCCGACGTGGGGTGACGATATATTCGTACAGGTTTTCAACCTGGACAACGGGATGCCAAAGCCGGCGTTTGAGCCCCACAATATGGGTGACGTCAAGGTCGGCCCGATCAATTACAATATCCCGGTGCCGCCAAATCACCCCTCGGGCCTGCTCTGGTACCATGCGCACTTGCATGGCATCGCGCTCGAGCAGCTGTCGCATGGGACGTCGGGACTGCTCACCATCGGCAGCGTCGGCGACATCGTCACGGGCGACGTCAACACAGCGCCGTGGCCGGACGCCAACGTGCGCCACCTGCTGCTCAAGGAGGTCCAGGTCGCGGCGGCCGGCACCAGAGACTTCGGCGCCACGTGCGGCAACGTGCCCTGCGGCCCGCAGCCGGTCGCCGACGGCGAAATCGAGGGCCACACGGATGCGGCATTCTGCAACCAGTTCTCCGTCACTGCGACGGAAGTGCGCCAAGGCTCGTGCGCAGGCGTGGACCAAACGGCGAACGGGGACGACAACTTCACGGGCGGCGTTTGGTATTTCACCGTCAACGGCATTCAATATCCTACCATTCCGGTTTCCAAGCCGGACGGGGAAATCTGGCGGCTCGGCACCGGCGCTGGCAGCCTGAGCTGGGACCTGCGGCTGGTTGGTGACCAGACCGGCAAGCCGATTGTGGTGCAGCTGATCGCCATCGACGGCGTCGCCGTCACGGTCCCAGGCGCAGCGCCCGGGGACGTAGGCTCGATGGTCTCGATGGCGGGCGGCAAGTTCCACGTGGTGCCCTGCCCCAATGTAGGGCCAATCGGGACGCTGCCGGTCTGCGTCGACGAATGGGTCATGATGCCGAGCGCGCGCGTCGATCTGTGGGTCACCTTCCGCGACCCGAACGGCAACATCACCACGTCGCCGTCCGGCGCCAGCGCCACGCTCAAGATGGAAGGCCTCACCATGGGGTCGGGTGACGGGTGGCCGGCGGTCGACCTCGCCAAGGTCACGTTCAACCAGGGCACCGGACGCCAGTTCACCGCCAAGCAGGTCATCGTCAAAGACAGCGGCCTGTTCGCACCGGGCGGCATGTTCGTCTCGGCGGTTCCGGGCGCGACCCCCGCGCCGTTGCCCAAGGGGTGCGCAGCACTGCCGGCCGGGCACCGCCGCCGTATCTTCTTCGGCTTCTCCGACGTGGCCGTCGACGGCACGTTCGCGCTGGGCTATGAGGAAGTCGACCAGAACGGCAACGTGGTTCCAGGATCGCACCAGCCGGATTCCAACAACCTCGACAGCTTGGCGCAGTTCGATGCCAACGTCACCACCATCTGCCTGCCGCTCGCCACGGGCCAGATGCCGGTGACCGAGACCTGGGAGATAATCCAGCTATCGACCGAGAACCATAACTTCCACCTGCACCAGACGCGGTTCATCGAGAAGGTCGGCCCCAGCCAAGGCAACGTTGTCCAGGACAACTTCCCCCTGGGTGTGGCCGTGCCTGACGCGACCATCGCCGACCAGGTCAACAACAACCAGACCGGCGTCTGCCTGCCGTCGCAGTGGCGCAGCGGCCATTGCGTCTCGCCGGCGGTCATTGAGCAGATTGCGTTCAGCCAGCTGGGCGAGTTCGTCTATCACTGCCACATCCTCGAGCACGAGGACGGGGGCATGATGGCGAGGATCGTGGTCGTGGCGTCGCCCAACTGATCGAAACGGCGCTCTACGAGCGACTGGCGCGGTCACCTGATCCCGCGCCAGTTTTTTCGTCATGCGGGGGGCGTATGTCCCGATCGCATCGTTTCATCGTTCACCCGGTACTGGCGTCTCGAGCAAATCCCGGCCGAGTGCCCTGAGGCGCGGGACGCACTGCAGCAGAGAGGACGGGAGGAAACGTGATGGCTCGGTTGCGTTCAGCTTACCTTGTCAAGGCGAGCGTGGCGCTCGTCGTCGCGATGCTGGTCGCCGCGACGCTCCGCCCGGCCAGGGCGCAGGATCTTTCCGGTGGGCCGGTCAAGCTCATCGTCGGGGCAGCGGCCGGTGACTCCGCCGACGTGATGGCGCGCGACGTGGCGCAAAAGATGAGCGAGAGCCTGCGCACCGCCGTCGATGTCGGGAACCGTCCCGGCGAAAACTTCATCCCGGCCTTGCGGGAGCTCACCGGCGCGCCGGCTGACGGCCACACGCTGTTATTCATGTCCACCAGCACGCTGATCGCGCAGCCGCTTCACCCCGATTACCCGTTCGACCTGACGGCGCTCACCCCGGTCACGCAGGTTGCCGCCGGGGCAGTGATCGTGGCGGCGAGCAAGAGCTTCCCCGTCAACACCCTCGGCAACGTGATCGCCTACGCCAAAACGAATCCGCACAGGCTCGTGTTCGCGGCGGGCGGCGGGACGGCAAGCCCGGCCTATCTCGCGATCGAGTTGTTGAAGGCGAAGACCCGCATCGACGTGGCGCTCTTCGGCTACAAGGGCGGGGGGCCCGCGCTCGACAATCTCCTCCGCAGCCATGTCGACGGGGTGCTCGACGGCCTGCCGGTGATCGGACCGCGGGCCAAGGCCGGCCTGCTCATACCGCTGGCGGTGACGAGCGCAAAACGCTCACCTGCCTTGCCGGATGTCCCAACCGTGATGGAGGCGGGCATATCCGATTACGAGATTGACCGCTGGTTCGGCATCCTGGCGCCGAAGGACATGCCGGCAGCCATTGCCAAGCGCCTGCGCGACGAGGTGGCGAAGGCGGTGGCCGCGCCCGACGTCGTCGGCCGGCTTGACCAGCAGGGCATGCGGGCGGTCGCCAGCGAGCCCGAGGAATGGGGCGTCTATCTCAAAAGTGAGCTTGCCCGTTATGCCAAGGTCATCAAGGATACCGGCATCAAGCCGGAATAGGCTTCATGCGTAGTCGGTGTCGTCGAAGCCGGCGTCCTCACCGGCAGGGTGATGCAGGACAACTTCCCCCTCGACGTGGCGGTGCCCAAGGGCCGCATCGCGAAGGATGTCGCCAACAACCAGAAGGTGTCTGCACAGTCGCCCAGCGGCGCCGTGCCAGCGTGCGTCTGCACGCAGGTTGAAAATCGGGCGGAATATGTCGTCCGTTGCGGCGCAACAGATTTGGCCCGTCGCAGATAACTCGGTAAATCAGGAATTGACCCGAACGAGGATCCAGCGGTCGTCAGCCAATCCCAGTGAGCCGATAAAAGCGGGCGGCAGTTCCGGCGAAGAGATCGGCCCTTTCCGTCCCGCTCGCGCCTCTCGTGAGCAGCTTGCAGGCGTTCCAGTACACCGGGTAGCTGAAGCCCTCCTTGTCAGGCGGGAAGTTGCTTTCAAACATGCAACGCCGCGTCCCGAAAGCGTCGATGCAGGTCTCGGTATAGGGGCGTATCGCATTAGCTACCATCTCGGACGACGGCGGCTCGGCCAGCTTCTCGAATCCGAGACCGTTGACGGCTTGGCCAAGTCCGCCGACTTTGACATACACATTTTCGTGTGCAGCGAGCGCCTTGATCGACGCGGCCCAGCGGGGAAATTGCTCGCTTAACCTGCCGGCATATGCGCCGATTCCGACCAGCCTGCCGACGTGGTTGAGCACGATTTTCGTGTCCGGGAATGCACCGGCAAGGTTCGCGACGTCGTTGAGCTGCGGGTGAAGAACCAAAGCATCGAACGAGAGTCCGAGACGGCCGAGGACCGCGAATCCCTCGCGAAACGTCTTATCGCCGAGCAGCCCGGGCGGTGCCGGATTGGCCGGATTGAGGAGTGAAGTATCCGCGTCCCATGCCGCGCCATTGCGAATGCCGCGGAATCGATCGCCACCGGCACGCATGAGGGCTGCAAGCACCGGCTCGACGCGGCTGCCCAACCTGAGATCGGCGTACCCGACAATACCCGCGGCGACCCTGGTCTTGCCGCATTATCCGCTGGCGCATATCGCCGCCATCCCGTTCACGAATTCGGTTTCTCCGACCGGGCGCATCTCGACCGGACCGGAGTCGCGGTACATCGAGTTGGCCTGCACGAATACCGTTGCA
>DATGCX010000012.1:0-3702 GCA_035311445.1 Xanthobacteraceae bacterium | reverse complement strand
ATCGGCGGCAGCGTGCTTGGGGAAGAGTTTTCCGATCCGAAGTTTCATCCGGTGTGGGCGAAGGCGGAAGAGCTTGGGGCGGTGCTGTTCATCCATCCGCAAAGCACGCCGGAGCTCGCCCGGCGCTTCAAGGGCAACGGCTGGCTGTCGAACACCATCGGCAATCCGCTCGATACGACGATTGCGCTGCAGCATCTGATCTTCGAAGGAACGCTCGATCGCTTCCCGGGCCTGAAGATCATCGCGGCGCACGGCGGCGGCTATCTCGGCTCCTACGCGGCGCGCGGCGACCATGCTTGCTTCGTCGCGCCACAGAATTGCAACCCGGACATCAAGCTGAAGAAGCCGCCGAGCGACTATCTCAAACAGCTCTATTTCGATGCACTCGTATTCACGCCGGAAGCGCTCCGCCACCTGGTGGCGCAGGTCGGTGCCAGCCAGGTCGTCATCGGCAGCGACCATCCGATTCCGTGGGAGCAGCATCCGGTCGATCATGTATTCGCGACTACGACGCTGAGCGACGAAGACAAGATCGCCATTCTGGGCGGCAATGCGGCACGCCTGTTCGGCATGCAAGGCTAGGAGCGCGCCGGTGGAACTCGAATCGGCCACGCCGGAATTCAAACGCATCGTCGGCGCCAATCCTCCACTCGACCAAATCGCTCAGGGCACTCTTTTCGGCGAAGGTCCGGTCTGGGACCGCCGCCGGAAGCGCTTCTTCTGGGTCGATATCATCGGCGACACGATCTACCAGTGGGTGCCCGGTACGGGGAAATCGGTGTTGGTGCACCCCTCGAGTCACGCCAATGGCATGACCTTCGATCTCGAAGGTCGGCTCACCATCGCCGGCTGGTCGCAGCGCACCATCTGGCGCATCGAGCATGACGGTTCGTTCACGACCCTGGCGTCGCGCTGGCAGGGCAAGAAATTCAACAGCCCAAACGACATCGTCGTGCGCTCTGACGGCTCGATCTATTGGACCGATTCCGCCGGCGGCCTCGTCATTCCCGGCATGGTCGGCGAGGACATGCAACGCCAACTTGACATCCAGGCCGTCTTCCGCCTCACGCCGCAGGGCAAGGTCGAACTCGCCATCGAAGACACCGTCTATCCCAACGGACTGTGCTTCAGCCCGGACGAGAGAATCCTCTACGTCAATGATACGCGCATGGCGCATATCCGCGCCTTCGATGTCGCGCACGACGGCAGCGTCAGCAACGGCCGCCTATTCCACCAGCTCACCGGCAGCGAGCCGGGCGTCGCCGACGGCATGAAGTGCGACTGCGAAGGCAACGTCTACTGCACCGGGCCCGGCGGGGTGCATGTCATCGACCCGCGTGGCAAGCTGCTCGGCCGCCTGTTCATTCCCGGCGGGCACACCACCAATATCGCTTGGGGCGATGACGATTGGCGCTCGCTCTACATGGTGACTTATCACTCGGTGTTTCGCACGCGTCTCAACATCCCCGGCGTGCCGGTCTGGTAGGAGCGCGGCATGGCATGGGAATTCGAACGCGTTGCCGGGCCGTTCGAGGGGTCCGCCGGCGGTGTCATCTGGGATAGCACCCGCGACCAAGTGCTGTTCAGCACCGTGGATGAGGGGCGGCTGCTCTGGTTGGACCACGCGAGCAAGGCAGTGAGCGAATTCCGGCGCTACGCCAACCGCGTCAACGGCCTCGCGCGCGGACCGAACGGTGAGATATACGGCGCGCAAGAGGGCGGGCGCCGGCTTGTCGAGTTCACCCCCGATGGGCGCACGGTCGCGGTCGATGCGCTCCTTGACGGCAAGTACCATAATCAGCCGAGCGACCTTGTTGTCGATCGGCAGCACCGCATCTATTTCACCGATCCCCGCCATGCCGTCATTCCGTTCGGGCCATCGATCTTTCCATTCCTTGACCACTGCTCGGTGTTGCGCCTTGAACGCAACGACCGCCGCGCCTGGACGGCGTCGCGGCTCACCTACGACACCGTCAGCCCCCGCGCGGTGCTGCTCTCGCACGACCAGAGCACGCTTTACGTCGCCGACGGCCTGCCGCGTCCGGAGCAGCGGCGCGAGCTGCGTGCCTACCCGATCCGCGCCGACGGCACGCTCGAGCATCCCATCGTTCTGCACGTTTTCGGCGAAGATCATCGCGGCCAGCATCGCGGAATCGAGGGCATGTGCCTCGATTGCGACGGCAACATCGTCGCGGTCGGCGGCTGGCAACGCAGCGGGCCTGGTCCGCTGGTGTACGTTTTTGCGCCGACCGGCGCGGTGATCGAAACTCATCCGATCCCGGCGGACCTGCCGAACAAGTGCTGTTTCGGCGGTCCTGGCCTTGATACGCTTTACGTCACGACCGGCGGCGGCCATCTCTATCGTGCGGTGGCCGGGGGTCGGCGCGGGTCGCTCTGAAGTTTCCGCGGGCCAAGAGAAACACGGCATGATGGGTCGACTGCTCGCTGCCTTGCTGTCGTTCCTGGTGGTGGGCGGCGGGGCGCATGCGCAGGATTATCCTCATCGCGTGATCCGCATCGTGGTCGGTCCCGGCCCTGATATCGTCGCGCGCTTGTTCAGCACGAAGATCAGCGACACGCTCGGCCAGTCGGTCATCGTTGAACAGCGTCCCGGTGCCGGCGGCGTGATCGCGGCGCAGACCGTTGCTGCAGCCCCGCCGGACGGTTACACGCTGCTGCAAGCGACCGCTTCCTACACAATCAATACGGCGCTGCAATCCTCGCCGCTCGATATCGGCAGGGATTTCGGTCCGGTGGCGCTGGTCAGTACCATCCCATTCGTGCTCGTGCTGCATCCGTCCGTGCCGGCGAAGACGATTTCGGACCTCATCACCTATGCCAAGGCGAATCCCGGCAAGCTGAACTACGCCTCGTCGGGCATTGGGACGCCGCCGCATCTAGCCGGCGAATTGTTCAAATCCATGGCCGGCGTCGACATCGTGCACGTGCCGTATCGCGAGGCAAATTCAGGCCTCAACGCCGTGGTCAGCGGCGCCGTGCAGATGATGTTTTCAATCGCTTCGACGGCGCAATCGCAAATTGCTGGCAACACCGTGCGGGGAATCGGGGTTACCTCGCTCAAACCGTCTCCATTGGTTCCTGGCATTCCCGCTATCGCCCAGTCGGGTCTACCCGATTTCGAGGTCATCGGCTGGAATGGCTTCGTCGTTCCGAACGGAACTCCGCACTCGATCGTTACCAAGCTGAACGCGGCCATCCTCGGCGCGCTCGCCGATGCCGACTTGCGCGCGAAGCTAAGCACCGCCGGCTATGAGGCGGCAGCCTCCAATTCACCGGAAGACTTCGCAAAGTTCATTGCAGCGGATATCAGGAAGTGGGCGAGCCTTGCTACAAGAATCAACATCAAGCCTAACTGATACACACTGATACGAATCAATCCTCACCTTTCCGTGCCCAGCGGCAATGTCGACGCCTGCCAAGGCCATGGGAGGGCCCGGCTGCGTTTATCTCGGAGCGCCTAGCGCAAGTCGCGAGTTCCGTGTTCGAGGTTGCCACAGCCTCGATTACATCGTGATGAACTCGCCGTTCCCCAACGCGGCAGCGACCAACCAGACGCCGTAATTTGATACGAGCTCAGCCAATTTCTTGCGCCTCGAAAATGTTTTGGGCAGAGGCCGTAGCCACAGAGGTGAGAAGCGTCGTGAGCGTGATGCCGGGGCATTACCGCTTCAGTCCGACTTG
>DATGCX010000011.1:0-34704 GCA_035311445.1 Xanthobacteraceae bacterium | reverse complement strand
CATGGGCCGCGCCGGCTGTCCGAGAATTTTGGTCCGGCATTGCGACAAGAAGACGATCGCACTATCGCGGCCTACGAAGGTCGGAATCGGCTATGTGAGCGGCGGTAACGATGTCTTTCGTCTACGTCCTTCCCCAGCGCTGCAACTTGGAGGCCAACAAGAGTTCCTCTCGCCTAAGTTGCTCTCCGGCGCCTATGGGGGCGATGACACGGGTGTTTGATTCCATCGGAGAGAAATCCGCCAACGCTAAGGAGTCGCCGTGCCCAACAAGGACCTGCGCAACTGGATCGACGAAATCGCTGCGGCCGGCGAGCTGAAGATCATCCGTGGCGCCGAGCCGCGAGAGGAGATCGGCGGCATCCTCGACATTTTCCAGCGCAAGATGGGCAACCCGGCGGTGATGTTCGACGAGGTGCCGGGGTTCCCCAAGGGCCACCGGGTGCTCGCCAACATCCTCACCTCGGTGCCACGCATCAACATCGCGCTGGGCCTGCCGCCGCAGAGCTCCGAGATGGACCTGATCCGCTGGTGGCGCGACTACATGAAGAACGCGCCGACGCACAAACCCAGACAAGTCAATGGCGGGTCGCTTTTGGAGAACGTCAGCGAGGGCAAGGCGGTCGACATCGGAAAAATTCCGACGCCGGTCTGGCACGAGCACGACGGCGGGGCCTTCATCGGCACCGCCTGCATGGTGGTGATGAAGGATCCCGACTCCGGCTGGATCAACTACGGCGCCTACCGCATCCAGAGCCAGGGGCCGGATGTGGCGACCGTGATGATGTCGCCCGGCAAGCACGGCCGCATCATGATGACCAGGTATCACGCCCGCAACGAGCCGTGCCCGGTCGCCGTGGTGGCCGGTATGCATCCGGCGCTGTTCATGCTGGCCGGGCTTGAGATCCCCTACGGCAAGAGCGAGTTCGAAGCCGCCGGCGGCATTCTGGGCGAGCCGGTGGAAGTCATCAACATGCCCAAGACCGGCCTGCCGGTACCGGCCAATGCGGAGATCGCGTTCGAGGGCTTCATCCATCCGGGCGACCTGATCCAGGAAGGCCCGCTCGGCGAATGGACCGGCTATTACGCGGGCGGCTCGAGGCCCGAGCCCGCCATCCGTATCGCGACTCTGATGCATCGCGACGATCCGATCCTGGTCGGCGCCATTCCGGCAGTGCCTCCCAACGACAACACGTTCTATCTCGGCACCTACCGCTGCGGCGCGGTGTGGAACCAGCTCGAAGCCGCGGGCGTGCCGGAGATCAAAGGCGTGTGGGCGCACGAAGCTGGCGGCAGCCGGTTCTGGCTCACGGTGTCGATCAAACAGCTCTACGGCGGCCACGCCAAGCAGGCCGGCTTCGTCGCCTCGCAATGCCACGCCGGCGCCTACGCCAACCGCTGGACCATCGTGGTCGACGACGACATCGATCCGACCAACATCAACGACGTGATCTGGGCCATGTGCACGCGCTGCGATCCGCGCGAGGACGTAGATATCGTGCGCGGCTGCTGGAGCACGCACCTCGACCCGATGTGCTACGACACCGACACCGACCGCCGCAACGCGCGGGTGGTGATCGACGCCTGCAAGCCATTCGCCCGGCGCGACAGCTTCCCGGTGGTGGCGCGCTCAAGCCGCGAGCTCGACGCGCGCATCAGGGCGAAGTGGGCGGCGGATTTGCCGGAGGGGTGAAGGGGGATGGCGGCCGGGAGTGCGGGCGTTTTCGCCCGCCCACCCCGGCTTATGCAAGGCACTGATTTTCCTCGCGTAAAAAGGGGTATTTCGTTCTGCCAAAAGCCGGCTGGTCCCGCCCGCCCTTGCCCTCCAATGCACGGCGGCGTTGCGGCCCCACGTGAGGCAGTGGCCGCTGTTGGGCGGGGGCCCTCGCATTTCCCTGAGAACAGGGAAAATATCAGGGAATTTGCATTTTTTTGGCTATTTTGGCGCTGCTCGACGTCAGTTTGCGCCGCGATTCCACTGCCTTGCCCGCCAATTCCCGATGAAACGCATCAGGGAATGTTTTGCGCCGGAACAGAGAATTGATCTGACCGGAACAGCGAATAAAGAGAGTCTCCTCCGCCGATAAGACAAAACCCGCCCGAATGGCGGACGGAATGCCAATGCGTAGGACTATGACGTAGGAGTGTGATCATTTGATGGCGGGCGGCAAATTGTTTGCACCCCCGCGTGCAGGCTTGTTCGGTTTGGCGGCCCGCCGCGACTTTCAATTGGCGCCTGAGACGCTTCAAAATTCGCCTAAAATTCTGGAAAGGGTTGCTCTACTCATTCAGTAGAAGCAGCCACTCCGAGTAGCAAAATCCTGCTCGTCACCCCGTTGCAACTGAGATAAATTCACCTCGTGGGGGCTGGAGAAAATGAAGTGCCGTCGGACAGCTGCGATGGCGAGAAGCAGTCGGCCGGAGTTGTAGCCAAGACAACTCCTGCCAAGCTCTTCATTTCATACAAGCGCAGTGTGCCGGAAGACGAGAAGCTGGCTCACGCGATGCGCGACCGCTTTGGAGCGGCCGGCCACGACGTCTTCATCGATGTCGGCATGAAGGTCGGAACCGACTGGGTCGCCGAGATTGCACGACGAATCGCGTGGTGCGACTCCTTGATCGTTCTTCTTTCGAAATCCGCGGCCGAAAGCGAAATGGTCCAGGCAGAGGTCCGTCTGGCCCATCAGCGACGGCGGCGCGACGGCCGTCCAGCGATTCTGCCGGTGCGGGTCAACTACCAGGGTGCACTGGACTACGAGCTCGATGCGTATCTGGGCCGCATTCAGTACGTCATGTGGACCGGCGATGGCGATACTGATCGGGTCATCAGCGAACTGCTAATGAGCTTAGCGGAGGTCGATCCGAAGTCCTCGACCTCGGCGCCCGCTCTCGACGAACTCGACCTGACGGCGCCCGGCCAGCACTTACAAAACCGTCGGCGGCCGCAGGCCTCTGCAGATCCCCGCGCACTTCTCCCGCCTGGCGGTACCATCAAGCTCGATGACCATTTCTATGTTCGCAGAGACCCGGACGGTCACATCGATAGAACCGCGCAGTTCAGAGGGCGAACCCTTGTCATCAAGGCCGCGCGACAGATGGGCAAGTCCAGCCTGCTCATCCGCTATCTCGCGGCCTGCAAGGCAACCGGCAAGCAATTCGCGTTCATAGATTTCCAATCATTCTCGGAGGCGGACCTTTCCGCATTTCCGGCGCTCGCCCGGAGACTTGCCCAAATATTGCTCCGCGCATTCAAGCTGAAGCCGGAAATTGACCTCGCCTTTGCGAGCCAACTCGATTTCACGTATTTCGTTGAAGACAAGATTCTACCCGCCATTGGCTCACCCATCACCATCGCGATGGACGAGGTCGATCGCCTGCTTGGCCGTCCCTACCAGTCTGAATTCTTCAGCATGCTGCGCTATTGGCACAATGAACGTGCGCAAATTTCCTCGCCCTGGGAAGACGTGGATTTGGCTCTGGTGATCGCGACCGAACCCTATCTCCTGGTCGCGGAGGCGGATCGTTCGCCCTTCAACGTGACGCCGGCAATCGAGCTGGAAGCGTTCGAACGCTCCCAGCTCAGTCAAATTAATGGCGCATACGGCAGTCCATTGGGCGATTCTGAGCTGATCAATTATACGAGCTGTTATCCGGCCAACCCTATCTCACGCGTCTCGCATTCTATCGGCTGGTTTCTTCGCCGGACTGGAGCTTCGAAGCGTTGATGGAGAAAGCCTCCGACATCGATGGGCCATTTGGCGAGCACCTGCGGTCAAGATCATTTCTTCCTCAGCAGCAACCTGACATGCCCGTTGCCATGCAGAGAGTCATCACGAGAACAGGTGAACTGAACAACAACGCGTTTTACCGGCTGCGCGGCGCAGGGCTCGTGGAGCGACGCGGCAAGGATGTTGTCCCGGCCAATCTCCTCTACGCTCGATTTTTCAAGCATCTGCGATGAGCCCGGACCTTCATCTCCAGGTCGGCGGCACCCTCAATCCGCGCCAGCATCTCTATGTCGAGCGGAGCGAGGACAAGGTCTTTCTCCGCCTGCTGCTTGAGGGGCAATACGTCAACGTCCTGACATCCCGGCAGATGGGCAAATCAAGCCTGATGATGCGCGCGGTGCATCAACTGGACCAGCAAGGCGTGCGCTGGGTCACCATCGATCTCGCCAGCGAACTGGGCAGCCCTCCCGACCTCAATGCATACTATCTGGGTCTGCTGTCCAAGATCGTGCGAAGCCTTCGCCTGAAACTCGACTTCAAAACATGGTGGGCCGAGCGCGACGCGGATACGATCAATCAGCGCCTGTTGTCTTTCTTTCGCGAAGTGGTCGGCAATGAAATTGCCGCGCCGGTGGTGATCTTTCTTGACGAGATCGACAGCACGCTCAGGCTGCCTTACACAGACGACCTCTTCACGGCGATCCGCGGCATGTACAATGAACGGCCGATCGTCGAGGCTTACCGCCGGATTACGTTCTGCCTGCTCGGCGTCGCCACGCCGAATGAACTCATCAAGGACCGCCGCACCACCGCCTACAACGTCGGAACGACTCTGGAATTGCGGGACTTCGATGCGGACCTCGATGATCTCTCGCCGCTCGCAAGTGCGCTGACAACCGACGCTGAGCTGAGCGCGCGCCTTCTGGACCGCGTCCTCCATTGGACTGGAGGGCAGCCGTATCTGACCCAGAAATTTTGTGCAGACATCGTCGACAAGCACGTAGGCGACGTTGAGGGAGTCGACGAACTCGTAACCCGGACGTTCAATACGCTCGACCGCGCGAGCAACGATATTCATTTCCAGCAAATCCTGCGATTTCTGGAAGAGCGCCTGTCGGACCAGACCGCAACCATCGGGCTTTACGCGAGGATTTTAAGGGACGGGCATGTGCCCGATCGCACAACGCTGGCCCACGCTGAGCTGAAGCTTTCGGGCCTGGCCAAGCGCGGCCACAATGGCAATCTGGTGGTTCGCAACCCGATCTACCGGCGCCTGTTCGACCGCGTCTGGGTCGAGAGCACGCGACCGCAACGGGCCCTCCGCGCCACGCGACGCTATGCCGTTGCGGCATCGCTCGCACTTGTCGCGCTTCTGGGAGGCGGCACCGCCTACTACACGTGGGTCGTCGTGCCGGATCAGGAGCGTCTCGCCACGTTTGACCGGCTGGCACAGCTCGGAATCACAACAACAGGCGCAAGGGATGATGCCGGAACCAGGGCCTTGTTGCCCTTGAAGACGACGCAGGCGCTCCTGAGGGAGGCTATACCTCTCTTGAAAAGCATCGGATCAGTTACCGAGATTGGCCTCGCTGACACGTCAGACCGCCGGTCTAGCGGTGCGCCGGATCGCCAGATTAATCGCTACACAATCGTAATAGATGACCTTTCGCCGTTTGCCGAGCTGGTCGGTTTGCGTAGTCTCGATCTCAGCGGTCCAGGGGCCATCTCCATAGAACTGCCAAATATCACCAGCCTGGAGCCGCTGAAGGGCCTGACAAACCTCACAGACCTCTGGCTCAACGGTGCCACCGGCATCACGAGCCTGGAGCCACTGAAGGGGATAACAAGTCTCACATCGCGCACCGTCGACAACGCCGCCGGCATCACGAGCCTGGAGCCGCTGAAGGGGATGAGAAGGCTCACATGGCTCTCTCTCGACGATGCCGGCATCACAAGCCTGGAGCCACTGAAAGGGCTGATAAGTCTCTACACACTGTACCTCTCCCGCGTCACCGGCATCACGAGCGTGGAACCGCTGAAGGGGCTGCCCAGCCTCATACAGCTTGATCTCACCGGCACCGCAGGCATCACCAGCCTGGAGCCGCTGAAGGGAAAAAAAAATTGACATAAAAGGTGCTTCTGCTGAATTGCTCGCAACAATGAAATAGTTTGGCAGACTTTCGGACCGCACTGACGGCCGAGCGTGTCATGCCTTGCGCTCCCTCTGATACGGGCCGCTCTTGATGGCAGCAATTCGGAATAGGCCGTGGAAGTTGCGAGGCTGTCCCCGCATTTCGCTTCGCTCAATGCGGGCTACGATCTCTGCCGTGGACCGTTGGCCTTGAAATGATACTGAAAAGTGATACTTATGAAGCTGAGCCGCACTCACCAATCGACCCTTGAGGCGGTGTTTGCAACCCCGATTCGGGCTGGGGTCGCTTGGCGCGATATCGAGGCGTTGTTCGCGGCCTGTGGCGGAGAAATCAGTGAGGGAGAAGGGTCGCGCGTACGCGTTGCGCTAAATGGCGTGCGCGCCGTGTTTCACCGGCCCCACCCTCGAAAGGAAACCGACAAGGGGGCGGTGAGGTCGGTGCGCCGTTTTCTGACCGAAGCTGGGATCACGCCATGACCACGATGACATACAAAGGCTATGAGGCGACTGTCGAATACGACGAGGATGCTGAGATTTTCCACGGCGAAGTGATCAATCTGCGCGATGTCATCACCTTCCAGGGGCGGTCCGTATCCGAGCTGAAGAAGGCATTCGCCGGGTCGGTCGAGGACTATCTGGCGTTCTGCAAGGCACGCGGCGAGGATCCGGAAAAGCCGTTCTCCGGCCAATTCGTGGTGCGCGCCGAGCCGTCGCTTCACAAAGCCATGTTTTCCGCTGCAAAGCGCGCCGGAATGAGCCTCAACAAGTGGGTGACATCGGCCTTGGAACGGGCTGTATTACAACAAGGCGGCGAATAGTGCAGGCTTCACAGCAGTCCCGCATTTCGCTTCGCTTAATGCGGGCTACGATCTCGCGTTCAGCTGCAGCGCTAATCGAGCAGCACACCTGTTATTGTTGCGATGCATATAATCTCGTTTCGGCAAAGAAACCGTCAGTTCCTATTCCGATACCGCCGGAAGCAGCCCGCTGAGCGTTTTCACGCCATTGCTCAAATAATCATCTTAATCGTTATTTTTCAAGCAATTGCTGCGAAATTTCGCAATCGCGCATTGTTTCGACACGCCGTCTAAAATTTGCTCGGCTACAACTCGTGACGCGATAGCCGCCCCGATAAAAACACAGTCATTTCGCACGTGCGAACATCTGGCATGCCAGTTGCACCTGCTTCGTCTGTCAACGTCGCCGGAGCATGCTGGATGAAAAAGGGGTTCCTCGCCGTGGGTCATCTGCCCACGCTTTTTGCATCGTTCTTCTATTTCGACATGAGCTTCATGGTCTGGGTCATGCTCGGACCGCTCGGCGTGCAAATCTCCAAGGACCTTGATCTCTATCCGGCACAAACGGGGCTGATGGTCGCGGTGCCTGTCCTTTCCGGCGCGGCGCTGCGCATCGTTGCCGGCGTCATGGTCGACCGGCTGCAGCCGAAGCTCACCGGCATCATCCTGCAGGTGATCGTCATCGCGAGCCTTCTCGCCGCCTGGCTGGTCGGCGTGCACTCATTCGCGGCGATCCTTGCGCTCGGGCTTGCGCTCGGCGTTGCGGGCGCCTCCTTCGCGGTCGCGCTGCCGCTGGCGTCGCAATGGTATCCGCCCGAATATCAGGGGACGGCGCTCGGCATCGCCGGCGCGGGCAATTCCGGCACGGTGTTCGCGGCCCTGTTCGCGCCCACTCTCGCCGTCGATTTCGGCTGGAACAACGTGTTCGGCCTGGCCGCGCTCCCCCTCACCGTCGCGCTCGCGGTGTTCGTGCGGCTCGCGCGCAACAGCCCGAAGGCATCCCCGCCGCAAAGGCGCGCCGATTATTTGAGCGTGCTGAAGGTCCCCGATGCCTGGTGGCTCATGTTTCTCTACAGCGTCACCTTCGGGGGCTTCGTCGGCCTTTCTTCCTCGCTGACGATCTACTTCAACGATCGGTACGGGTTGAGCCCCGTCATCGCCGGCCATTTCACCGCGGCTTGCGTGTTTGTCGGCTCGCTCGTGCGTCCTCTCGGCGGCGCCTTCGCGGACAGAGTCGGCGGCGTGTTTTCGCTGTCGATCATGTACACGGTCGCGGCGGCTGCACTTTCCCTCATCAGTCTCGGCGTGTGGTCTGCCCCGATGGCGCTTGCCATCTTTGTTATTGCCATGCTGGCCCTCGGCATGGGCAACGGCGCAATCTTTCAGCTCGTTCCGCAGAGCTTCGGCCGCGAGATCGGCGTCATCACCGGGCTCGTCGGCATGGCGGGCGGCGTCGGCGGCTTCTACCTCGCGTCCAGCCTCGGCGTCGCCAAGCAGCTCACGGGTTCCTATCATCCGGGCTTCCTGGCGTTCGGCATGCTGTGCGTGGGCGCGCTCGTCGCACTCACGGGCCTCAAGAGCCGCTGGCGACGCACCTGGGGCGCATCCGCAGAACTCGGCGCGGCGCGGATATGAGGCCACATGAGGCCGCGCTGCAAACAGCGCCTCGTCCTGGTCGGCAATGGCATGGCCGGGATGCGCGTGATCGACGAAATCCTCGCGCGCGACCGCGAGCGCTTCGAGATCGAAGTCATCGGCGCGGAGCCGCGTCCCAACTATAACCGCATCCTGCTGTCCGCTGTGCTCGCGGGAGAAAAAGAGATCGACGACATCGTTGTTCACTCCCGCGAGTGGTACGCCAGAAACGATATCAGGCTCGCAGCCGGCGAAACCGTCGTGACGCTCGACGCGAGCGCGAAGACGGTGACGACCGCGGCGGGCCGCACGGTCGGCTACGACAGGCTGGTGTTGGCGACGGGTTCGCGCCCGCTCGTGCCGCCCGTCGCGGGGCTCGACCTTCCCGGCGTCTGCGCGTTTCGCAATATCGCGGATCTCGAACTCATGCGTGACGCCAGCCGCAATCGCGGCCGCGCCGTCGTGGTCGGCGGCGGGCTGCTCGGCCTTGAAGCCGCGTTCGGCCTGATGAAGCGCGGCATGGCGGTCACGGTGCTCCATCTCATGCAGACCATGATGGAACGCCAGCTCGATGAAGCCGCCGGCCTGCTGCTGCAGCGCGACCTCGAAGCGAGCGGCGTGACCGTGCTGACAAAGGCGCATAGCGAGGCGATCCTCGGCGACACGCGTGTTGAGGCCGTGCAACTTGCCGATGGACGCGAACTGCCGGCCGATCTCGTCGTATTTGCGGTCGGCGTGCGGCCCAACATCGATCTGGCGCGCGCCGGAAAGCTCGATGTCAACCGCGGCATCATCGTCGATGATTTCATGGCGACGAGTGAAGCGGATATTTTCGCGGTTGGCGAATGTGTCGAGCACCGCGGCCAGACCTTTGGCCTGGTCGGTCCGCTATGGAAGCAGGCGCGCATCTGCGCGGCCGTGCTGTGCGGCGAGCGAACGGAGCCCTATGTGGCGCCGCCTCCACATACGAGCCTGAAGGTCACCGGGGTCGATGTGTTTTCTGCCGGCGTGCTGGCGGCACGCGATGATGCTGACGAGGAAATCACGCTGCGCGACGCCGGCAGCGGCCAGTACAAGAAGCTCGTTGTGCACGACGGACGTCTGGTGGGAGCGATTCTCTACGGTGAGATCGCCGACGGCCCGTGGTTCGTCGAACTCATCGAATCCAAACGCGACATCACGCCGTTGCGCGACGGTCTCATCTTCGGGCGCGCCGTGGCGATGGCGGCGTAGGAGAGCGCGCCATGCTCCGTATTCCGCTTGATGTTCCGCTTGCCGCAACGGTGCGCACCACATGCCCGTATTGCGGTGTCGGCTGCGGGGTGCTTGCCGCTTCACCTCTCCCCGCTTGCGGGGAGAGGTCGCCCGCACCCTATCCTCCCTCGCTTGCGGGGGAGGATAGGGTGCGGGCGGGTGAGGGGGCCTCTCCACAGGCTCCAACTTGTGGAGAGGCCCCCTCACCCCGACCCTCTCCCCGCAAGCGGGGACGGGGAGAAGGAGAGGCCGGGCCTCGTTTCTCCTCCCCTCCTTGTGGGGAGGGGTCGGGGGTGGGGGTCGGCGGGCGGGGCACGTTCGAGCCACAACTCCTCGACCCCCCACCCCATCCCTCCCCCACAAGGGAGGAGGGAGACCAAGCGGCCTGGCCGCACGCGACTTCCTCGCCCGGCGCGGCGGTGCAGGGCGATCCCACCCATCCGGCCAATGCCGGCCGCCTGTGCTCGAAGGGCGCGGCGCTCGGCGAAACGCTGGGCCTCGGACAGCGTCTGCTCGCGCCCGAAATCAACGGCCGCCGCGCCAGCTGGGACGAGGCGCTCGACCTCGTTGCCGCGAAATTTTCTGCGGCCATCGCGAAGGATGGGCCGAATGCGGTGGCGATGTATGTCTCGGGGCAGTTCCTCACCGAGGACTACTACGTCGCCAACAAGCTCATGAAAGGTTTTTTCGGCGCCGCGAACATCGACACCAATTCGCGGCTCTGCATGGCCTCCTCGGTCGCCGGCCACATCCGGGCTTTCGGCGAAGATGTCGTGCCCGGCTGTTATGCGGATATCGACGAAGCCGATCTCGTCGTGCTGGTCGGCAGCAATGCGGCCTGGTGTCACCCGGTCCTCTATCGCCGGCTGATCACGGCGCGGGCGGCGCGCGGTACGCGGATCGTCGTCATCGACCCGCGCCGCACCTCCACCTGCGACGATGCGGATCTGCATCTGCCCCTGCGGCTCGGCAGCGACGTCGCGCTGTTTAATGGTTTGCTCGTGCATCTCGCCACGAGCGAAGCCTTCGATGATGAATTTGTCGAAGGGCACACGGACGGCTTCGACACCGCGGTTGCGGCGGCGGGCGCTTCGACGCCCTCTGTTCAAAAGGTTGCGGAACTCACCGGGCTCGATGCCACAGCGATCAGCGACTTCTACGCATCGTTTACGCAAACCACACGTGTCGTCACCCTGTATTCGCAGGGCGTCAATCAATCCTCGGCCGGAACCGACAAGGTCAATGCGATCATCAACTGTCACCTCGCGACAGGCCGCATCGGCCGTCCCGGCACGGGGCCGTTCTCGCTGACGGGACAGCCCAACGCCATGGGCGGGCGCGAAGTCGGCGGCCTCGCCAATCAGCTCGCCGCGCATATGCATTTCGATTCACCCGCGCATATCGATCGCGTGCGCCGCTTCTGGAACGCGCCGAACATGGCGACGCGACCGGGCCTGAAGGCCGTCGAACTGTTCGACGCCGTCCGCGACGGCGCCATCAAGGCGCTGTGGATTGCGGGCACCAACCCCGCCGTCAGCCTGCCGCGCTCGAATCGTGTGCGTGAAGCGCTGCGCGCGTGCCCATTCGTGGTCGTCGCCGATGTCAGGTCGAACGACACGAGCGAATTCGCCCACGTACGCCTGCCGGCGCTGGGATGGTCGGAAAAAGACGGCACCGTGACGAATTCGGAACGGTGCATTTCGCGCCAGCGCGCGTTTCGCCCGCCGCCCGGCGAAGCGAAGCCGGACTGGTGGATGCTCGCGCAGCTTGCCCGCCGCATGGGCTGGGCAAAGGCGTTCGATTATCGAAATCCCGCGCAGATTTTTCGCGAGCATGCGGCGCTTTCGGCATTCGAAAACGGGGGCGAACGCGTTTTCGATATTGGCGCCCTCGCGGCGCTCGACGATGCCGCCTATGACGCGCTCGAACCCGTGCAGTGGCCGGCGCGCCGCGATGGCGCTTCGAGCGCACGGCTGTTCGCGGATGGACGGTTCGCCTATGCCGACGGGCGGGCGCGTTTCGTAGCGACCCCATTTCGGGCGCCGGTCGAGACCGCCAGCGGCGCACGAAACTTGATGCTCAATACCGGCCGCGTTCGCGACCAGTGGCACACGATGACGCGAACCGGCGATGTGCCCCGCCTCGCGCAGCACACGCCCGAACCCGTCCTCGACGTGCATCCCGATGATGCCGCGCGGGAAAAACTCGTCGACGGCGGCTTCGCCGGAATCGAGAGCCGCCACGGCGCGGCGGTCATCCGCGTGCGCGTGACAGAGGCTCAACGACGCGGCGAGGTGTTCGCCGCCATGCATTGGAGCGCGAGCAATTCATCCACCGGCCCGGCCGACAAGCTGGTGGGCGGGGCCTGCGATCCCGTTTCCGGCCAACCCGAATTGAAGGCGACGGCCGTGATGGTTGCGCCACAACCCATGGCCTGGTACGGCCTGCTGCTGCGGCGCGACAGCATTCAATTGGAGGCGCCGGATTACTGGTGCCGCACCGCCATCGAAGGCGGTTTTGCGTATACGCTCGCTGACGTCGGCCAGCTGGCGACGGATCAGGAAACGCCCGATGCGGGGCGCATTCTGGCATGGCTCGGCGTCGCCGCGACGTCCGATCTCGCGGTCTACGCCGATCCCGCGCGCAGCGTCTTCCGTTATGCGAGTTTTGCCAAAGGCGCGCTCTACGCCTGTCTCTTCATCGCGCGCGATCGCGCAAGTCTGCCGGATCGGGCAACCGCCGCCGCAATGTTCGCCGAGCCGATCCCGGACCATAATCGCTCCCGCGTTCTTGCCGGCGTTTCGCTGGCCGGCGTCGCATCGCCGGGTCCCATGGTCTGTGCTTGTTTCGCGGTGGGCCGTGCCGCCATTGTGGAGGCCATCACCGCCGGAAAACTCGCGAGCGTCGCCGAGATCGGCAAGGTGCTCCGCGCCGGAACGAATTGCGGATCGTGCCTGCCGGAGCTTGCGACGATCCTGCGCGAGACGATGGCGGCGGAATGGAAATTCCCGCGTCGGCAGTTTCGTCGACCCAGATGAGCGCATTTTGCAACCTCTTTTGACAAGAGGCGCCATGCGGGTTCAGGGGCGACTTTCCCTCTGATCATTCCGTAAAGGCACCATCGGGGCCCATTACGAGAAGAAATACCAACGAGAAAATAATGCCGAGCGCACTGAACAGACAAACCGCCTCCAGTGACGCCTCGGACAGGACGTCTCGCCTGTCCCAGTGCTGATAAGTTGTTGGCAATACCGTAGGCATCGACTCCTCCCTTCGTTGAAGACCTCAATTGGTCGGGAGTAAAGTTCTCAACCTGACCGCAGCATGTAGGTCCCCGTGCGGATTCAGCTTCGCGCCATGATCCGAATGCGCATCGGTTTGAGCACGAGTAAAGCCATGCTCGCCGCAACGATGTTGAGAATCGCGGCGACATAGAACACCGCATGCCAACTGCCGGTCGCCGCGGTCAGGACGTTGGCGAGGGGGACGAGCAACGCGGCAGTGCCTTTGGCGGTGTACAGAAGGCCGTAATTCGTGGTCGCGAACTTGCGGCCGTAGATGTCGGTGCAGGCCGCTGGGAACAGCGAATAGATCTCGCCCCAGGCGAAGAACACCAGGCCTGACAGGACAACAAACAGCACCGGGTCGCCAGCGAATTGGAGCAGCGCGTAGATGCCGATTCCTTCGATGAAGAAGGCGATGAACATCGTGTTCTCGCGGCCGATATGGTCGGATACCCAGCCGAAGAACGGCCGGCACACGCCGTTGAGCACGCGGTCGATCGTCAGGGCGAAGGTGAGCGCCGGCAGCGTCAACCCGAGAATCGACACCGGTACGTTCGCGATCTTGTAGTCGTTGGCGATGGGTGCGAGCTGGGCGATCGCCATCAGGCCGCCCGCGCCGACCATGACGAACATTGCGTACATGACCCAGAACACGGGAGTGCGGACCACCTCGGTCGGGCCGTAGTCGCGACGCGTTTGCTGCATGGCCGGGTGGGCGGGCGCGGGGACTTCGCTGGCCTGTGGTGCCTTCAGGAGCAGCCCGACAAGAACAACAACGATGCCTTGACCGAGGCCGAACCACAGGAAAGCTGCTTCATAACCGCTCGTCTGGATCATATCGGCGATCGGAACCACGGTCAGCGCCGATCCGGCACCAAATCCCGCTGCCGTCAAGCCGGCGGCAAGTCCTCGCCGGTCAGGAAACCACTTCAGCGCATTGCCGACCGACGCGCCGTAAACAACTCCAGCGCCAATGCCGCCGATCGCGGCGCCGACATAGAGGAGAAAGAGGGAGTCCGCGAGCGAATTGATGATCCAGGCAACCGCAACCAAAACGCCGCTGCCACAGACCATGATTTTCGGCCCGAACCTGTCAATCAGGTAGCCCTCGAAGGGCACCAGCCAAGTCTCGGTGAGCACGAAGATGGTGAAGGCGACTTGGATCGCCGCCCTTCCCCAATGATATTTCTGGTCGATCGGATTAACAAACAGAGTCCAACCGTATTGCAGGTTGGCGATCATCACCATGCAGATGATACCGAAGAGGAGTTGGCCCAAGCGCTTCGCTTCCGAAGCCTGCGCCGTCGCGGTGGATGCCGGTGCCGCGGCTATTGTCACTGAAATCGCTCCCGATGTTTTCGCACTTCTTTTTGTTTTTGTTTGTCGTGGTAGCGATCAGTGTAAGAATTTGGTTGGACACGAGTATCGGTATCGATCGGGTGGTAGTTCTACGGGGATGATGCGTTCGAGCCGGATCGCCTGCCTTGACGGCACGCTTCGACCGGCCAGCCGTCAGGTGCCCAGAGCACACACTGGGGCCGTCTCAATGCAGCGTCCGCCGGAACCGCATCACTGCGATCGTCATGGCCACCAGCATCAGGGTGACCAGCGCGAGCGCGTCGACGTGGAATTGATCCGGACACCGGCAGCCCCGAGGCGACGGGCAAGGTCGACCAGTCGGGGCTCCGGCAACTACGTCAGTGCTTGCCGCTGCCGCCTCCTTCCTGCAGCTTCGCCAACACTTGGTCGAGGGAGAAGCTGCCGGGCTTCTGCCGCGGCGGGAACTTGACGTAGGTTTGCAGATGTTCGCCCACCACGTCCTGCGCCGGGACAAGTACGAAGGCACGTTCGACGCGCCATTTGTCGTACTCTCCGGCGTCGGTCTGGGCCCGCTCGAAGGGATCGGCGCGCAGGTCCGTCAGCTTCGGCAAGCGAAGCGGCACCAGCGGGTCCTGCCACACATTGAGACCTACGGCACGCTGCTCCAGGAACAAGATCTTCCAGCGGTCGAAGCGCAAGGCGGCAAGGTTGCCGTCATCGGTCCAGTAGAAATACTCCTTGCGTTTGGTTGGGCCGGTTCCGGCCAGCAAGTCACGCTGGTTGTAGCCGTCGAGATGGACCGTGAATGTCTTGCCCGCCGATTGGTACCCGGTCAGGAGCTTTTCCTTGACGTTCGGCTCGCCGGCAGCTGCCACCAACGTCGGTACCCAGTCTTCATGCGACATGAGGTCGTTGATCTCGGTGCCTGGCTTGATGACGCCCGGCCAGCGAATCACGCCAGGGACGCAGTAGCCGCCTTCCCAGCTGGCGTTCTTTTCGCCGTGGAACGGCGTCGTGCCGCCATCAGGCCACGAGAATTCTTCAGCGCCGTTGTCGGTCGTATAGATGACAATGGTGTTGTCGGCGATGCCCAGATCGTCGAGCTGCTTGAGCAACTGGCCGACCATGCCGTCATGCTCGACCATGCCGTCGGCCTCAAGTCCCAGGCCGGTCTTGCCTTGCGACGCTGGCTTGAGGTGAGTGTAGATGTGCATGCGAGTCGAGTTGAACCAACAGAAGAAGGGCTTGTTGGCTCGGCTGTTCTTGTCGATGAAGGCCATGGCAGCGTTGAGGAACTCTTCGTCTACCGTCTCCATGCGTTTCTTGGTGAGTCGACCGGTGTCCTCGATCTTCTGCTTGCCAACGCGGCCAAACCGTGGATCCTCGGTCGTATCATCCACATCCGTCGCGAAGGTGTGAAGAACGCCGCGCGGGCCATATTTGTTGAAGAAATTGGGATACTCGGGAGCTTTTGGATAGTCCGGATTCTCCGGCTCTTCCTCCGCGTTGAGGTGGTAGAGGTTGCCGAAGAACTCGTCGAAGCCGTGCACGGTGGGCAGAAATTCGTTGCGATCGCCGAGGTGATTCTTGCCGAACTGGCCGGTAGCGTAGCCGAGCGGCTTAAGCAGGTCTGCGAGCGTCGGGTCCTTGTCTGACAGCCCTTCCTTTGCACCTGGAAGGCCGACCTTGAGCAGGCCGGTGCGGAAGCAACTCTGGCCGGTAATGAACGCGGCGCGTCCCGCCGTGCAGGACTGCTGGGCGTAGAGATCGGTGAAGATCGCACCTTCCTTGGCGATGCGGTCGATATTGGGTGTGCGATACCCCATCATGCCGCGGTTGTAGGCGCTGATATTCCAGTAACCGATGTCGTCGCCGAAGATGACGAGGATGTTGGGACGCCGGCCTGACGGCGTCGCCGGCTGCGCCTGCGTTACCTTGATCGGCGCGCTTGCGTCAAGCGCGGCCGCCGCTGCCAGCGTCGTGCCGCCGAGCAGGATGCTGCGGCGGTTGAGCGGCCGATCCGTTGCCTCGATTCCTGTCTTGGTGTCCTCTCGATGCTTGTCCCTCGTCATCACCTGCTCCTTTCGCGAATGACACATCGGAATCCGACATGGCTCGTGGACGTATCGACCGGCTCGGCGTGACGCGCGGCCGGGCGGTAGCGGCGGCAGTAGTTGGGGGCGCAAAGGTGCGAGCCGCCCTTGAGCACCCTGCGGGGAATCTTGATCTGCGGCTGGCAGGGGTCGTAGCTCGCCGCCTCCGGTCCGCCGCGCGGATTTTCCGGAATGCAGCACGCCTTTGGCGCATCGGCTTCGTGCTTGATCGACCACCAGTCGGTGGTCCATTCCCAGACATTGCCGATCATGTCATGGAGCCCATAGCCGTTGGGCGGAAACGCCGTCACCGGCGACGTGCGCTCATAGCCGTCACCACCAAGGTTCTCGTGTGGGAAAGCGCCTTGCCAGGTGTTCGCCATGTGCCTGCCGTCGGGCGTGAACTCGTCACCCCAGGCAAACTCCGCGCCGTCGAGGCCGCCACGGGCGGCGAACTCCCACTCGGCTTCGGTCGGCAGCTCCTTGCCGGCCCACGTGGCGTAAGCCTCGGCGTCGCGGTACGCGACATGCAGGACCGGATGATCGTCGAGCCCGCTGATCGACGAGCGCGGCCCGTAGGGACGGCGCCAGTTGGCGCCGAACTTGAAATTCCACCATTGGCTCCAGTCGCGCAGATCGACCGCGTGCTTCGGCGGCGTGAACACCAGCGAACCGGCCTTGAGCATGTGCGGCAGCGCGCCAGGATAGTCCTTTGCGTCCGGCTTGATCTCCGCGAAGGTCACGTAGCCGGTCGCATTGACGAATTTGCGGAACTCGCGGTTGGTCACCGGCGTGCGATCGATCCAGAAGCCGGCCACAGTGACCCGATGGGCCGGCGCCTCCTCGGGATAGTGACGATCCGACCCCATGCGGAACGTGCCGCCGTCGACCCAAACCATGTCCGATTGCCGAGCACGCGCGGGCGCGGTGCTCTCGGTTTGCAAATCCTCAACATCGACGCGCACCGACCTCTCTCCCCGCGAGTGATGACTGACGTCAGCTTACACCCCGACTTTGTGTCGGGGGGCGCCTGCGGTAACGCCACGCTAAGCGCGGACCCCGCTATTGCGAAATGACAATTGTCAAAGAAATGATCTCGCGATTGGTTCAATTCGTTTGGTTCATGTCCGCGCTGACGGTGTTTACTGCAGGCCGCCAATCTGCGCGTTCAGTGGAAGAAAAGGGGAGTCGTTAGGAATATGCTGCTGGATGCCGGGTTGGCAGCTTTTTGGTAATTGCGGGAAAATTCGAGTGGTGACTATCGAGGCAGCCCCTGCTTGCCTTATGATGAATCGAGCACGATGAAACCTTGGGAGGGTGAGATGCGACGCAAGGATTGGCGGAAGTCCCTAAACGCGAGCGGCTCCCGTCTGTTGGGTTGCGGTCTCATGGCAGGTGTGCTGTTTGCCGGCGGCGCGATCTCTGCGCCAACAGCGCCATCGACTCCAACGACGGTTCAAGAGCGGATCAGCGAAGTTGCACGTTCGCTTCAGGGCAATCCGAAGCTAAAGAAGCTGACCGAAGCGCAGCGCGAGAACGTGGTAAATTTCATCGTTGGCAATATGCTTTTTGTGATGCTTCATGAATTGGGACATGGGGCGGTGGAGCAATTCAAAATACCGATTCTCGGGCGGGAGGAGGATGCGGCCGACAACTTCGCCATTATAAGATTGCTTGAAGTCGGCTCCGCCTTTTCACATCGTATTCTCGTCGAGGCGACACGAGGATGGTTCCTGAGCGACCGACGCGATCGGGATAGCAAAGAGCCGCTCTATTACTACGATGAGCATGGCCTTGATAAGCAGCGCGCGTATCAAATCGTGTGCATCATGGTGGGCTCCGACCCGGTCGAATTCAAGGACCTTGCCGACCAGACCAAGATGCCCGATGACCGCCAGAGCACCTGCAAGGTTGATTACGACACGGCTTTTTCGGGTTGGGGCACTGTGCTGAAACCTAACCTGCGCAGCCCCGAGCAGCCGAAGACGAAGATTGACGTCACATATGGTGACGGCCAGGGCACACTGGATGTGTACGCTCAGGGATTTCGCTCGCTGCAAATGTTGGAAGCCGTCCGCGATCGCGCGGCGGATCTATTGGCTTGGCCGGCTCCCTTCACATTGGAGATGCAGACTTGCGGCGTCATCAATGGGATGTGGCAGCATGGGAAAAATAAACTGACATTATGCTACGAGTTGGCCGCCGACTTTGCAGATCTTTACCGCTATAATGATGAGTTGACTTCTGCTAAGAAGAAAAAGCGAAAATCGAAATGACCGCCGCGACGTTCGCCCGCAGAAATCCTTCCTGCACGGACGGGAACGCCCCCACCCTCCGCACCAGACTGGAAACCACGCTACGCGAGCTGGCCGCAAGTTACAGCGGATTCCGGTTAGGTTTGAGCACCTGCCTTCCCTCTCAAGTCGTGGCCGGGCTTGTCCCGGCCATCTCGATTGTTGATGCTTCGCGCTCAAGAATTCGGGGCCGCCGGGACAAGCCCGGCGACGACCGGGTAAAGTGATTCAAAGCGAACGAAATTTGCTCGAAGTTCGGTATTGCCCAAAATAGTGAGCCGGCAAAACAGCGGTCGTCGAGTTATTTATCATGTTGATCCAACCGCCACCTCTGCGCTGGCGGATTAGCCGCCTGTGCGAGCGGATACATCAGTGTTGCTTGACGATCTCAAATGTTGGTTTGATGTCGCCGTTGGCCAGGAGTCAATCCAGCGTCCGCCGGAACCGCGTCACCGCGATCGTCATGGCCACCAGCATCAGGGCGATCAGGGCGAGCGCGTCGATCTGGAAATCAGAAAGCGTCGCGCCCTTGAGCATGATGCTGCGCACGATGCGCACGTAGTGGGTGAGCGGGAGCGTCTCGCCGACATACTGGGCCCATCTGGGCATGCCGGCGAACGGAAACAGGAAACCCGACAGCAGCATGTTGGGCAGGAAATACATCATGGCCATCTGGACGGCCTGGAGCTGGTTCTGCGCCAGTGTCGAGAAGGTGTAGCCGATCGATAGGTTGGTGGCGATGAAGAGCGTGGTGAGCACCGCCAGCTCGCTGACATCGCCGAGGATCGGCACGCCGAACAGCACCACGGCCGCAACGACGATGAGCGTAGCCTGCAGAAAGCCGATGCCGATATAGGGCGTGATCTTGCCGAGCATGATCTCGAGCGGCCGGATCGGCATCGACAGCAGGTTCTCCATGGTGCCGCGCTCGGTCTCGCGGGTGACGGAGAGCGCGGTGAAGATCAGCATGGTCAGCGTGAGAATGACGCCGAGCAGGCCCGGCACGATGTTGAGCTGGCTGACGGCGGCCGGGTTGTAACGGGCGTGCTGGCGGATTTCGAAAGCGGCCGTGCTCTGGTCCGGAATGGCGCGATCGTTGATGAGCGCGGTCTGGACCAGCTGCCCCAGCGTGCCGAGCGCCGACCCCGACGCGACCGGATCGGTGGCGTCGGCGGCGACGAGCAGCGCCGGCCGGTCACCACGCCGCAGCGCCCGCTCGAAGTTGGCCGGCACCTCGACGGCAAACAGGACGGAGCCCGACTGCAGGACCTGATCGAATTCTGCCTCGTTACGGACGACGCGGGTGACCCTGAAATAGCGCGTGTTCTCCAGCGCCTTGAGAATGGAGCGCCCAACATCGCTGTTCTCCTGCAAGAGTACCGCGGTCGGCAGATCGCGCGGCGTGGTGTTGATGGCGTAGCCGAACAACAGGAGCTGCATCAGCGGAATGGTGACCATGGTGGCGAGCGTCAGACGGTCGCGCCGCAGCTGCAGGAATTCCTTGAGCAGCATGGCACCGGTCCGCCGCCAGAAGCCGCCGGTATAGAAGGTGAGCGCAGTCATTGGTAATTGTCCGTGCTGTGCCCCATCATTTCGATGAAGACATCCTCAAGCGATGGCGCCGCGTCCTGCCAATTCAGCGACGGCCTGTCCCGATAGGACGCGATCGCCGCTTTGAGCTTTTCCGCATCGCGGCCGGACACGTGCAGGCTGTCGCCGAACGGCGCCACCATGTCGATGCCGTCGCGCCGACGCAGCTCGTCGGCGATATGCACGAGGTCGGGTCCCGTGACCACATAGGTGGCGAGATGCGATTGCCCGACCACCTGCTGCACGGTGCCGTGGGCAAGGAGTTCGCCATAGGCGATGTAGGCGATCTCGTGGCAGCGTTCCGCCTCGTCCATGTAATGGGTCGAGACCAGCACGGTGAGCCCTTGTCCGGCCAAGGCGTGGATCTCGTCCCAGAACTCGCGCCGCGCCTTGGGATCGACGCCGGCGGTCGGCTCGTCGAGCAGCAGAAGCTGTGGGTTGGGCAACGTACAGGCGCCGAGCGCCAGGCGCTGCTTCCAGCCGCCCGACAGCGAGTTGGCGACCTGCTCTTCGCGGCCCGCGAGGCCGAGCCGCGCGATCTGCTCGCGGGCGGCACGCCGTGCATCGCGGACGCCGTAAATGCGGGCGATGAATTCGAGGTTCTCACGCACCGAGAGATCCTCGTAAAGGCTGAAGCGCTGCGTCATGTAACCCACCTGGCGCTTTATCTTTTCGGATTCGGTCAGGATGTCGTAGCCGAGGCAGGTGCCGCGCCCGGAGTCGGGAGTCAAAAGCCCGCACAGCATGCGGATAGTGGTGGTCTTGCCGGAGCCGTTGGGGCCGAGAAAGCCGTAGATCAGTCCGCGTCGTACTTGCATCGTGAGCCCGCGCACGACCACGCGGCCGTCGAAGGACTTGGTCAGGCCTTCGACCTCGATGGCGATGTCGGATGACTGATGACGGAAGTCAGAGGACGGATGACGGATGTCAGAGGACAGAGGACCGCCGGTTTCAGACGGCGATGCCGGAGCCGTTCGATGCTCAGGCGACTGCTGCCCGTCGGCTGCGGGATGGCCGTTCTGCGTCATCGCTTGGCCTCCTGGGCGTCGGACGCCGAAGAACGAACGACCGAGGAGGGAGAAACGGGCTTGTTGATCTGACCGCTGCCATCTGACATCTGACCTTTGTCACCCGTCATCTGTCGTCCGGCGGCCAGCGCCACGTCGATCGGCTGGCCGACACGCAATTCCTGCGGCTTCTCCGGCAGCGCCTCGATCAGGAAGACAAGCTTCGACCGCTCCTCCCGACTGTAGATCACCGGCGGCGTGAATTCTGCCGAACTCGCGATGAAGCTGATGCGCGCGGTGACATCGGCCGCGCAGCCGTCGCAACCGACCTTCACCACATCGCCGTAGGCCAGCTGCGGCAGCACGGATTCCGGAACATAGAAGCGGACCTTGAGATTGCCGGGCGGCAGCAGCGCCACGATCGGACGGCCCGCCGGCACCAGCTCGCCGGGGCGGAAATAGACCTGCTGGACCGTGCCGGTGACGGGGCTCGCCAACTTGCGGCGGAAGAGGCGGGTATTGGCGGAATCCACGCGGGCCTGCGCACTGCGCAGCGCCATCTCGGTATCCTCGACGGCCTTCTCGGTGCCGGAAGAGGTCTTGAGCAATTTCAGCGCGCGGTCATGGGCCTGCTGGGCATTCTTGAGCGAGGCCTCGTTCATCATGAGGTCGGCGCGCTGCAGCTCGGTATCAACGGAGAACAGCGGCGCGCCGGCCTCGATCTTGTCGCCTTCGCGCACAGTGAGCGCCTCGACGCGGCCAGCCTCGTCGGGGCCGACGAAGATGAGATTGGCTTCGATCCAACCCTGGAAGGTCGGCGGCCCCCGGTCGGTGCACGCCGACAGGGCGCCGGCCAGGCCAAGAACTGCGACCACGGCCGCTATACGCAGTGGCGTCTTCATGAGGCACCTCCGCTGCCTAGGATCAGGTCGAGATGGGCCCGCATGAGCGCAGCCGCATCGAGCGGTGCGAAGCGGTCGAACAGACCGCTCCACAGGATCGACATCATGGCCGGCGCGGCAACGAGGTGCGGAAACCGCACCAGCGCATCGTTGCGAAGCTCGCCGCGCGCATGGGCGCTGGCAAACAGCGCCCCCATGGCGGCGATCGCGCGCTTGACCACGTTGCGGTAGTGGAACTCGGCGAGCTGCGGAAAGCGCGGCCCTTCCGTCATGATGAGGCGGATGAGCTTGCGCCGCTCGGTGCCGTAAATCTCGCGCAGGAACAGATCGACGAACCGCTCGAGCACGGCGCGGATCGGCAGCCCGCTCGGCGGCACGGCCTCGATGCTGGCAATGAACGGCACCAGCATGGTGGTGATCAGCTCCTGGAATAGCGCCTCCTTGTCGTGGAAGTGCAGGTAGATCGTGCCCTTGCCGACGCCCGCGCGCAGGGCCACATCCTCCAGCCGCGCCGCTGCGAAGCCGCGGGCGGAAAACTCCTCCAGGGCCGCCGCCAGGATGGCCTCGCGGCGCAGCGCGCTCTTGTCGGCGCGGCTCGCCCGGGCGGCGGGTTGCGACTTGCGCGCCGGAGCTCTGACAGCAGCGGCAACCGAGCGTGCCCGCCGGCGGCCGGGCGCAGGACCTTCGGGATTCGCTCGCATCGCTTTCGCCATCAGTTGTCTTCCTTTTGGCATCTGGGGTTCCGATATTGAAATTGCCTGTTCAGGCCCGCTCCTGCCGGTGCCGGGGCTACGGCCAGAAATGGCGAGCCGCCATGCCTGATCAGGCCTAGCAACTCACTGACTGGCCGGTCAGTCATTGAGCTAACGCAAAATTGCGCATCTGGATTTTCCGCAGCTCCGCGAATTTCGGTCGCGGCAGCGCCAGCTATGACTGACTGGTCAGTCATAAAATAGCACTTCTTTGGGATATTGCAATCCCCCTCCCCGGTTCGTATTGCCGAAGCGGTCCCAAACGATATTCATGGTTGCATAAATGGCGTCCCGCCGCCGATGAGGACGGGTACTTGTGCGCCACGGTCGACGAAGATGGGCAAGGCGAAATTGTCAATTTTACCGGGATATTCGTGCCACTTTAGAAACCAACCCTTTGGCCGGAAGCTACGTGATGAGGCCCACGACATTAGCGGATTTTGAAGCGGTTGAAGTGCAAGCGGAGGAGACGAGCATTTTTCTGCGCCGCTTCGGCTCGGGACCAGCTGTCCTCTTGCTGCATGGATTCCCACAGACGCATTTGATGTGGCGGTATGTGGCGCCCCTACTGGCCCGCCGCTTCACAGTGATCTGTCCCGATCTTCGCGGCTATGGCCGCAGCGGTTGTCCCGCCTCTCGTCCGGACCATGCGCCTTATGCGAAGCGGGCCATGGCGAAAGACATGGCCTCTGTAATGGGGAAACTTGGTTTCCGGCGTTTCTCGGTTGCGGGGCATGATCGCGGAGGTCGTGTTGCGTATCGCCTTGCGCTCGATCACCCGGAATGCGTGGAACATCTCGCCGTGCTCGACATTCTTCCGATCGCAGACGCGTGGGAGCGGGCCGACAAGAAGTTGGCTACCGCTTTTTGGCCGTGGTCACTGCTCGCGCAGCCCGCGCCACTCCCTGAGCGGCTTCTGTCAGCGGCTCCTGATGCTGTCATCGATGATGCGCTTGGTGGTTGGGGTTCTCCTGCAAATGCGTTCAGCTCCGAGGTGCGGGCGGCGTATATCGAAGCGCTGCGTGATCCCGCTCGCGTCCACGCGATCTGCGAGGAGTATCGAGCGGCGGCGACCCTCGACCACGAGCATGATTTGGAGGATCGCCAAGCCGGGCGGCGCATAGCCTGTCCAGTTCTCGTGCTCTGGAGCGGCCGAGGAGCGTTAAATACTTGGTACGCGGAGGCAGGCGGGCCCCTTGCATTGTGGCGGGCTTGGGCAAATGACGTCCGTGGCGGACCGCTTGATGCGGGTCACTTCTTTCCAGAAGAAATTCCGGAACGAACAGCAGAAGAATTGTGCGGCTTTTTCGCTGCGGCATCTTGAAGAAAATGTCATGCCGCTCGTGCTGTCGCGAAAAATCCTGGTTTTCGCGACGCGGAAGTTGCGCGCCGGACTCCACGACAGACGAGGTCGGCTTGACGGGTCCGGCCAAGAGGCGAAAACGGCGGTATTCGGCGTCGACAGCGTATTCCGAGGTGGCGCGCCACGGCCGATGAAGATGGGCACTATTCGTTCGCCGTGGCGCTATGATGCTGGAGCCTGCCGCACGCTCCGGTCGCTGAAGCTACGACCTTCCGTGTTTTCGCGCTGCGCCTCGCGGAAACCTCGTTCGAGAGCGAACGCTTATGCTGGATCATGTCTCGCTGGGTGTCAGGGACATCAACCGCAGTCGCTGCTTTTACGACGCTGTGCTACGTCCGCTTGGACTCGTACGCACCGTTGATTTCGGCGAGGGCCGCGGTTCCGATTACGGTGCCTCACCGGGGTCGCCCGGCGTTGAGTTCACAATCACCCGCGAAGCCGACGTGAGGACGCCGATTCCCGGCGCACATATCTGCTTTCGCGCTCCCGACCGGGCCGCGGTCGACGCCTTTCACGCGGCGGCGCTTGCGTGTGGCGGGCGCGACGACGGCGCGCCCGGGCTTCGGCCGATCTATCATGCCGACTACTATGGCGCCTTCGTGTTGGATCCCGACGGCCATCGCATCGAGGCGGTCTGTCATGCACCGACCACCCCAACCACCGTCGCTACAGGCTAACGCTGGGATTGCTGTCCGCATCCGCTCAATGCGGCACGAAGCGGCATGCGGCAGTTGTGGAAGAGCCCAGGCGGTGAAATCGTACGAGATCGTAGACTGGCGCGCCCGAAGGGATTCGAACTTCTGGCCTTTGCATTCGGAGAATTCCGAGCACGGCCCGCCCACGTCGCATCAACTCGCGCTTGACTCATTCATGGCCCATCGGTTATGGATCGCACAAATAACCAGAGAGTTATACGTTTTGTATGCACAGCGCGCCCGACAGCCTCTTCAGGACCCTTGCGGACTCGCTCAACAGGATGGACCAATGAGCACACCCGCGACCAAACCCGCCGCCACGCGTTCTCTCGTCATTGAACGAGAAATGTCGCACCCGCCGGAAAAGGTATGGCGCGCCCTCACGCAAGGTCCGCTGATCGAGGAGTGGCTGATGAAGAACGATTTCCAGGCGGTCGTGGGCCACAGATTCAATTTCCGCGCCGAGCCTATGCCACAGTGGAACGGCGTCGTCTGCGAGGTTCTGGTCGTGGAACCCTGTGAACGGCTCTCCTATAGCTGGAACTCTTCCGGCGAGGAGGCAGCGAACGGACTGAGGACCGTCGTTACCTGGACGCTGACGCCGACAAAGGGCGGCGTCCTCGTGCGCATGGAGCAGTCGGGCTTCCGGCCGGAAGACGAGAGCTTCTACAAGGGTGCGAGTTACGGGTGGCAGCGTTTCATTGGCGGGCTGGAACGGGTGGTCGCGGGGCTCAACTGAACAGGAGATCGACGTGACGGATACATTCCTCGTTCCCATCGAACAGCCTCACGGGCTGATCATGAAGCTGGCGTATTATTTTACGCGCCGGCAATTCGGCAAAGTGCTGACACCGGTCAAGGTGCATTCCGCACGGCTGCCGCCGGCATTCGGCTTGTTCTAAGCGAAGGTCTCAAAGCTGGACGAAAAGCTGCAGCTGCCGCAGGAATTGATTCTGCTTATTCGTGAACAGGTCGCGCGGATCAATGTCTGCCTCTTCTGCATCGATATCGGCAGATCGAACACGATTAAGAAATCGATGAACGAGGCCAAATTCGATGCGCTCGATCACCACAGCACGAGCCCTCTCTTTACCGATGCCGAGCGGGCGGCGCTCGACTACGTGACGGAGCTGACGAGAGACAAAAAGGTCAATCCGGACACCTTTGCGCGCCTGTCCCGCCATTACTCCGAACGCGCCATCTGCGAGATCGTCTGGCTCGTGGCCAGCGAACATCTCTACAACATGACCAATATCGGCCTGAACATCCATTCGGACATGCTCTGCGACATCAGCCGGAAGAAGCGGAGTTGATGTTCAGAGCACCTCCCGATGAGATAAGACCATCACGCGCGTAACTGGCTGCTCCCTCTCCCCGCAAGCGGGGAGAGGTTCGGGGTGAGGGGCCTTTCTACAAGCTCAGACTCGCGGAGAGGCCCTGCGCCAAACTCACTGGAACGCGCCCGAAGGAGACTCCAGGTGAGAGCCACACTCACGCCCGCTCGATCTCCGCCTTCACGGACTTGAGCGTATCCGGGGTGTCCACATCGACGAACGCCGCGTTGCCGGTCAATGGCGCTTCTGCAACGGCTTCCGGGTAGCCCGCAATGAGACTGCGCGCGCCGGTATCGCCGTCGAGCGCCGCGAGTTCCGGGAAGAAGCGGCGCGACCAGACCACCGGGTTGCCGCGCTTGCCGTCGACAGTCGGGACCACGACCAGCGCGCCTTTCTCGGGATCGAAGGCTGACAGCAGCCGGTCGATCAGCTTGGCGTCGACCTGCGGCATGTCACCCAGGCAGACGATGGCGCCGTCGGCCTCGGCCGGCACAGCGGCAATGCCGGCCCTGAGCGAGGTCGAGAGGCCGTCCGCGAAATCCGGGTTGTGCACCTTCACGACGTCGAGGCCGCTGAGGGCTGCCTCGACGCGCTCGCGCTCGTGGCCGGTGACGACGATCACGGGTCGCGCCTGCGATGCAAGCGCCCCCTCCGCCGCGATGCGCACCAGCGGCCGGCCATTGATCTCCGCCAGCAGCTTGTTCGGTCCGCCCATGCGGGTCGAGCGTCCGGCCGCCAGAACGATCGCGGCAATGCGGCGGCCGGGCTTGACCTCCACGGCGCGCGGCTGCGGGCGGGTGACGATTTCCATCAGCAGCCCGCCGACGCCCATGGCAGTGATGTCGCGCCGTGTCACCGGCAAACCGCACAGGAGCCGCGCGAGCACCCAGTCGAAGCCATTCTCGCGCGGGCTGCGGGCGCAACCGGGGGCGCCCAGCACCGGGCGACCGCCGGCAGACGCCACCAGCATGAGATTGCCGGGATCGACCGGCATGCCGAAATGCTCGATGGTGCCGCCGACCGCCTCGACGGCGGCCGGGATCACGTCGCGCCTGTCGGCGATGGCGGACGCACCGAACACGATCGCCAGTTCGGCGCCGGCGCAGAGCACATCGTTGAGCGCGCGCGCGAGCGACGCGATCTCGTGCGGCACGCGTCGTTCCGCCACGATCTCGGCGCCCGCGGGCGCCAACCGTTCTTGCATCACCCGCAGCGTCTTGTCGATCACCTTGCCGGCGAGGCCCGGCAGCACGGTGGAGATGACGCCAACCTTGCGGATACGATAGGGCGCGACGCGCACAAGCGGCGCTGTCGCGCGAGCAACCGCGAGCGCTTTGTCGCGCGCTGCGGCGCTCACCGCGAACGGAATGATTTTCACGGTCGCGATCATCTTGCCGACGACAACCGGCGCAAAGGCTTCGAGCGTGGCAAGCGTGATATCGGCATCAACCTCGTTGAAGCGGTCAACGCCGGCCGCATTCACCACGACCACGCCGGCTGTTTCGGCAAACAGGTTGGCGCGCCCCGTGAACGCGCGGTCCACATGCACGCCTTCGCCCGCAATGGCCGCCGCGAGCGCCGCGGCCGCCGCATCCTCGGATACATCGCCGGGCTCGGTGCGGGCCACCATGATGGCCTTGATGCCCGCGCCCTTGAGCGCCGCGATCTCGGCATCGCCAACCACGCTGCCCTTCTTGAGCACAACGCCGTCCTGGCGGATCGAGTGGACGACGATGCCGCCCTTCGCATCGCCAGGCGCGAGGAGCCCGAATTTCATTTGAGGTTCCCCCTCCCTACCCTCCCCCGCCTGCGGGGGAGGGTAGGGAGGCGGCCGCTGAAAGCCGCAGCGAGGCGGTGATCTGACCCATGATGGCAACCGCGATCTCGGGCGGCGACACCGCCCCGATCGCAAGACCAATCGGGGCATGGATGCGGGAAAGCGCAGGGTCGCTCACGCCCTGCGCCTTGAGCCGATCCAGCCGGCGCCCGTGCGTCTTCTTCGATCCAAGCGCCCCGATATAGAAGCAGTCGCGCCCGAGCGCGTGGAGCAGCGCTGGATCGTCGATCTTTGGATCGTGGGTCAGCGCCGCGAAGGCTGTGTAGCGGTCGATGCCGAGCGGCGGCAGCGCCTCGTCGGGCCATTGGGTGATCAGCTTGACATCGGGAAACCGCTCGGGGCTCGCGAACGCCGTGCGCGGATCCACAACGATGACATCGTAGCCGAGCAGCCGCGCGACCGGCGCCAGCGCCTGGCTGATATGCACCGCCCCGGTGACGACGAGACGCGGCGGCGGCACGTGAACGGTGAGAAAAACGCGGCCCTGCGGGGTTTCCTCCATGCCGCTCTTGCCGCTGCGCAGACGCGCTTGCAGGGTTTCGCGCAGTGGATCGCCCGCAACATCGGCGGCGGTAACGAAACGCTGGGCGCCCGATGCCACATCGGTGATGACGATGGCCGCCCGCCGCGCGGCGCGTTCGGCGTTGAGCGATTTGAGGATGTCGAGGCGCATGAGGGGTCCGTCGCGAAATTTCAACATTACCGACGCAGAACTTCCAGACCAGCCGCCGCCTCGGCGGCGCTTATCTCTCCCCGCTTGCGGGGAGAGATGGGAAGGAGCGCGTCTTCGCGCTCATTCCGGGTGAGGGGGACTCTCCACAGGCTCAGACTCGCGTAGAGCCCCCCTCACCCCGACCCTCTCCCCGCAAGCGGGGCGAGGGAGAAGAGCATTACTCCACTTTCTCGACATAAACACGGATGGTGCCGCCGCACGACAGGCCGACTTTCCAGGCGGTATCGTCGGCGACGCCGAATTCCAGCATCTTGGGCTTGCCGCTTTCGATCACGTCGATGGCTTCGGTCACCACTGCGCCCTCGACGCAGCCGCCTGACACCGAGCCGAGAAAATTCCCGTCGCTGTCGATGATGAGGTTGGAACCGACCGGCCGCGGCGCTGAGCCCCAGGTCCCCACCACGGTGGCGAGCGCAACGGCCCGCCCTTCGCGCCGCCAGTCCTCGGCCGCTTTGAGAATGTCTTCGTCGCGCGCGAGCATTTTCGGAGTCTCCCAGCGTTCGCTATATCGAAAGGAATATAGGGACGCCCGGGGGATCGGCCAATGGCTTTGACGATCTAAGGCACGTCCCGTTTGACATTCACCCAGCGTCATTGCCGGGCTTGACCCGGCAATCCATCCCCCTCCGTACCCTCCCCCGCTTGCGGGGGACGGTAGGGAGGGGGAGACGGACCCGCTGGTCAAGCCCGCGGATAACCGATGACGGGTGGATCAGTTTCAAGCCAACTCTTCGGATTCCCAGATAAACTCCTCTCTTTCGCGCGTTGTCCCGACAGCGCGCGGCACAAATCCTCCATGCTGTCCAGATTATGCACCGGACGAAACTCGTCCACATGGGGCAGCATCGTCTGCACGCCGCGGGCCTTGGCCTCGAAGCCCTCGAAACGCAGCAGCGGGTTGAGCCAGATCAGGCGGCGGCAGGAGCGGTGCAGGCGGTCGATCTCGAAGGCGAGGCGGTCGTCGGGGTCGCGCTCAAGCCCGTCGGTGATCAGAAGCACGATCGCGCCGCCGCCGAGCACCCGGCGCGCCCACTGCTTGTTGAAAACAGCGAGCGAGGAGGCGATGCGGGTGCCGCCCGACCAGTCTGCGACGGTCGCGGAGCAGGCGGCGAGCGCCTCATCCGGGTCCTTGGCCTTGAGCGCGCGGGTGACATTGGTGAGCCGCGTGCCGAACAGGAAGGAGTGGACGCGCTTCCTGGCATCCGTCACCGCATGGAGGAAATGCAGGAACAGCCGCGTGTACTCGCCCATCGAGCCGGAGATGTCGAGCAGCGCCACGATCGGTGGCGGCCGGGTCGTGGGGCCGCGATATTTCAGGTCGATCAGTGCGCTGCCCGCGTGCATGCTGGTGCGAAGCGTGCGACGCATGTCGACCACATGGCCGCGGCGGTCGGGTGCGAGCCGGCGTGTCCTGGCCTCATCGAGAGAGAGCGCCATACGCTTGATCGCGTCCTTGGCACGCGCGATCTCGGTCGCCGACATCTGGGCGAAATCCTTCCGCTGCAGCACCTCACGGTCCGATACGGTGAGGCGCCGATCGATCTCGATCTCGGGCGCCTCTTGCGCGAGCTTGTCCTTGAGCGCGGCAAACAGCGCCTCCTGAACGCGCGCTGAGCCGGCCTGCGGCTGTCGCACGGCGCCCGGCGCGCGCGGCATCATCATCGCCATCATCTTGTCGACATAGCCGCGCTTGCGAAAAAAGAGCCGGAACGCCTGGTCGAACAGCACGGAATGCTCGTGCTTCTTCACGAACACCGCATGGAGCGTCCAATAGAAATCCTGCCGCTCACCGACGCCCGCGGCCTTGACGGCTGCCAGCGCATCGAGCACCGCGCCGGGTCCGACCGGAATGCCCGCGGCGCGCAACGCACGGGCGAAATACAAGATGTTCTCGGCAAGGCGGCCATCTTTTTCGTCACCTTCACCGCCTGCCAGGGAGGTTACTCCGGCTTGGCCAGGAAGAGAGGGGGCTTGGTTAGCGACCATCCATCACCACGAGCGATAAGACCCACGAAACCTCTGGCAATTCACTGCCTCGCAGGCGGCGCATGACTTCTCCCTCCCCGTCTTCGGGGAGGGTCGGGGTGGGGTTCTCCACGGTACGGCCGTGGTGCCGGTGTCACCCCACCCGGCGCTTCGCGCCACCCTCCCCGAAGTCGGGGAGGGTGAAGAAAGTTCATTCCGCCGCCCGCAGCTCCGCGCGCAGACCGTCGACCAACTCCTTCGCCTTGGAGCCTTCGATGCGGGCGATGTCGTCCTGGTACTTGAGCAGCACGCCGAGTGTGTCCGACACGGTTGCGGGATCAAGCGCGACGGCGTCGAGTTCGGTGAGCGCGCTCGCCCAGTCGAGCGTCTCGGCAACACCTGGTGACTTGAAGAGGTCCTGCTGCCGCAGCGCCTGCACGAAATGCACGACCTCCTGAGACAATCTTGCATCGATGCCGGGCACCTTGGCGCGCACAATCGCCAGTTCGCGCTCGGCGGTCGGATAGCCGACCCAGTGGTAGAGACAACGCCGCTTGAGGGCGTCGTGGATTTCGCGCGTGCGGTTCGACGTCACAACCACGATCGGCGGGCGGGCGGCCTTGACGGTGCCGAGCTCCGGGATCGTGACCTGGAAATCGGCGAGCACCTCGAGAAGAAATGCCTCGAACGCCTCGTCGGTGCGGTCAAGTTCGTCGATCAGCAGCACCGGGGCGCCGGCGCTGTTCGGCTCGAGCGCCTGCAGCAGCGGCCGCCGGATCAGGAAATGATCCGAGAAGACGTCGTGGGACAGCCGTTCGCGGTCAACCGCGCCCTCGGCCTCGGCGAGCCTGATTGCGATCATCTGCGCCGCGTAGTTCCACTCATAAACTGCGGCCGCGACATCGAGGCCTTCGTAGCATTGCAGGCGGATCAGCCGGCGACCGAGCGTTGTGGAGAGCACCTTGGCGATTTCGGTCTTGCCGACGCCTGCCTCGCCTTCGAGGAAGATGGGCCGCCCCATGCGCAGCGCCAGGAACAGCACGGTGGCGAGCGAACGGTCGGCGAGATAATCGGCAGAAGCGAGCAGCGCCAGCGTTGCGTCAATTGATTTGGGCAGAGCAGTCACGAAAAAGGCCTTTCCGCACCGGATATAGGGCTGATCGCGGCGACCGTCCACCGGACCACCCATGCCAACTGCCCGATCCAGCTCCGCTGAGCGATCCGGCAAGCCCTGCTTCGAAATGCAGCTCCCTATCGGAACAGCCCCAATTAGGGTAGTTTTTGCGGCGCCGAGGGGGAAACTCCATGACACTTGCGCGCCGTCGATGTCTGCAACTCGCGTTGGCAACCGCTGCCGCGTCTACGTTTCCACGGCCCGCATCGTCGCTCGATTACCCGACGCGGCCGGTGCGGGTGATCGTTCCGGTGGCGGCCGGCGGAGGGGCCGACATTGTGGCGCGCCTGATGAGTCAGTGGCTTTCGGAGCGCCTCGGCCAACAATTCATTGTCGAGAATCGGCCAGGCGGCGGCACCAATATCGGCGCCGAGATGGTCGCTCGCGCTCCGGCCGACGGCTACACACTTCTACTTGTCAGTGTGACCCAAGCGGTCAACACGACGCTTTACGAAAAGCTCAACTACAATTTCGTCCGCGACATCGCGCCGGTCGCCGGCATCATCGGCGTATCCAATGTCGTCGAGGTCCATCCGTCGGTGCCGGCCCAGACGCTGCCCGAGTTTATTGCGTACGCCAAAGCCAATCCGGGCAAAATCAACATGGGTTCGGCTGGCAACGGCAGCTCGTCTCACATGGCCGGCGAGCTGTTCAAGATGATGGCCGGTGTTGATCTGGTCCACGTGCCATACCGCGGCCAGGGACCGGCGTTGACGGACCTGCTCGGTGGACAACTGCAGGTGATATTCGCCACCACGCCCGGGACGACCGAGTATGTCCGGATCGGCAAGCTGCATGCACTCGCGGTGACGACAGCGGTGCGCGCGGAACCCCTGCCGGATGTTCCGCCAGTGGCGGATTTCGTGCCAGGCTACGAATCGAGCCAGTGGTACGGCATCGGCGCTCCCAACGGCACGCCCGCCGAAATTGTCGACAAGCTCAGCCAGGAGGTCAACGCTGCGCTCGCGGATTCCAGAATGAAGGCGCGACTGGCCGACCTTGGCGGCACGCCGCTGCCGGGCTCGCCAGCCCAGTTGGGCAAGCTCATCGCGGATGAAATCAAGAAGTGGGGCAAGGTGGTCAAGTTCGCCGGCATCAAGGCGGATTGAATCGGCGGATTCGGTGACCGTTTTTGCGATCATCTGCGCACCAGCCGGACGTCTACCTCGCGCTCGACATATTGCCACTCCGGCGTGGCGCGCAGTTCGGTCACGAGAGCTTCAAAGGCCGGAGCATACTGCGGCGCATATTCAAACCACGTCAGAAAATCAAACGGGTCGCCAAGGTCGCGGGAATGATGCAGGCGACGCGCAACTGCCGGAAGATGCTTCATGGAACGAGCGATATGCCTGGAAGTTTCCTCGAATATCGCACGACGCTCGTCCTGCCCCATCGCCCACCATGTCTCGGATTTCCTGATTGGAATGAGGGCCGCGGCCGCGGCCTCCGGTCGGCCCAGCGGCGGAGAGACGGCCGCGAGCTTCGCAAGTTCAGCAGCCGTCGAGTAACGTGCATTGCTGACGACGCCTCGCAGCCGCCATATCGGCCTATGATCGCGCGCCATGGCTTCTGACATGGACAGACGTTGCGCCGCAGGCAGGCTTTCGCCAATCACTGGGGCAATGCGCTCGATCAGCCAGTCGCCCTCCGCACCCGCCTCGAAGTAGACAGTTATCGTGCCGGTCATGGCGTGGACTCAGGCGGATTTCGTCGCTTGCTCATCAACCCTTCACGTCAAGCAATTCGACGTCGAAGATCAGCGTCGCGTTCGGCGGGATGACGCCGCCGGCGCCGCTGGCGCCGTAACCGAGTTGGGGCGGAATGATGAGCGTGCGCTTGCCGCCGACCTTCATGGTGGCAACGCCTTCATCCCAACCGGCGATGACCCTACGCTGACCGATGGGAAATTCGAACGGCCGGCCATGGTCGAGTGAACTGTCGAACTTCTTGCCTTTGGCGGCGCCTTCGTAAAGCCAGCCGGTGTAGTGCATGACGCAGATTTGACCGGGCCTCGGCGTGGCGCCGGTGCCAACCTGGGTGTCCGTGATCTTCAGGCCTGATGGCGTGGTTATGGTGGCGCCGGCGGCCTGGGCCGCTGCGGCCGTGGGAGGGATGGCCGTAAAGAGCCCGGCCAATGCCACAATGACGGCGAGTGCCGCGACGGCACTTGCAGGTGGGAAAGCTCGCATACTTCTCCTCCTTGGGATCAATCACGTGAGCGCGGGTTGCCTGTTTAGCGCAACCGCGCGAGCGCTCCTACGGCTTTTTTTCAGCCTCATGATCGCGGCGCGAAAAATTCGAGATAGGAGACGATGCGGCCGTCGCGAACTTCAACGATGGCAACGAATTCGGTCAACGCCATGGTGCCGGTGATGCGCGAGTACACCCCGGCCCGCCAATGCACAGCCGCCTTCATGCCGTCGATCAATATCGCCAGAATGACTTGATCCCGGAGCTTGAACGTCTTGATCATCACGGCCAGCAACGGGCGGAATTCGCCGACCCCGACGGCCCGATTGGAGACCGGACTGACCTGGCCGGCGCCAGCGATCTGGAATACGGCGTCGTCCGAAAACGATCGACATACGGCGTCGAGATCGCCACGCAGCCGCGCCGCATAAAGCCCACGCAACAGTCCATCGATTTCAAGCCTATCCGTCATGGCACCCCGCCCTGCAATTAACCGGCGTCCGCGACCGCCCGGCGAGCAAGTACGCCCACCAGGTGGGCGCGATATTCCGCGCTGCCGTGGATGTCCCCTGCGAGGCCGTCTGCCGGGATCGTTAGCCCTTCGAGCG
>DATGCX010000010.1:0-2461 GCA_035311445.1 Xanthobacteraceae bacterium | reverse complement strand
CCGCGTGACCGACCGAGACTGGGAAGAGCGCGAGGCAGGCGGCCGCGGCGCCGCGGACCAAAGTCAAGAGACGCATGTCATCTTCCCCTTCCGGCCTTCCGGATAACGCGTCGCCCCACCGGATCTGCGTCATTCTGCTTGCGATCTGTACGCCCCGCCAGAATGCGTCGGGGCGACGCTCGGTCGCACCGATTTGGCGTCGGCCAGCGCGGCCCTCATCCCTTTTCGACCGAGCTGTCCGCAAGTCCAGCCGCGGCCGAAGTGGGCGTTGGGCGTCATCGACGCTCGCCTATATGAGACAACTTGTCTCGGCGCACTCCATGAACAAAGTGGCGAAGGCGTGGTTAGCCCGCTGAACCATAGCGGCGCAGAGGCCCTGCAATTCGAGCCCGCCCCGCCGGGCTGTTGAGCGTCTCCGGGAGGATTAGGGGTCAGGCCATGGAGATCGAAGGCACCACATTTGGGACCATCACCATTGACGGAAAGACCTATGAGCACGACGTGATCATTCGCCTCTCGGGCGAGGTGGTGAAGCGGAAGAAGAAGCTGTCAAAGAAGTACTACGGCACCTCGCACGTGCTCTCGAAAGACGAAGCGAAGTTTGTCTTCGAGACGGGATGCGAAGAGCTCATTCTCGGCTCGGGCCAGATGGGCAATGTGCATCTATCGCCGGAAGCTGAGGCTTATTTCGCGAAAAAGGGCTGCACGGTACTATTGCAGCGCACCCCCGAAGCGATCGATGTGTTCAACAGGTCGCATGCGAAGAAGATCGGACTTTTTCACGTGACCTGCTGAAACGGGCAGGTGCCGGCCGGGACTGCGCTGCGGCGGACAGAGTCCTTCTTTCGCCGAGGGGAAATGCTGATGCGACAGCTGGTGGTGACTATTCCTGCTGCCATCGCGATGATCGCGTTGGCGGCGTGCACCCCTGCGCCGGGACCGCAAGGTCCTCCAGGTGCTGCTGGTGAAGCTGGCCCTCCCGGCCCTGTTGGTCCAGCCGGCCCCCAGGGCGCACAAGGCCAGCAAGGACCCGTCGGTCCCCAGGGCCCCGTCGGCGAGCGCGGGGCGGCGGGCTCTCCCGGACCGCCCGGACCGGTCGGACCGCAGGGTCCGCAGGGTGAAGCCGGTGGCCAAGGCCCAGTCGGACCCGGCGGCGAACGTGGACCGGCAGGACCGCAGGGCTCCGCTGGCCCAGCCGGCCCGGCCGGACCGGAGGGCCCGAAGGGTGACCCCGGCCCGGCACCGGCAATTCGCGTCGTCACCGGTACGGATAGCGTTCGCTGCGGAGACGACGAAGTCCTGGCTGGTTTTGTTTGCGCGAGCGGTGCGACCGACGGAGCGAAGTGCGCGACGCCCGGCACGGCATCAACCGGTCTATGTGTACGTCGATGATCTTGGTCATCGCGTCGCGACTTCCAGCACGTTCAGCAACAGCACGATGCGCTGGGGAAATCGCGTTGAAACCCGCTTCGCGGATAACGAACTCGCTTGCGCTCCCAAGCGCCCATCGGAGCATCGGCCGCGTACATCCGGCGCACCGATTTCGTCTCATACTCCCACGCCTGGGTTCTCGTACTCGTTGACGCTGCTTCGGCTGCGCTGTTTTGGTTCTTGGCGTGGATTCTCGTTTGCGTGGGCCGCTGGGTGGCGGCAGGGTTCTGGCAGCCCGCCCCAGTTTCAGAGCGGAAGCCGAAAGACTGGATGGCCCCGGGGGCTTTCAGGGACCGCCACAAAGTCATGTGGCGAGACCGGCAGTTTCGCTCCATGCGACGTGTTGCCTCGACAGTTGGAACCATTGAACCCCTACGCCCGCGCGAGCATCCGTGATGGCTCGCAACGAGGTAGCACCCGCCCGTTGCTTTATCTCACGGACTGTTCGGCTCGGTAGGCGGCGCATCTAGGTCTCCCAGCCGCCTCGCCCGCCCGTCAGACGAATTCCTACCTGCGATCAATTTCTCCCTCGAGAAGAAACATTATGGGGACTTGCCGTCCCACACAGCCAGAAGACTCAACGTCAACAGGATCAGCGCAGAAAGGCCGGCGATCAGCTCAATCCATTGAATCCATTCCCTCTCGACCCGGTCGTCCTATTTAGACAGCTTGGACCAAAACTTACGCTTATCGGTCAGGTTTACCTCCCGGGCAGCAAAAAAATCAGTCTGAGTGTGAAGCCTCTCACCGTGGGGGCCGACGATACGTACTCACGCGGCGCCGGATTGTTACGTGGACCGCAACGATGCGCGCGGCATAGCGCAGATGATGGGGCTGGGCTTTATCGTCCCGTCCACGTGAAGACGTTGCGCAGCCAGAAACTGCGGAAGCTGCCGCACCTTGTCGGTTAACACGAGCGCGCCTTCGGCCGCCCCTTGTTCTTAGGCCGCGACCGGTCGGGTCGCACGCGCACCGAAATCCAGATGTGCACAACTCCGTTGCCGCATTGGCAGGCAAGCCGTCGATCAGA
>DATGCX010000009.1:0-42701 GCA_035311445.1 Xanthobacteraceae bacterium | reverse complement strand
CACCAAGAAACCGATCCGCAACATTGGCGATCTCAAAGGCCTCAAGGTCCGCGTCATGGGCAATCCGATGTTCGTCGACATGATGAACGCGCTTGGCGGCAACGGCGTCGCAATGGGCTATGACCAGGTGTTCAGCGCGCTGCAGACCGGCGTGGTCGACGGCGCCGAGAACAACCCGCCGAGCTTCGTCTTCGACAACCATTACCAGGTCGCCAAGTTCTACACGCTCACTGAGCATCTGATCGTGCCGGAGATCGTCGTGTTCTCGCGACGAACCTGGGACACCCTTTCGAAGGACGACCAGGATCTCATCCGCAAGTTCTCGCGCGAGGCGCAGAGTGAAGAACGCGTTTTGTGGGAGGCCTACGAGAAGGAGGCGATGGGCAAAGCCACCGCCGCCGGCATCCAGGTGTTCGATGTCGCCGATAAGAAACCGTTCCAGGACGCCGTGAAGCCGGTCTGGGATAAATACGGCCCGCGTTTCGCCGACATCATCAAGCGCATTCAGGCGGAGTAAATGGAGCGCGGGCGTCCCGCCCGCCCCTTTTCTTTCTCAAATGCGGGCGGGACGCCCGCGCTCCGGTTCGTCCATGATCCCCACCTACCGCACCATCATGGACGCCCTTTATCTCGCCTGCGTGCTTGTCGCGGGCAGCGCGTTGGTGCTGATTTCGGCTGTCGTCCCGTGGGCTGTCTACACGCGCTATGTGCTCAATCGAGCGGCATCATGGCCGGAACCGATGGCGGTGCTGCTCACCATCGTGCTCACGTTCTTCGGTGCTGCCGCCTGCTATCGCCGCCGACTGCACATGAACGTGTCGTTCTTCGTCGCCATGCTGCCGGACACGCTGCGGCGGATCGTCGATCTCGTCGCCGAACTCCTGGTGGCGGTGTTCGCGCTGTTCATGGTGGTCTGGGGCGCCAAGCTGGTTGAAGCCACGTGGCACAACACCATTGCGGATTTTCCGGAGCTCTCGGTCGGTGTCACCTATCTGCCCATCCCGCTCGGCGGCGCCATTCTGCTGCTGTTCGTTATCGAGCATGTGCTTGGAGTCGCGCCGCCACCCACGCCGCCGAGCGAGCGCCCACATGTGACCGCGGATTGATGTCGATGGCGGACCGCTCTCTTATGTCATGCCCGCGCTTGTCGCGGGCATCCACGTCTTCAGGCGGGCTCTTCGACAAGCAAGACGTGGATGGCCGGGACAAGCCCGGCGATGACGAGTTGTTCTGAGGCACCCATGGACATCTTCGTGCTGCTGGCGACCATGTTCATGTGCTTCCTGATCGGCGTGCCGATCGCCTACGCGCTGGCGCTCGCGGCCATTGCCGCGGCGCTGTGGATCGGCATTCCGCTCGAAGCCGTGATGTTGAAGATTTCAGACGGGGTGAGCAAAGTCGCGATGCTCACCATTCCGTTCTTCGTGCTCGCCGGCGCCATCATGGCGGAGGGTGGCATGGCGCGGCGGCTGGTCGCCTTTGCGGATGTGCTGGTCGGCTTCACCCGGGTCCGCGGCGGACTCTCAGTCGTGAATGTGCTGGCAACCACGTTTCTGTCCGGCATCTCGGGTTCCTCCGTGGCTGATACCTCGGCAATCGGCTCGGTCATGATTCCACAGATGGAGAAGGTCGGGTATCCGCGCGTGTTTGCCACCAACGTTACGATCACGGCTTCGGTGCAGGCCCTTCTGGTGCCCCCGAGCCATAACGCGGTGATCTATTCGCTCGCGACCGGCGGCACGATCTCGATCATCAGTCTGTTCATGGCGGGAGTCGTGCCGGGCCTGCTGCTCGGTTTCTCAATCATGATCCTATGTCTCGTCATTGCCTATCGCGATGGTCATCCGCATGGCCAGACGGTGCCGCTGCGCGATGCGGTCAAGATTACGTTCGATGCGCTATGGGGCTTGGTCACCCTGGCGATCATCCTGGGCGGCATCCTGCTCGGTGTGTTCACAGCGATTGAGGCCGGCGCGGTCGCCTGCGTCTGGGCGTTCTTCGTCACCATGTTCATCTATCGCGATTACAGCTGGCGCGATCTGCCGGCGCTCATCCATCGTACCCTCAACACGGTCGCCATGGTGATGACGTTGATCGCCTGCGCATCGGCGGTGGGCTACATCATGGCGCTCACGCAGATGCCGGCGAAGATCACGGCGTTCTTCCTGTCGATTTCGAGCGACAAGAACGTAATCCTCTTTCTCATCAATATTCTGCTGTTGATCCTCGGCTGCCTCGTCGACATGGCGCCATCGATCCTGATCTGCACCCCGATCCTGCTCCCGGTCATGGTCAATTTCGGCGTCGACCCGGTCCATTTCGGCATGATCATGATGCTCAATCTCGGTATCGGCCTGTGTCATCCGCCGGTCGGCTCGATTCTGTTCGTCGGCTGCGCGGTCGGCAAGGTGACGATCGAGCAGGTAATGCGACGCATCTGGCCGTTCTACGGCGTGATGTTCGCCGTGCTGATGCTGGTTACATATGTGCCGGAAATCTCGCTGTGGTTTCCGCGATGGGTGTTGAAAACACCGTAGGCAAAATCGCCTGTCACGGCGCCGGATGATCATCCGACAGCTGTTCGCGATTTTGCCCGCGCTGCGGGTCCAAAGATTCGAACAGCGTGGGCAACGCGCCCGTGACGAATTATGTTAGGCTTTGTCGTGCCGGCGCGTTGCCCACCCTACCGGCACGAACTCATCTCCGCACGCGGCGCCCTTCGCTCGCTTCCTCTGTCCGGTCCGCAACCTTCGTCTTGCCGGCGGCCGGCTCCGTTTCGATTCCGCTCAGCTTGTTGGCGAGCCTGACGCGCGCCTCTCGCAATTGGCGGGCAAGGTCGTGAAATGTGCTTCGGGGCTGGATGTGCGCAGGGTCAGCGCCGGGCATCGGGCGATGCAGTCCGTACTTCGTCCCATGGACATCGATCCAATGCCAGACCGCGGTGGAATCGCCCTCGGCGCTGGTGATATCGACGGCGCGGCCGTGGCCATAGCCGCCGGTCGCGTGGCTGCCACCGTGCTGGGAGTTGCCGCCATGCGCTTTGAATCCGGCTGCGAGGGCCTGTCGGTAGTCATCGCGAAACGCGCTCAGCATCGACCAGCGGACTCCGTCCGCATCCATGGCGTGGCCGGCGTGGTAGAGCTGCTCGCGGAAATCGGGGTCCATGCCGCCAATGACGTAGGACTTCAGCGACATGCTAAGCCGCTTTGCGGCCGCCGGATCCTTCCAGGTGAAGTCGCCGGTCGAATCCGACTTGACGGGCTTGCGCTGGTAAACTTCCCACAAGTATTGGGCCACAGAATCCGGGATACTGGCAATCGGCCGTTTGGAGGGCGCTGCTTCGACGGGCTTGGCGGATGGCGCCAACCGCGTTGCCTCTGTGGGCACTTCGATGGTTGGCGCCTCGCTCGGCGTCGCAACAGCAATCGGATTAGCATCAGCAATCGTCAGCTTCCATCGCTCGGCAAATGTCATTGGTTCGAGTTGGGTCGCGGGATGGCTGAGCGCCGTCGTAGCGAGCGACGGCTCCGCTCGCAACGGCTCTATGGCGGGCGGGACCACGGACGATGCCGGAAACGGCGCCGCCGCATCGAACGCAGAATTGTGGAGAATCCACTCACCCTGCTTCGGTGTCGGGAACGGGCTGGACAGCGCCAACGGCAGCGCCACCACAAACACCAAAACGCCACCGACCACTCCCGCCATTAGCACCGCGCAGTTGGAAATCCGATCGGCCGATTGGGTGGGACGCAATACTCTCATATCCAACCGTGTGCAGTCGCCAGGTGACGACGGTTGTCCGGCGCCCCGGGGCCAAGTCGCAGCACAGCGGCCAGAACACTACAAACGTCGCTGTTATCGTCATAATCGCTTAGGGTTAGAAGGAAGTTAACCGGACGCGCGCACGGCGAGGCGCAACTCGATGTAAGTTCCACGCGGGCTGCCGGCCGTCACGAGCCATCTTGCCGGTGCCATAAGAAAAGAGCATTCTCCGGCCCGGAAGGCGGGCCGAATTTTAAATGACGACTGACAGGCCAGCGCCAGTTGGACTTTCAGTCAGACGTAAACGGCTCGTCACCACAGGAGGAGATCCGAAATGTATAGGAACACACTGGCTGCGCTGGCGGCCACGACGGTGCTGTTTGCCGGTACGGCACTCGCTCAACAGAATATCGATTTCTCCAAGGTCGAGGTGAAAACCACCGACCTTGGCAACAAGACCTATATGCTGGAAGGCGCGGGCGGCAATGTCACGGTTGCGGTCGGCACCGACGGCTACATCCAGGTGGACGGCCAGTTCGCGCCGATGCACGACAAGCTCAAGGCCGCCGTCGAAAAGCTCACGCCGCTGCCGATCAAGTACCTGATCAACACTCATTATCACGGCGATCACACGGGCGGAAACGCGGCCTTCCACAAGGACGGCGCAACGATCGTCGCTCAGGACAACATCCGAGTCCGCCTCGCCGCCGGCACCACCAACGCCCTCACCGGCAACAAGGCGCCGCCGCAGTCGGCGGACGCGCTGCCGACCGACACCTATTGGGGCGGCTCCAAGACCGTCGAAATCGGCGGCCGCAAGGCGCTGGTCAGCCACATCTACAATGCTCACACGGACGGCGACAGCTACGTCTATTTTGACGACGCCAACGTGCTAGCCACCGGCGACATCTTCGGCAATACTGGCCGCTACAACACCATCGACTTCGGCAATGGCGGTGACGTCCGGGGACTGATCCGCGCGCTCGACGCCTACATCAAGGTGTCGAACGACCAGACCAAGGTGGTGCCCGGCCATGGCGCACTCGCCACCAAGGCCAATCTCGTTGCGTTCCGCGAAATGCTTGTGACCTCGCGCGATCGCATCCAGAAGCTGTTCAATGAAGGCAAGAGTGAGCAGGAAGTGGTCGCGGCCAAGCCGCTGGCGGACCTCGACGCCAAATGGGCTGCAAACGAGCAGCAGGCCCAAAGCTGGACCCGCATGGTCTACAATTCCTTCAGACGCTCGTAGGGACGTTGCATTGAGATCGCGGGCGGGCCGCCGACGGCACCGGGTGCTGGCGGCGGTTTGCCTGTCAACAGCAGTCCGGGATACTCGGACTTCACCGGAGACCCCCTGAGGAGGAGAACCACGATGTATAAAACGACACTCGCCGCATTTGCGGCTACGGCGCTGCTGGCCGGAACCGCCATGGCGCAGCAGCAAGTCGACTGGGACAAGGTCCAGATCAAGACCACCGATCTCGGCAACAAGACCTATATGCTCGAGGGCCAGGGCGGCAATATCACGGTAGCAGTCGGCACCGACGGCATCATCATGGTCGACACCCAGTTCGCGCCGCTGTCGGACAAGATCAAGGCCGCCATCAAGGCCATCTCGCCGCTGCCGATCAAATACATCGTCAATACCCATTTCCACGGCGACCACACGGGCGGTAATGCCAACTTCCAGAAGGACGGCGCGACCGTGATTGCGCAGGACAACATCAGGCTCCGCCTCGCCGCCGGCGGCAACAAGAACGGCACTACCGGCAACGCACAGCCGCCCGCACCGCCCGAGGGCGTACCGAAGGAGACCTACACCGGCGGCGTAAAGATCGTCGAAGTCGGCGGCCGCAAGGCCGAACTGCACCATGTTTACAATGCCCATACCGATGGTGACACCTGGGTTTATTTCCCGGACGCCAACGTGATCTGCACCGGCGACGTGATGAACAATCGCCATCGCTATCAGCAGGTCGACTTCGCCAATGGCGGGGACATCCGCGGCATGGTCAGGGCAACCGACGAGTGGCTGAAATTGGCCAACGACAATACCAAGGTCGTGGTCGGCCACGGCGCACTCGCAAACAAGGCGAGCGTCGCGGAGTACGGTGCCATGGTGAAGGAGGCGCGCGATCGCATTCAGAAGCTGGTCAACGAGGGCAAGAGCGAGGCCGAAGTGGTGGCCGCAAAGCCGCTGGCCGACCTCGACAAGACCTGGGCCGACAACGACCAGGCCGCCGCCAATTTCACCAAGCAGGTCTACAACTCGTACAAGCGGTCGTAACGGTGGCGCGCTGAATACATCGCATCATTTCGGATCGCCGGGATATCCATCCTGGCGATCCGTTTTTCGAGCATATGGTCATTGTGCGCGAAAGCGCGCTGTAGCTTTAGCCCGCATTGAGCGAAAATGCGGGACGGCTGCCCGGATTTCGCTCCGCTACGACTGCAATGCTACAACGCTGTGTTCCGGTCCTACCGCGAATCAATTGGCAATTTGATCGGCGCACAATTGGTTCGCCCGGTCAGTGCGCAATCCTGATCGGCGCGCAGTTGGGCCATGGTGTTGGTAAGCCAGATGCCGCAATAAACGATGAGGCTCAACACCGCAAAGGCGAGCAGGTTGTTCACCATGCGATGTCGATAACTTTCGCTCTCGCGGTTATGCTCATATTTGCTCAGGTCATTGACTGGAGAGTGCAACGGTCCGGGCTGACGCAGATTGTCATTGCGGGCACGCGGAATGCGCGGCCGGAACAAAACAACTCGGCCTTTCTCTTCGTCCCGCCGTGGCTCTTGCGATTTCATTTACGTCTCGTGGCGGCCTAATGGCAGCCAGCCCAGACTCATAACGGCCGGGACACTACCACGTTTCCAAACCCCGCGGGCGATGTAATTGCCGCGCTGATTTAAATTTTTGTGCGATCGGTAAAGCAGTCGCCGGGATTGGCAATCGGGCTGATACCGAGCCAGTCTGCGTCGCGCCGGTGAGATTGGTCGCTCCGGCGACATTGGTGGTGCGATACTACCTCCGACTTCGCTCTTTCATTGGAGCCGAACGGAGGCTATGTCCTGCGTGGCGCGGCTGCCACCATCGCGGCCCACCGGCTCCGCTGGTCTAGTCATGTGCTTCATCAAAATTGAAGGGGAAGTGCATTGCGTAGGGGCGGGCCTTGTGTCCGCCCGCGCGCTGCCGCAGGCTGTGGCCTGCCGGGCGGCCACAAGGGCCACCCCCAAGGGCCACCCCCAAGGGCCACCCCTACGAAGGCGAACGTCTTGCAGACCCTTCAATTCAGTTGACGCGCTCTACTAGCCGTTTCGCAACATCGACCGGCCCCGGGTATTATTCGGATTGTCGAGGCAGTTCCATGAAGAAGTTCGGCGTCTTCCTTGCTGGTGCTATCGCGTTGTCGTCAGGCGCCCACGCCTATGACTACAAACTCGGCGCGCTTGAAATCGATCACCCGTGGTCCCGTGCGGTTCCCAAGGGGGCGACCGTAGCGGGCGGCTACCTGACGATAAAAAACACCGGCACCGAACCGGACCGGCTGATGAGTGGCTCGACGCCGGTCGCCGCAAAATTCGAAATCCATGAAATGAGCATGGACAAAGGCGTCATGAGAATGCGGCCGGTGCCGGCCGGTATCGAGATCAAGCCCGGCGAGACGATCGAGCTGAAGCCCCAGTCATTGCACATCATGATGACCGGCCTTAAGCAGCCGATCGAGAAGGGCAAGCCGTTTAAAGCTTCGCTGGTGTTCGAAAAGGCTGGTACGGTTGATGTCGATTTCGCCGTCGAAGGCGTCGGCGCGACGCCAAGGGCGGCTCGCGACACGCAGAGCATGCATCACTGAGTTCACGCTATTTCGGTTCGGTGAAATACGGCGTCGTGCCTTCCGGCACCGGTACGTTGAAGACGTTGAGGATCATCGATACTCCGGTGTAGTAGCCGAGAATGCCGATCAACTCGACCATGCCTTTGTCGCCGAGGAGGCTCTGCACGCGGTTATAGTTGCGCTCGCTGACCCGGCGCTTCCTGTAGAGCTCCTGAACGAAATCGAAAATGGCCCGTTCGTCCTTGGCGGCTTTTTTCGGCGCGCGGCCGGCCTTGATGTCGCGGATCGCCTCAGGTTTCACGCCGGCCTGCGCGGCGATCGGCGCATGGGCGTGCCATTCGTACTGGGCGCGCCATATCCGAGCGGTGCACAGGATTGCGAATTCCGACAGCCGCGGCTCAAGTGAGGTCTTGAAGCGCAGGAAGGCGCCGAGTTGCTGGGTCAGTTCTCCGTATTGGGGCGCATGCATATAGACGCCGAACGGGCCGCCGAGCCTGACCCGTGCACCGCGCGGTCCCGCCCGTAAGGATGCGAGGAGCGCGCGCTGCGCGTCGTCGAGCAGGTCTTCGGTCAATACAGGCAGACGATAGTTCAATTTCTTTGCGGCCATGGAGTCCTCATTGCGGCGGTCGAAACATGTGTAGTCCGGATCGAGCGCAACGCAATCTGGGAGCGGCCGAGCAATTCGACGACCAGATGGACAAGTGGCCAGCGTTCGGCACCACGTGATCCTCGGGTTTCGTTGGCAGGCGTACACAATCACGACAATGCTACTTACTTAGAGAACGCGTCCTTGCATATTTGATTGGCTGCGCTGTAGATTAAAGGGGGTTGTAGGTCGACTCATTTCAACCGTCTGCGGCTTTAATGGATATGGCGAGCTAAGCATGGAGTAGGCTTGCGCTAGTAGTTCGTTCGGCGGGAGTGGTGCGATGGCGTCACGATCGGTGTTCGACGGATTTGAGCGGCCATATGTTTCTACGGGTCATTTGCCGGATTCTGATCTGGTGCAGTTGCTTGTGGAAGAGGCGCACCGGCACTTCAAATCGAACGCCGACGGAAAAAATTCGGAGGTGTACCCTGCCCTCGCACGAGTCCCGAGCGAACTGTTCGGAGTCTGTGTGGTGGAAACCAGTGGACGAGTCTACAGTGCCGGGGACGTAGATTACGAATTCTCCATCATGAGCGTGTCGAAGCCGTTCCTCTTTGCGCTCATCTGCGAGACGATCGGACCTGAACATGCGCGCGAAAAGCTAGGCGCGAACGCAACAGGACTTCCGTTCAATTCTCTTGCCTCCATCGAGCAGGGAAATGGACGCACCAATCCGATGGTGAACGCGGGAGCAATCGCAACAACGAGCCTTGCACCGGGCGGGGCCGTTGAGGAACGGTGGCAATTCATCCACGACGGGCTCTCGCGCTTTGCCGGCCGCAAGCTTCCCTTCAACGAGGAAGTCTATATATCCGCTTCTCAGACAAATTTCCGCAATCGGAGCATTGCGCGGCTGTTGGAGAGTTACGACCGGATCTACTGCGACGCAAAGCAGGCTACCGATCTCTACACCCGGCAATGCTCGCTGAACGTAAGCGCGCGAGACTTGGCCGTTATGGGCGCGACCCTAGCTGACGGTGGAGTTAATCCTGTCACCAAGCAACGGGTGGTCGACGCGGCTGTATGCCACTACGCCCTGGCCGTGATGGTCACCGCCGGCCTGTATGAGACATCGGGAGACTGGCTTTACGATATCGGTCTGCCGGGAAAGAGCGGCATCGGCGGCGGCATTGTTGCGGTCTCTCCTGGGAAAGGTGGCTTCGGCACCTTTGCTCCACCTTTGGACGCCGCGGGCAACAGTGTGAAGGGCCAGCTCGCCGCGAAATTCCTGTCACAGCGACTGGGCATGGATTTATTCGTGTCGCAACCCGAAGACGGAACGAAGACTCCAGAACTCGGCCGCCGCTCTGCCTCACCGATCGGAAACGCCGAGTCGTTCGGAGGACGCCATGGCAACACAGACAATCTCGGTTAGCGGCATCCACCAGGAAGAGCGGGCATCGTGGATTCCCATGGTCGCGATTGCGCTCGGCCAGATGATTATGTCCTTCAATGTTGCGTCGCTGCCGGTTGCGATGGGAGGGATGGTCAAGAGCTTCGGTGTTCCACCGACAACCGTCGCAACCGGAATCGTGGCCTATTCGATGCTGGTCGCCGGCCTCGTTATGCTCGGAGCCAAGCTCTGTCAGCGTTATGGCGCATTGCGGGTGTTCCGCGCCGCGGTCGTTCTGTTCTGCATCTCGCAGATTCTGATGACATTCAGCCCCAATGCGGCAACTATGATCCTCGCCCAGGCGCTATGCGGTGCGGCTGGCGCTGTGATCGTGCCGGCTCTGGTTGCGCTGATCGCCGAAAACTACAAAGGAGGGCAGCAGGCGACAGCCTTGGGTGCCCTGGGCTCCGCGCGTGCAGCCGCCGGCGTGCTGGCCTTCATCATTGGTGGGGTCCTCGGCACGTATATCGGCTGGCGGCCGGTGTTCGGTATTCTGATCGCGGTATCCGCCATCGTTTTCCTGTTGAGCTTTCGTCTCAGGCGGGACGCGGGACGCCCAGATGTCACAATCGACGGCATCGGCGTCGTTCTCGCGGCAACAGCTATCATCGGCATCAGCTTCGGCTTCAACAATCTGAACCGATGGGGACTCGTGCTGGCCACCCCGAACGCGCCATTCAGCCTTCTCGGCCTGTCTCCCGCGCCAATCCTGATCGTGGTAGGTATCGTGCTCGGCCAGGCCTTCCTGATGTGGACGCACAAGCGCCAGGAGGCGGGCAAGACTCCTCTTCTCGCGCTCCAGGTGATCGATTCCCCCGAGGAGCGGGCGGCCGTGTATGCGATGTTCTCCGTCGTCGCGCTGGAGGCCGCCCTCAACTTCTCCGTCCCGCTTTATATTCAGATCGTGCAGGGCCGAAGCCCGATCGCCACTGCCATCGCCATGATGCCGTTCAATCTCACGGTTTTTTTTGCCGCGATGCTAATCGTCCGCCTCTACGACAGGATGACGCCGCGGCAGATCGGGCGGTTCGCCTTCACCCTTTGCACGGTCGCGCTGTTGTGGCTCGCCTTCGTCATGCGCAACGACTGGGCTGAGGTGCCGGTGCTGTTTGGGCTGATTCTGTTTGGCATCGGTCAAGGCGCGCTCGTCACGCTACTGTTCAACGTGCTGGTTACTGCCTCGCCCAGGGAACTCGCCGGCGATGTCGGATCGCTGCGCGGCACCACCAACAACCTCGCTTCCGCTGTCGGAACGGCCGTAGCGGGTGCGCTCCTTGTCGGGCTGTTGAGCATGATCGCGCTGACCACCATCGCCGCGAGCCCGAAGCTCACACCCGAGATTCAGGCGCAAGTCGATCTCGACAACATCAACTTCATCAGCAATGAGCGGCTGCAAACCGTACTTGCCGACACCACTGCAACTCCGGCGCAGGTGGCGGAGGCGGTGCGCGTCAATACCGAGGCGCGTCTGCGCGCCTTGAAGATCGGTCTCTTGATCATGGCGGGTTTGGCCTTTCTGTCGATCATTCCGGCGGGGCGGCTGCCGGGGTACCGGCCCGGCGAAATTCCGAGCGAGGAACCGCGCATGGGCGAGCGCGGGCGATCGGCGTGATTCGGCATGCCGCGAGCATCCCCTACAGCGCAAGCAGGTATTCGCCGCCGCCTTGAAAACGGGTGAACAGGGAGATCCATCGCATGGAGAAGCTGGAGGCGCGGACTGCGCACATCGAAGCTACGCGCCGAACTCTCGTGCGGCTCAGTTTCCCCCGCGTCCCCAGACCGCAGACACACCGAGCGGAGGCATGCATCCGCTGTCAAATCAACCGCGACGCACCCGAGTTACTCCCGCTGGGATCGGGAGCGTATCGCAAGCGACAAGAAATGCTCAAGCGGCGCGCGACGCCCGCACTGGATCCATCCGGTAAAGAAAGAAGGAGAGATCGCGATGTTCTTCCTCTCGGAAGGTTTCACTTTCCGCAATTTCCTGACCGACGCCTTCGCCGTGTTCATGTTCGTCCTATGGTTCTGGCTCCTCGTCACAGTGATAGGCGACCTGTTCCGGCGTGACGACGTATCCGGCTGGGGCAAGGCGGTGTGGTTGATAGCCCTGATCGTGTTCCCCTATCTTGCAATATTCGCGTACCTGATCACTCAATCGAAGGGGATGGCAGAGCGAAACAGCCAACAGACGCAACAGGCTCGTGAAGAGGTGCGGCGTGCGGTCGGCTTCAGCGTTGCCGACGAAATTGAGAAGCTTGATCATCTCAAAAAATCGGGGTCGATCACCGATCAGGAGTTCGCCCGACTGCGCGCCAAGCTGGTTTCGCAATAAATGTCGTGATCCCTTTACCCCAGGGTGGTCCCCGCGATAAACTGGGGTCACGGCCAGTGTACCTCAGATAGCTCCCGACTTGCCGCAACGACTAAGGCGGCGCGGTGTTCAGCCGCCGACCATGAATAGTTCGGCGAGGGTGTTGCGCTTTCTTTTTGACGGCGCGGACGAAAATCGAAGCGATCTGCGCTCAGAAACCCCTGATTCATCTGAGTGCAACAAGGCGCTCTCTCAGCGTCAGCGGTTACGGCCGTGGCGTTCTCAATTGCGTTCACGCGATTTCTGTTACCGCGCTCGCTTGCGTCCTTCCTCATATCAGAAGCGCACTTCGTGGTCTCTCCGGTCCTATTTTCGCCATTGCCAATTCGGCGTGGCCACGGGAGAACCCAGGCTCGCGCTTGAGGTTGTCAGTCAGCGCGCCCATCGCCGCGACGACGATTCGCCATGACTCGCGTCGCAGCTGGGGGCCGTCGCAGTTTGGTCTCGCCGGTCAGATGAGGAACCAACGATCGTTTCATGAGTTAGGGGGACAATCGTTTCATGAGTTAGGGGACAAATGGGTTTGCGGTGGGGTGGGCGGTTTTGCCTGGGGGTGGGGGGCGCCGACGGTGGTCGAACAATGACTTTGATCGACACAGGTAGCACAGGAGACATCATGATGCGAACGATCTTGTTGGCAAGTTTGGTGACGGCGGGCATCGGGCTCGCCGGGACATTCGGTGCGTCCGCCTTGCCCGCCAATGGCTCCGTTATTGGCAACGCGGCGACGACTGATTATGCCACGCAGGTCCAGTGGGGCCGTGGCCGCTGGGGCGGCCGCGGCGCGCATTGGCGTTGGGGCAGCCGCGGGGTTTTCGGCGCCGCCGGCCATTGGCGCTGGGGCAGCCGCGGAGGTCATTGGCGTTGGGGCAGTCGCGGCCGTTTTTGATCCCGCAAGACCGGCGGCACAGTTAATTGGCGTCAGCACTGCGACCGTCTCCCACGATGTTGCATATGTAACGTGTAACGCGCGAGGATCTCGAGCGTGCCGCCGAAGCGCATTGCGGGGTATTCTCGGTGGCGTTGTGGCAGCAGGCTTAGGCGCGAGCCTGCTGCCATGCATGGCAGAGGCGCTGCCGCCCGCTCTTCAGAAGGATCTCGCCCAGGCGGACGATCTCGGCCCCCGCTCCTCGCGCCGCCGCCCGCCACGCCGGCCGCCTCCTCCGCCGCGTCGTCCTTGGCGTCGCCGGCGACGCTGGTTCTGTTGGTGGGATCGCGGCCGTCGCCGCTGCGGATGGCGCTGGTAATCGCGGGTATGGCGCCAGCTCGCGCTTGCAAAGGATAGGCTGGCTGGGAGCCCGCCACCTCAAGAGATTCCGCGATGGCCTCGACTGCTTTCGATTTTGAGGAGGATTGATATGACCGCCTATGACAATAGTTCCGCGATGCGTCTCAGCGGCCTGCCGGCGCCTCCGTTATGGGTGTGCATCCTGCTCGGGGTCGTCATGATCATCGCGGGCTTCCTGGTGCTGGGGGACGTCGTGTTCTTCACCGTGATCAGCGCCATGTTTATTGGCTGGATGGCCATTATTGCTGGCGCCTTCGAAATCTTTCACGTTTTCTGGACCAAGGGTTGGGGAGGGTTCGGGTGGCAATTGGTTCTCGGCGTTCTCTACGTTGCATTCGGCATCGTGCTGGTGAGCCAGCCGGTGACCAGCGCGCTGATCCTGACCTATGTTCTCGGTCTGCTGTTTCTGATCTCCGGGCTCGTCCGCATCCTGACCGGCGTCAGCCACTGGCAGCAGTTCGGCTGGATCATGCTGGCGTCCGGGGTGTTCGGCGTCTTGGCGGGCCTCATCATCCTGACAGGATTTCCGGCAACCGGACTATGGGTGCTCGGATTCCTGTTGGGCGTCGATCTGCTGTCGCATGGCATCGGATGGCTGACCTATGCCTGGCAGCCGGCTGCCACGGCGAGATAGCCCGTGGCCCGGATTGAGCGCGCAGCGAAATCCGGGATCAGACTTGCAATAATGTTCCTTACTGATTTTTCTCTGACCATCGATGAGGTGACAGGCTCTCCCCGGATTTCGCTGCGAAGCGCGATCTGGGGACAGCTGTGCCGCTTGTCCATTCGCTCGTCGAGTTGCTCGGCCGCTCCCGGATTGTCGCTACGCTCAATCCGGGCTACGGATGCAGCTTCGCCTTGAAGAAAGCCACTACGGCGGAATTGAATTCGCGATGGAACGCAGCGCGATCGAATCCCGCCGGGTCGCGACAGGCATCTGGCGCGACGTTCGCGAAAGCCGGCGTGCATGGCGCAAGGAAAGCGAAGTGACCGGCGTTCGGCACCACGTGGTATTCGGGCTTCGTTGGTAGCCGGTCATAGACCGCTTGGGCGTAGTTGGGATGCGGGACGATTTCATCGCTGTCGCCGCGCCAAAGCTGGATCGGCACTTTGATGTCGGCAACCCCATTGGGCAAGAAGGCGTAGCCGGCCGCGGGCGCCGCGATTACCGCGGCGGCGATGCGCGGATCATGAACCCATTTGGCCGCGGGCACCGGCGCCGACCTGTCGATTTTTCGCTCCCTGACCCTCCGGCACCCCCATTCGTCCGGATGCGCGGCACAATAGGGGCCGGTGAGGGTCATGTCGGGCATCCCGCCGATCAACACCAGGGTGGTGAAGCCGCCAGCCGAAAACCCAAAGGCACCGATGCGCGATGCATCGAGGGCGGCGTGGTGCGGCCACGATGCCAGCATATAATCTATCAGCGCCTTGATATGAGGCGGTCGGCTGTCGAAATGACCGAACTGGCTCTGGTCCCGGTAATTGTCGCCCGTATGGGTGACGGCCGCCACCACGAAGCCGGCTTCTGCGAGCGCCAGCGCGGTGTCATAGTGGCCCTCAAACGATCCGCCGGCGCCGTGGGACATGACGATCAAGGGCAAGTCGCGCCCGACGAATGCGCCGCCCACCGTTACGGTCTGCCGATAGAGTCCGAGTGGCTGAGAAGTGGCGGGCGCCGTGCTTGGATACCAGATCCCGGCTTCAAGCGGCGGGCCGCCACGATCGGGCACCATGACGCGTTCGAACCCAGTCGAAAGAGCCGGTGTGGCGGCCAGCATCAACATTCCCAGCGCTGCGAATGCAATGTTCATGGGTTTCCTCTTAGATGTTGACATCGCTCACATTGCGGCCCAATGTAAGCTGTGTCAACATGGATTTTCATGTCCAGGGCATCGGCCGACCACGCGACCTATCATCACGGCGACCTGCGTGCCGCTCTGGTCAAGGCCGCGGCAGTGGACATCGAGCGCAGCGGCTATGAAAATCTCTCGTTGCGCGAGCTTGCCGCATCGCTCGGCGTGTCGCGTGCTGCGCCTTACCGGCATTTTGCTGATCGGCGCGCGCTGCTCGCAGCGATCGCCGCCTCGGGATTTTACGAGCTGACCGCGATTCACCGCAACGCGAGCGGAAAGACCCCGCAGGCGCGGCTCGCCGCGGCCGGCCGTGGCTATTTGGCCTTCGCGGCGGAGCGCCCACAACTGTTCCGACTGATGCTTGCGTCGGATCTCTTGAGCGGCGTCGCGGGCCCGCCCGACCCGGAGCTGATCAAGGCTGCTAACGCATGCTATGAAGTATTCGAGGGCCTTGTGGCGGCGACCCTCGACCGCCCCGACGACCGCGCCATCAAAGCGACGGCTATTGTCTTGATGTCGAGCGCCTACGGCTTCGCCTTGCTGCGCATGGACAATCGGCTCAAGCCCTTGATGTATGGCCGGCTTACGCAGACCGAACTGATCGACGCGGTATTGTCGATGCAGGTCACTGCGCTGCCGCGCGCGGGCGGGGGCAAACGACGCAGCGATACGTAAGTCGGGTGCGACGACGCGCCCACGGCAGCACGTGCGCCGTTGCTTGTGTCGGCCCGCTTTCCCAGGTCATATCCGATTCCGATCGATCAAAAACGAAGCGCTTGAGAGCAACATTTTTTGGGGAACGTCCGATGGATCCGCAGCAGGAAGCGGTACTCAAGAAGATAGCCTGGCGGGTGGTGCCGCTCCTGACGCTTGCCTACGTTGTCAACTATCTCGACCGCACCAATATCGGGGTCGCGTCACTGACAATGAACAAGGATCTGGGACTCACGGCGACCCAATACGGCTTTGGCGCCGGAATTTTCTTCCTCAGCTATACGATCTTCGAGATTCCGTCGAACCTGGTGCTGTACCGCGTCGGAGCGCGGCGATGGATTGCACGGATCATGATCACGTGGGGCGTGGTGTCGGTCGCGACAGCCTGGGTCTATGACGCCAATTCCTATTACGTGGCTCGGTTTGCGCTGGGCGTGGCCGAAGCCGGATTCTTCCCGGGCGTTGCCTATTATTTTGCGGCCTGGTTTCCGACCCAGTACCGCACCCGCATGCTCGCGTGGTTCCTGGTCGCGATCCCGCTGTCCTCCGTGATCGGAGGGCCGATTTCGGGATTGCTGCTCGAGATGAACGGTGTGTTCGGCCTGGAGGGATGGAAATGGCTTTTCATCGTCGAGGGTCTGCCGGCCGTTATTCTCGGGTTCGTGACGCTGTACGTGCTCGCCGATCGGCCCGAGACCGCGCCGTGGCTCGATGACAAGGAGCGGCGGATACTGAACGAAATGCTCGCCGCGGAGCATCGCGAGCGGCCTAAGTCGAGCCTGCTGTCGGCGCTCGGCGATGTCCGGGTCGTGATGCTGGCCGTGATTCAGTTCGGGTTCACGCTGGGCTCCTATGGAATCGGTGTTTTCCTGCCGCAAATCATCAAGGGGTTCGGGCTGACGAACCTCGCGTCGAGTTTCCTTTCGGCTGTCCCCTACGTCTTCGCTTCGATCGCCATGCTGTGGTGGTCCTGGCACGTCGACCGCACCGGCAAGAAGATCGGCAATCTCACGATCGCCCTTGCGATCGGAATGATCGGTCTCGCCGCCTCGGTGACGACCGGCAATCTGCTCTTGGGACTGACGGCGATGACTGTGGCGCTGATCGGCATCACCTCGGCGCGCGCGATCTTCTGGCCGATACCGACCCGGTTCCTGAGCGGCGTTGGCGCTGCCGCGGGTCTGGCCTTCATCAACTCCATCGGCACCATCGGGGGCTTTGCCGGACCGTATCTGATGGGATGGCTGAAGGATTACACCGGTTCGTTCGAAGCGGGGCTTCTCGCCATGTCCGGCATCCTTTTGGCCGCCGCCGTGCTCGCGTTTTCGCTCAAACTGGTGATAAAGGTGGAGTGATGTCGGATGACAGATGTCAGATGACGGATGACAGACGACAGCGTCCGTAGCCCGGATTGAGCGCAGCGAAATCCGGGATCAGACTTGCAACAATGTTTCCTTGCAAATTTTTCTCTGACCATCGATGACGTGACAGGCTGTCCCCGGATTTCGCTGCGCTCAATCCGGGCTACGATTGCCGCACGATCCGACGATCCACAAAGTTGAACGAGCACCGCCATGCAAGACCACAATCCCGAACCCATCGCGGCCCAATTCCCCGCATGGCCCGAGACCGATTTCCAGGTTCTGCATGAGATCATCGCCAAGGCGCGCCAGAATCTTAACCAGAACGACTGGGATTACATCGTCGGGGCGACCGAAACCGAAACCACACTGCGTCGTAATCGCCTCGCGCTCGATTCCCTTGCTTTCCGGCCGCGTGTGCTGCGCGATGTCTCGCATGTGGATGCAACCGTTGCGGCGCTTGGGCGCCGGCTGCGGCTGCCGGTGGTGCTGGCGCCGGTGGGCTCGCTGGAGAGCTTTCACGATGGCGCCGCGGCTTCGGTGGTGCGGGCGGCAGGCCAGTTTGGCGTCGCCCATATGCTCAGCTCGGTGTGCGACCCGGGCCTCGAGAAGGTTGCTGAAGCGGCGCCTGATGCGACGCGGATATTCCAACTCTATGTGCGCGGCGACGAAGCCTGGGTCGACGATCATGTGGCGCGTGCGATCGCCCACAGATACGCGGCGTTCTGCATAACGGTGGATACCGCCATCTACAGCCGCCGCGAACGAGATCTCGCCAAGCGCCATATGGTTGCGGGCCGCCGGCGCGCCACTGGCCGCGAATTCCAGGCAGCGCTCGATTGGCGCACCGTCAAGCGCATCAAGAGCAAGTTCCAAATCCCGCTCGCGCTCAAAGGCATCGCGACCGTGGAAGATGCGCGGATCGCGCTCGATCACGGCGTCGACTGGATCTATGTGTCCAATCATGGCGGGCGGCAACTCGACCACGGCCGCGGCTCCATGGAAGTGTTGCCGGAGATCGTCGAGGCGGTGGCCGGACGGGCCGGGATCATGGTGGACGGCGGTTTTGCGCGCGGCACCGATGTCGTCAAGGCGATTGCGGCGGGCGCCAACCTGGTGGGGCTCGGCCGCATGCAGTGCTACGCCCTTGCGGCAGGCGGAGAGAAGGCGCTGGTGCGCATGCTCGAAATTCTCGAAGATGAGGTGCGGCGCTGCCTAGGCCTGCTCGGCGTGACGAAATTTGCCGAACTCGACAAATCATATCTGCAAGCCGCACCACCGGTGACGGCGCCGCATGTGTTCAGTGCCTTCCCGCTGCTCGAGATCGACGATTATAGGTATTAGGGCGGGAGTCCGGGTTGACCATTACTGCAACTCGCTTTCATGCGATTTCTCCGCTCGATGATCTTCTTCATCGGGCACGAGGGCGGCTGATTAGTGATCGATAACTCGTCAACGATCCCTGTCGGGTAACCCCCTGCACATATACCGCGCGTACTCAGTCCAGCTCATGCAACGTCCGCTCGGCTGCAGTCGAAAGCCGGGGCCGCACTTGCAACCGCATCCATCGCACGGGCCGCTGTCCCGCGCGTACGAATGAGCAATTCCGGCAACCAACAAACATGCCACAATCAGCACTTGCATGATCTCCCTGTCATCCCATTCGCGTCAGTGTAGCTAATGATTGGGGCGATGACTTCGTGCGACTTCGCCCATGCAGTCAATTGGCGTGAGGTCGGACAGTGTGGGCGGAGACGCACCACAGTTCCGTGCCAACGCACAGCTGTGCGCAATGCGCCTTTGTCGTTATCGGTATTGAGCTATCAGGATACTGCCTTCTCTTCCGGCGGCTTGATATGCCTGAACGAATACAGCAGCGCGATGTCATAGGCGATTTTCAAGCTTCCGCAGAAAACGAGCGGGAGCCCCGCAAACGGAAGTGTCAGGAGCATGCCGGCGAATGTCGGACTGATCGAGGAGGCGAGGCTCCGCGGTACCGCGGTCACGCTCGCCGCAGCCGTCCGTTCAGCCGGGGTCACGACCGCCATCACGTAGGATGTGCGCGTCGGCACATCCATTTGCGACAGCGCCGAACGCACCAGCAGCAATCCGAGCGCAAGCGTCAGGTTAGACGAGAATGCAGCTGCGATCAGGCAGACGCTCGACGGAATATGCGTGAACACCATGGTGTTGATGAGGCCTATCCGGCCGGCGATCCGCGCCGCCACCGGATATGAAAAAGCACTCAGCACCCCAGACCAGAAGAAGAATACGCTCGCCGCGGCCAGCGACAGGTCGAATTTCTCGAAAAGCCACAGTGCAAGCAGCGACTGCACGATGAAACCACCGGCGAATGCGTCAAGGCTGAACAGCGCCGCGAGCTTGTACACCACATGACGTGAAGGCCCCAACGGCGCGACCGGCCGGGAAGGCTCTGCCGGAGACCGGGGCAGTTGCTGGTAGATGACGGCGGCGATAAGGCCGAGTGCCGCGTATAGGTAGAACATGAGCCGGAATGCCGCGACATTGTCGAGCCCGCGCGCGACCAGAACATCCGGCATTCCGGCCGCCAACGAACCGGCCGCCATCGACAGCGCACCGGTCAGGCTGTAGCGCGCGAAGGCGCGGGTCCGCTCCTCATCCGCGACGTTGCGCGCCAGCAAGGCATGCTCGAGCGGCACCAGAACGCCGATATCGCCGGTGGACGGATTGATGGTCCCGATAAATGCCACGGCGGCAATCAAGACCAAATATTCGGAGCTCGGAAACGCAATCCCGGTGAACGCCATCAGCGCGGCACCCAGCAGCAGCATGTTGCGGAGGTCGTGCCGCGGGGCGATCAAACCGATCAGCAACGTGAATACGGCGGTACCGAAGAGGGAAGCCGTCGCAACAAATCCGATCTCAATCGGACTGAAGCCGAGTGCCGACAAATAGGCCGGCAAAATGATCACCGCGAAGCCGTCGCCGAATCCACGCAGGCATCGTGCGGCGTACAGTAAATGGACGTTGGATTTCAGCGCAAGGTGCCCTGTTTGGTCGGAAAGGATGTTGAGCGGCGACATGGTGCGTCCTTGTGGGCGTTGCGCACAAACAGGTCGTTGCGCGCAACACGGACGCGATACTTGGGCATGTCGCCTGATGGGGAGATCGCAGCCCCCATAAGTTGATTAAACGGAGGGCGCGACAGCTGTCAAGGGCAGGCGCCGACGCGATGAAGATCGGCAAAACAGTTCACAACGCTCCTTGCGCGCCGGCAAGTCACTCCGCCGCAGTGTGTGCCGCCTCTCGCGCCCCCTCCCCACAAAAGAACGGGGAGGGAGTTCGCGCTGCTGTTACGGCGTAGGCTAGCGCCTATTAGGGCTAGGCGCGCCACCCACCGTTGCCGTAGATGCGCTTGCGGTCTTGTCGAGCGCAGCCCGCAGTCCCTTGGCAAGCTTGATCGCGTCATCGTTGGCCCAGAAATGCATAAAGATGATTCTGGGCTGTTCAGTCAGCATGTGACTGTGGATCGCCGTCACGTCGATGTTGTTTGAGCGCAGCGCGCGGGTTACATCGTGGACCTCCGTGCCGATCAGCACGAAGTCGCCGGTGATGGCAGCCTTGCCGCTGCCGGTCGGTTGGAAGCCCATGCCGGTCGCGCCGCCCATGGCGGGCATCCCGACCATCATCCCTTCTTCGGTAATCGGATCACGGCGGGGCACGCTGAACTGATAGACTCCGCCGTTTGCGGTCCCCTTTACGCCGATGATCTGGTCGAGCTGCGCCGTGTCGAGGTCGATCGCTGGCTGCGTGGCCGGGGGCGCCGGCGCCGTGAGCGGCGTTTTGCTCGCTGCCAACGCATTATGGATGGTTTCGGCCATCTTCACCGGATCACCGTGTCCGCCGATATGCATGTAGAACGGCAAAGGCTCGGCGCGCAGCAGGTGATTGTGAACCGCTGTGACTTCAAGCCCACCTTCCAGCAGCTTGGCCATCACCGGATTGACTTCGGTCTGGAGCAGCACCAGGTCGCCCATTACCATCGCGGTATCTCTCATCGGCTGAAATGCGATCCAGCTTCCGAGGGCGAGCGCCGGTCGGATCGTCACGCCGTCCAGCGTCACCTGGAGATCCGAGCGGGGGAAGCCGTAGCGATGAACGCTTCCGGAAACCGCTGCGGTTCGGCCGAGTGCGGTATCGACCTTGCCCCAATCGATGGATTGAGCATGTGCCGCAGCAGCGGTTGAGACGACCACGCCGAAGGCGGCGGCGAACCGAATACTACGCATCGTGATGTCCTCCTGAATAGACCCGTCGCCCCGTAATTGAATTCGCGGTGAAGGTGGATGTTCCCGGCGACGCCGGGAGGCAGGAGTTCGCGCGAGTTCGTCGGAGCGTCGCGCATCCGGTGGGCTGCTATGCGCTTGTGTGCGGTACCGATCAGGCGCGCTGCTTTTTTGCTACGTCAATCCAATGTTATATGCGTCGCCTTGATGACGCCGGCCCACTTCTTCACTTCCGCCGGCAGCATGGCCGCGACTTCGGCGGAGGTCGTGAGCGACACCGGAATGCCCTGCTTGGCGAGGTTCGTTCGCACCCAGTCCTTGGCAAGCGCGCTTTCTACCGTCTTGTAAAGCCGCGCGACAATAGCGGGCGGCGTCCGCGCCGGCGCGAACAGGGCGGCCCAGGCGTCGGCCTCGGCACCGGTAATTCCGGCTTCCGCGATGGTCGGGATCGATGGAAACAGCAGGTCGCGCCGCGCGCTCGCGAGGCCCAGAGCGCGCACGTTGCCGGCCTCGATCTGCTGAGCGATCAGTCCCGGCAGCGGCGCGATGCTCATGTCGACGCGTCCGGCGAGCAGTTCGGTCATCAAAGGGGCGAGCCCCTTGAACGGTACATGGAGAATGTCAACCCTTGCCTTGGTCTTGAACAACTCCATCGCAAGGTGCGCGCCTGAACCGTTTCCGGGCGAGCCGTAGGTGAGCCGGCCGGGCCTTTGCCGCGCGGTCGCCACCAGGCCGGCAACATCGGTCGCCTCGAAATCCTTGCGGACCACCAGCACGTGCGGCATTGCGGCGATCCCGGCGATCGGGGAAAAATCTCGCACGGCGTCGTAAGGGCAGTTCCTGATCAGGCTCTGGTTGGTGGCGTGGGTCTGATTACTGCCCAGCACGAGCATGTGGCCGTCGGGCCCGGCACGCGCCACTACGCTGGCGCCGATGACGCCCGATGCTCCCGGACGATTGTCCACGATGATCAATTGGCTGAGATCGCCCTCCTGGGCAATCAGGCGGGCCACCGTGTCGATCGGACCACCGGGCGGGTAAGGCACCACGATGGTGATGGCCCGCGTCGGAAAGGCGTTGGCGGCGTGCGTCTCCCCCTGTCCGTTCGATGGAACGTTAGCTGCGGCAGCGCCAAGCAGGCCGATGAATTCGCGTCGCCGCATAGGGATGCTCCGGACGTGACTTCACTTCCCGTCGATCATCGAAGGTCTCTTCAGGATACACCGCGTTCATCAATTTGCCAGAGCCGAAAAGCGGTGGCATGTGCAATTGTTCGCCGCAACTCAGGGCGCACTGCGCGCAGTTGCGTGCTGCGGCTTGCGTTTCGGCCCCTACGAAATTATTAAAATGCGATTGACCAATCAAACGCGAACGCAAAGCTATTTGCGACATTTTTGCGGCAGAATTCCGGATGATTGGCAATAATCGAGGTGGCTGTGACAAGCCCAGCCACCTCTTGAGAAGAAGGGAAGGTGCTCCAACCTGACCGGAATCCGGTCTAGTTCTTCTGCTCGTCTTCCAGAGAAGGACATTCGCGCATTTCGGCGCGCGCCTCGTATTTCTGATAGTTGCCCTTGTCGTAGACAACCGGCCTCAAGATCACCTCTTTAGGTACCTCTTGCTTGCGCAGGCTGCGCGCGGCGATTTCGGTCGCAAGGCAGCCGATGACGAAACCGTTGAATTCGCCGGTGGCAAGCATCTTGTCGGCCTTGATCAAGTCAATTGCTTCCTTGCTGCCATTGATCCCCACCACCACCGCCTTGCGGTTGCGCTTTTCCAGGGTCTCGACAGCGGCAGCCGCCATGGAATCATTGGCCGCCAGTACGCCGTCGATCTGGGGAAACTGCCTGATCCAGGCTTCCATCTGATCCTGGGCCGGCTTGCGCTGGTAACCGCCGGACTTCGACGCCAACAGCTTTACGGCCGGAACTTCCTTGAGCGCATCGTTGAAGCCTTTGACGCGCTCGATGCTGGTCGTCGTGGTGGGGATGCCTTCGAGAATGACCACATTGCCTTTGCCGTCCAACGCCTTGACCGCGCGGCGCGCAGTTTCAAGACCGAGCTTATAATCGTCTGGCAGCACGGAGGAGACGAACTTGCCGCCCCCGGCGCGGTCGGTAATTTCGATCGCCGGAATGTTGGCGGTGTTTATTTTTTCGACAGCAGGTACCATTTTCTGGTTGTCGACTGGATCGAACACGATCAGGTCGGGCTTCTTTGCGATCGCGTCGTCAACCAGCTTGGTCTGCTCGCTGACATTGTCAGGCGACGTCGGCACATAATGCGAGACGTCAATCGACAGCTTCTTGCCCCCGATGTCGCTGCCGGTCCGGATTGCCTTGGAGAACGGGTTGGTCGTGTTCTTGGTAAAGACCGCAATTGATTCCGCGCTTGCGCCGTGCGACTGAACAATCGCCGCCATCGCCAATGCGATCAGTACCGGAATTGGACGTTTCATGGTTTCGCTCCCTTGGTACGGAACCCTGTTAGCATATCATTTGCATATATGGATGGGGATGGGGAGGGGGCGCGCCGTTGTCGCAAGATGCGCTGGAGCCCTCTCAGCGGAGATTCATCCGTGTCACTGATGAGCTTGACTTGGCCGGGCCTGCCAATCCAGCTTTATGCGAACAAGATGGACCCGCGGCTCAAGCCCGTGGGCGCTAAGATGAGTCGACCGGAACAAGCAAATCCGGAGCAGGGAGAACGCCATGGTGGCACGTATCATTGCCGCAGCGCTTGCGGCAGTTTTTCCCGCCGTTGCGGTTTTGGCGCTCGCATCTGCCCGCGCCGACGACCTCCTGAAAGTAGCAGTGGCGCAGCGGGGCCAATGGGATACTGCGATCACCGAGCTTGGCGAGCGCTCCGGCATTCTTAAGAGACGCGGCATCGTGGTCGAGATCCTCTACACCCAGGGTGGCCCCGAGGCGCACCAGGCCGTGATTTCCGGCAGCATGGATATCGCATGCGGCGGTGGCATCGAGTCCGCGATTGGCGGTTTTTCCAAGGGCGCTCCAGTGCGCATCATCGCCAGCGCCATGATCGGCTCGCCCGATACCTATTGGTTTGTGGTTGCGAATTCCCCGATCAAGTCGCTTGCCGATGCCTCCGGCAAGACCATCAGCTATTCCCAGAATGGTTCGTCGAGCCACACCGCACTGCTGGCCCTCCTCGATCAATACAAGGTCGATGCGCGTCCGGTTTCCACCGGTGGGCATCCCGCCACCTTGACGATGGTGATGACCGGCCAGATCGACATCGGCCGCGGCGCCGCGCCGTTCGGGCTTGATCTCGTCGAGGAAGGCAAAATCCGGGTGATTGCCCCGCGGCAGCGAAATCAAGGCGCGCGCCGACCAGACGGTGCGCATCTGCATGGCGAACGCGCAAGTCCTTGCAACGCGCGGGGACGTCGTCGCGCGCTTCATGCAGGGCTACCGCGACACCATCGATTGGATGTATACGGACCCCGCCGCGCTGACTCTGTACGAGGCATTTTCCGGCGTGCGCCATGAATTGATGGCGAAGGTCCGCGACCAGTATTTTCCCAAAGCAACGCTGTGGCCGGACGAGATTCGCGGGCTCGATCTTGTGCTGGCAGATTCGCTCAAGAACAAGTTCATCGCCAAGCCGCTCACGGCGGCGGAGATCAAGGAGATGATACAGATCCCGGCGCCGATGAAGTAGGGCTAAAATATCCCTAGCGCGTTGAAGTTCGTCGCTGTTCCGCCCTTGAGTCTCGTCAGCTGGACGGCCATGAAGAATTCCCAACGCCTGCGTGCGGCGGCTTCCCGGGCCGCATCTTCGAAGTAGCCGTTGTCGACCAGCGGCATTCCCATGACTGCGATCGAGATCAGATGCACGGGGCGGTTGGCCGCTTCGCCGAACCCGCCAACGATTCCGGACGGCTGCACGTCATTGACGGCATCGCTGCCCAGGAGCGCGATATCCCGCTGCTTGAGCCAGGGCATCACGGAGGCGTGCAATCCGGCTGCTTCGCGCGCCTGAGGCCATGGTCCCTTGGCGGCGCGCAACGCCCACCGCCCGGTGCGGATCAGGACCGCGTCTCCGCTTTCGATCTTGACGTTCGCAAACTTTTCCCACGCCTCGAGATCTTCCGGATAGATCGGCGTATGCGGATCGAGCCACTCCACGCCTTTCAACAGCGGCATGTCGACCAGGACGGCGCGCGTCGCAAAACCCGGGCCCATACGGTCTATGGCGTTTTTCGAGCATCCCTTCTCGGTGGCGGCAGGATGGCCGTTGTAGACCACGACCTTGCCGTCGCGCAGCAAGGTGTAGTGGCACAGGGCGTCGAGATGCGAGTTGGTGCCGTCGTGAAGGCCGTAACTGATTGTGTCGAGTGCCCCGCGCGTTTCGCCGGGCTTGGGCGGGCCCGCGAGGCCATACCACATCTCATGCCGGGTCGGGCCGAAGTTGAAGTCGTCAACGGCCTTTTCGAGGCTTGCGAAGCGGGCGAGCGACACCACGATCCCGTCCTTGACGAGACCCAGCCCCCTCCTGGTTTTTTCCGGCGTCACGAGGTTGAGGGTGCCACGCTCGTCTTCGTCACCCCAGCGCCCCCAGTTTGAGAGCGATTGTTCCATCGCCACCACCTGCTCGAACGTCATGCGATGGGCCGGTTCCTGCGTCGAGGCATGGGGCGCGATTGGTGTGGCGGCGGGGGGAGGGGCCGCTTTCTGCTCCTGGGCCGTTGCCGTGTTGGTCGGGATTGCGAGCAGCGACAGCGCACCAAACGCAGCTACGCCGATCGTCATCTTTTTCAGCCTGGTCCGCTGCGTATTCATGGTTTTCCCCGGTGATACGAATTATCCTAACATCCCATAGGAGGTCCCCCGGCTCTGCCGGGGCCGCAGTAGCAGTTTGACATTTACGGCAGTCGTCCACCAACGAAACTCCGATTCGTGAACGGCCAAGCACACGAAGGAGAGCTTCACGATGGACGATAATGAGAGCCTAAGTCATACAAGAGGGGACTGTAAATACCACGTGGTATTCAATCCCAAGTACCGCAGGAAGGCTTATCCGCATAAAAAAAAGCGCAGAGACCATCATGGGCCCCTGCGCCGGTAAAACAATTCATCGAAAGCTCTTAGTTATCATCTTCATCGTCGTGTGGAATCGCGCCGGGAGCGAACAAGCTGGAAAGATCGTTGGCGTGTACGGCGTCGCCCAGGAAAAGCGGCTTGGTCACATGGAAGATTTCCTGCATGGTGCGCAGATCAGACGAGTGCGTGAGAAAGACTTGGCTGGCAAACGGGACGCCGTTCACGTTGGGGTGAGCCAGTGGTGAAATCACGATCTCCCCAATGGTGTGATTGAGGTCGTCCGGGTTAGCATTCGCCGTATCTTGTTCGGACTCGTCCCACCAGATGATGATCGCGCCGCGATCCCGATAGGCGCGGGACGCCATGATCGCAGGAACGACGATGCTCAGGAAGTTGTCACCCTGGCGGATGTTGGCCGCGTCTCCCGTCAGGCCCATGAAGCCCCCCGTAAGAGCGGTGTGCTGGTCGTTGAACTGATTGGGACTAATCCAGTTGTAGTCGGCCACGGTATTGTTGGCCAGATCAACAAACAACTGCTGTAACGGAGCATAGTTGTGAGACAACGGATTGGCCGGCGTGGGGTCGTCGCCGCCGTTGCTGTCGGTGAAGAACACCTGGGGATTGTGCTTCGCGGCGTAGTTAAACTGCGTCGAGCCGTTGAACTGATTGACGCCCGAGGCAAAGTTTCCGGAGAAGCTGGTGAGGGGAACCGTCCATTGATTCTTCGGCAGGACAACGTTGGTCAGTTTTCCATTGACCGTCGTCAAGTCAGTGTCTTCCTGATAAGACCGCCAAGTCCTCCCGGCCTGGGTCAAGAGACCCACAAGATGAAGCTGATTGTCCAGGTTATTGACTTGATTATTGCCTAGCGGGACAAAGGGATCGGCGTCATTGAATATGTTGAAATTGAAGCCCGCCTCCGCCCAAATGTAGTTGGGTTCAGAAGGATGGATATGGGGATTATTCCCGCTGGCCGTGGCCAGGACGTTGTGGTAGTTCGCGGCGAAGGCCACCTGCCGGCTGATGCCGACGGCGGATCCGTTAACCAGGCTGTTGATGAACGGGGCGTTGGGGTTCTGGAAAATCTGCTGGATCGGACCGGAAAACTGGTTGGCCGGTTGCGTCCAGTTGTGGTTTTCCATGGCGATCACGAAGACCTTCTTGACTGAGCGGCCATCGTCTGCCCGGGCCTGCCATTGGATTGAGACAGTCAGCAGGGCCAATAAGCCCAGCGTTCCGAAACGTCTGACGTGCGACATCAACTACCTCCAGAAGAGTGGGGTTGGCGCCGATGCTGGCCAACCCAACATGGAATGGACCAACACCCGACCGGGACAGGAATATTATTGGAGGATGAAAACCAGATGACTTCTTGGTGAATAGACTAATGTCCCGTATACGCGCGAAAGTTGCCCGCATGGAGAGCAGTCCCGTACCGAACAGGCATCCTCGGAATTCTTCGACTGCGTCCTCGCCCCTGCGTCGCTTGTGCTTGCTCAGAAGGACGGCGGGACGGGATTTTGCACTCGGGACATTTAATCTGAAACTGGTTTAAAGTACTCACACGTCCTGACGCGGCTACGCCGAGTGGTAACATGTCGGATCGGTTGAGCGGGAGCGAAACCCATTAGGTCTGCGCGGCGCGATTGACTGACGAGTTTCGCCTGCGCTCAAACCCATCCTGCACGTGGGCCACTTCCACGTTGGGCGCCGTTCGCCGATCAGGCCGCTTTCCTGCGGTTTGCCTCCAGTCGCGCGTCGACCAGCGCGACGCCCGCATCGATGACCGGATGGCGGAGGCCCTTTTGGGCCGCGATCAGCTGCACGAGCTTGTCGGCGCGCTCGATGTAAGGCGCGCCGTTTTGCAGCGCGCGCGCTGCTGAGGCCGGGCGCGTGAGGCTCATTGCGGCGGCGGCATATTTCTCAAATGGCACCAGGTCGGCCGGAGCAGCACCAAGCCTGACGCAGAGATCGAACACGAAATCGTAGACCGATCGCGACTCTTCGAGATTGGAATGCACGGCTTCCTGCGCGGTTCGGATCCCGTCCGGAGTGATGCAGCGGTAGTTGCCGGCGAGCAGCATCGCCCATTTGGCGAGCGGCACAAAAATCGAATCGTGCACCCTGAGCTTTACCGGCAGCTCTATCTTGCCCTCCGGCGCATCGAAGCGCACCGCATCGACGTCCTTTTCGAGCTGGCGCAGCATCGCTGTGTAATTTTCGTTGTCGAACCTCGCGACCTTGAAGTTGGTCGGCAACGTCACCTGCAGGACATTGACCTTCTCTTCAGGAGGGCGGATCGCCTGCGGGTCGGGACTGCAGAGCGTGAGCAGTCCGGGATCGAAGCTGTCCCACACGGTCGGGTCCGTATAGGCGGGTTTCAACGCTTCGTAGTTCAAGCCCGGGATGCGCTTCACGTAAGGCAGCGGCGGCATGTTCATAATCGACATGCACGGCATCCTGGATCGCGCCACCGCATCGAGCAGTTCGCGTACCCCGGCGGAACGATACTGCGGCTCCTGCATGGCGAGCCCAACGAGATCGAAGTCGGTCGGCTTCACGTTAGTCGGCCCGGTGGCGGAGACCTTGCCGGGCAGCTTGCGCGAGTCGATCTCGATCTCGCCCTTGCGGCTCTTCACAGGCATGCGTACACGAAAACCTTCTGCGTTGATCAGATCGGCCTCAGCTGGCAGGCAGACCAGCTTCACGCTGTGGCCGCCGAACAGCAACTTGGAGGCGAGCAGCGACCCATAGGAAGCGCCCATAATCAGGATATTGTAGGTGGCCATGGCAGCGACTCCGTGGTTTGACTAGACAGAAAAAAAGCATCCATGCTGTCCGTGAACAGGCGCCTCGGCCCCCACCAAGTCGACGCGTAACAAAATCCCAGGACTCCGGTCGGCGTCAAGGGCCCACGTGGGCGTAAGCTGACGCTCTTGTCATGCCAGCGAAAGCGCACAGACGGCAAGATAAAGGGTCGGCGGCCTTTCTGTTCCCTCGCCTCCGTATCTCGTCACTTTCGCGGCTTGAAATATCTCAGATCGGGCGGGGGCTGGTCCTTACGGGTGGGCATCAGGTAACCGTCCGCGCTCAGGAAGTAAGCCTCCGTGCCGACGATGATGTGACGGTTGTTCTCGGTGCAGTTGTCCTCGAACCAAATAACATTGCGTTCGCGGCGATAGCGCTTGTTCACCGTCCATGGACGTGTCAGCGCGTGATCGATGGTGGTAATGTCGTTGTGCAGGATGTTCGGATCGGCCTTGTCGATATAGATGCGCTCCAGAACGATCGATTCGTTGTCGTCGTGGAGCGGAATGCCGCTCGGCTCAAAGGTGCGCGGGCCCTTGAAGTTGCGGGTCTCGACCTCCAGCGTATCGAAGCGGCCATCCCCATCGGTGTCGAGCCAATTGCCGATCGAATAGCCCGCGAAGGACGGCTCGATCTCGGTGGGCCATTCGCGCCCGTCGGTATAGATGCGGCGCGGCAGGAAGGGATGGAAGTTCACGTAAGTGATGTACGGCAGGATGACGAATTCGATCGGCCACGCGACCGTCATCATCCGCGGCATGCCATTGGTGCGGCAGGTGACGAGATTGTCGCCGCCCTGCCCGCCGGCCGCCGGGTCGGCGAGACTTGCCTCGAGCACGGCCTGATATTCGGGTATCAGCGGAGCCTGTTGGGCCAGACCCGGAGGCTTGGTCCCATCCCATTGGAATCCGACACCCGGCGGCCGCATCCACTGGCCCGACCAATCGGGATATTTGGTTTCGTCGAATGCCGCGGCTCCTGAGCTTGCCATCACCAGCATCGCGGCGAACGTGATGGCACGCATTGCGCTGCGGTCGAGCATGACGATCCTCCATCTCGTACGGATCGTGCAGAGTCGCAGATTTTTGAAGCCAGATCATGCTCAAAATCGTATTTGTCGCCGGAGCCGGACTGTGCCGGGCACGGAGGCCGGAATGCCCTTCCGCGGCAGTGCAATCTTATCTTGCGGTCATTCGTCGACGGAGTAAGTTCGCCTCCGTCGCAATGGAGCCGAAGGGCCACAGGAGGAGGCGGTGAGAAACATCCTACTGGTGCTGGCGATCGCTGTGATCGCGACGCCTGGTTACGCGCAGATCAGCCCTAACATGGCGGGGGGAGGCGCCAAGCTCAAGACCGACGTGGAAGTAAGGCAGGAGCAGGAGCGCGAGGCCGGCTACAAGGCTGGCATCAGCAAGATTCCTGACGCAAAAGGCAAGACGGATCCGTGGGGCGGAGTGCGCAATACGTCCACGCCGACGCCCGGTCAAAATCAGTCGCGGTCGAATGCGAAGTAGGTTGCGCCGTACTCACGGGGCGTCACCTCCCTTGTCGGCGCGTAGTCCCTTGTCAGTTGATTCTTTGCATTTTGTGCGAAGAATTTGGTGGCTTATCGATCGTCTTGTGCGACGATTGCCGAGCCTATAAGGCTTGTCCCGATAGGGGTTTACGGACAGCACCCGCAGCGTGCGGGACAGTACGGGCGGATGTGAATCGGTGGATCATCCAAAAATTTGTCCGCACAGCTGAGGGTGGTTGTTGTCTCAAACGTCCTGTTTGGTTCCGGCTTCGGGTGGGCAAAATCGCCCGCACGGCGGTCGCAAACATCCAATCACTGCAGGCGATTTTGCCCACCCTGTGAGACCCGGGGCCCGACCGCGTGGGCAACGCGGCTATAGCGCTCGTATGCCACTCACGTCATTGCTCGCGCGTTGCCCACCCTACGTAGTCACCGCATCCTCAGCGTCGTTTCGTCGAACAGTTCATCGACCTCGAACCGTCGCGGGATCAGCCGTTGCTGGGCCGCGTAATCGATGATGCGTTGCAGGGCCGGACCACAGGCTTCCACTCCGAACGGCGTGGTGTCGGCGCCCTCCGGCGGTGGCGCGCGGCGTTTGCCCTCCTTCAGGAGCGCGTAGACCTCCTCGACAACGTCCGGGCGTGATTTCGCCAGCTCGGCGCTGACCACCACCATGTGGTTGAGAGGGACGATATGGTGCTTGCGGTACCAGGCGTGCGCGGCCGCCACCGGGTCGCCAAACAGCGATTTCAAGCGCGGGTCATCCGAGCGCTCGCCGAGAACGGCATCGAGTTCGCCGTCGAGCAGCATCGGGATGATCTTTTTGTCGGGCGGCGCGCGTTCCGTAGTGTCCACATATTCGGCGACATGAGGCTCCTCGAACGTAATCCAGTGCACGCTCGCGAGATCGAGTCCGTAGTCATTCTCGAACATGCCGCGCAGCCATGCTCCGGTCGTGGTGGTGAAGGAGCGGATGCCCACCTTCCTGCCCTTGAGATCGGCCGGCGTCAGTCTCCCGCGTTCACCGTTATAGATCGCCCAGGCGTGTTGAATCCGCCCGGTCATCACGGCCGGCAGCAGCACCATCGGCTTGCCGAATGACTTCGCGATCAGATAGGTGACGATCGCCATTTCGGACACATCGAATTCCTGCCGACGCACCATCGCTTTGAAGCCGCTCCACACCGGCGTCACGTCCTTGAAGTCAAGTGCGACGCAAGCAGACGTGACCTCGCGGTTCTTGAGCGGCGCGGTGTGCGGATAGGTGGCAAGCAGGGTGCACAGATGCATCGGCTCGGAAACGGGACTCATAGCAGGCATCCTTTTCACACATACCAGAGCCGTCGCCGGGCTTGTCGCCGGCGACCCCAAACCTAAAGCGTGGCGGAAGCATAATCGGCGTGGTCGGAACAGCCCCGCCACGACTCGAAAGAAATGTCAAATGCCTGGCCGCAATCCACTCTCATCGGCGAGATTCGGATCAAGCGTCTGAGCGGTCTTACCGAAAATGAAATCGCGATTGGCGGCGCACGCAAACGTGAAGGCCGCCTGTGCGGCGGTTTCACTGCCGTTCGATGCCGGCCTTCTCGATGACGGCGGCCCATTTGGCGATATCGCCTTTCATGCGCGCCTGCATTTCCTCCGGGCTTGTGCCGCGCGCCTCCATGCCGTTGAGCATGGCCTTCTCCTTCACCTCTGGCAGGTTGAGAATATCGTTTACAGCACGGTTGAGGAACTTGACGATGTCGTCCGGCATGCCGCCCGGGCCTGAAAGCGCATTCCAACTCTCCACCACATAGCCCGGGAGCCCGCTTTCGCTGACTGTCGGCACGGCGGGCAGCGCCGGCGTGCGCTTGCCGCCGGTGGTCGCGACCGCCTTGAGTTGCCGGCCGCTGACCGCCGCGTTGAGCCCCGCGTAATAGTCGAAGCCGATCTGCACGTCACCGCGCATGAGCCCGGTAACGAGCTCCGGGGTCGTGCGATAGGTAACCATGGCAACATCGATATCGGCGGCGCTCTTGAACAATTCAGCCGACAGGTTCTGGGTACTGCCAGGCGCTATGGTGCCGAAGTTGAGCTTGCCGGGGTTCTGGCGCGCCGCCTTGAGAATATCGGCCACGGTCTGAAGCGGCCCGTCCGCCCTGGTGGCAATGAGAAGGTCGAACCAGGCGGTGATGGTGATGGGCGTGAAGTCCCGCAGCACGTCATAAGGCAGCTGTCGGAACAGCGCCGTTGAGATGGCGGTGCCGTTGCCGGTGAGGTGCAGGACATAGCCGTCCGGTGGGGCGGTGGCCGCTGCTTTGGCGGCGACAATGCCGCCGGCGCCCGGCCGATTGTCGACAATGAATTGCTGGCCGAGCTTCTGGGTGAGTTTGTCAGCGATGATGCGCATGGTGGTGTCGGCGACACCTCCAGGCCCGTAGGGCACGATGATACGCACCGGACGAGTCGGGTAGATCGGCTCTGCCGCGGTCGATCCCGCAGCGCAAAACGCGAAAGCGATTGCGATGGCAAGAAGCCGCGCCAGGCCGGAACACGTAAGCCTGATAGTCGCCAACGAGCCCAACCCCATTTTTCATCCCCGACGGATCATTTTTGCCGATTTGAATTTGCCGTCCGGTTACGGTGACGGTGATGGCGATGGATGTTAATAGAGCGTGCGGTGCAATTCCAGCACGACAAGGGCAGCCGGTATGCAGCCTCTCCAGCTGCGGAATGCGTTCGGCCGGCGTCGCACCACAGTCCACGCGATGATATGCGGCGCGTGGTGGGGATTCCAGGTCAGTTGAAGCGGCTCGCTTCTCTCCTTGTGGTCGTTGAGTATGTCCCGGCCACCCGCTTATTCTTGTTTCTACCATAGAGTCCGGGGCCACAGGGACAAGATCGGCGACGACACCGCCATGCGATCCTTTGGCGGTCTTACGCATTTTGCCGCCTAAGATAACATTATTGCAGCCGTGAGATTGCTCGGTGTTCGAGCATCGTGATGTTTACGAGTGCGCACCCGCCGCGGCAGAACCGCAGCGCACCTATTGGAACAGCCGCAGCACCGCCTGGTTCGCATGGTTGGCGAGCGATAACGCAGTGGTGGAGAGCTGCTGGCGGGTCTGCAATGCAAGCATGTTGACACCCTCTGTGTTGCTGTCGGCGGGGCTAAGGGCATCGGAGCCGGACTGCAGCGTGTTGATCAGCTGTTTGGTGAAATCCTGGCGATTTTGCACGATCGACAGATTCGAGCCGAAGGCGGCGGCCTGGTTGCGCACGGTAATCAAGGCGTTATGCAACGCGACCAGCAGAGTGTCGAGCTGTATGTTATCTTGGAATTGCGTCAGCGTCCCGCCGCCGATCCCAAGCACGGCGTGATTAATGCCGGTCGGGGCGGTCGATTGAATGGTCAGTGAGCTCGTGTCGGTCTCGTTGAACACCAGCTTCAACTGGTCGCCGGTGAGCAGATTATTGCCGTTGAAGCTTGAGTCATTGGCGATGGTGTCGAGCTGATTGCGAAGCTGGTTGAACGATGTGACGAGGTTGGCGCGGACGGTATTGCCGCCGATGGAGGTGGTACCGGTCGATCCATCGACCGCGGTGTTGCTGACGCCCGTGATCGTCAACGTGTTGGTCGAGAGGTTTGTGATCAGCAATTGGCCGGAATTGTTCGATGCCTTTACAAGCCCGGCGAGATTGGGATTACTGTTGATGAGGGCGACGAGGTTGTCGGCGGTTTGCGCCGGGCCGGCTGTCGCCGTCGATGTAGTGTTGCCGGCGCCGAAGCCGAGCGCCGCTGCCGCCGTTCCGCTGACTGTGACCACGTTGCCGCCGGTATCCTGGAGTTTGATCTGGTCCGTGCCGTCGTCGACGGCGAAATTTGGGATGCGAACGGCATTGTTGATGGCCGCAATCACTGTCGCTTCCGTGTCAGCGGCATTCACGGCCACGTTCACTGGGTTGCCGCCATTGATATCGGTGGCCTGGATGGTGAGCGTGCCGGTGGTGCCCGATGTACCGCCGCCAAGGCCGCCCGTGCCGTTGAGCGTCTCGGTATCATTGAGGAAGATCGACTGATTGCCGGTCACCGCGCCACCCGAGAATGTCAGTTGCTGCAAGGCCGCGGAGCCGATCGCGGCAGCACTGACCGAGAACGACTGATCCTGCCACGACGAATCCTGACGCGCCTGAGTCACGCTCGCCTGCATGGCCTGGATGATGTTGGTGATCGAAGTGAGGCCATTATTGGCGGCCTGAATCGTGCTGATGCCGTTCGACATCTGGTCGAGCAGGGCCGACAGTTCGCCGCTGCGGGCATCGAGCGCCGCGGCGGTAAAACAGCTCGTCGGATTATCGAGCGCGTTATTGATCTTCTTGCCCGTCGTCAGGCGACCTTGGGTCGTCTGCATCAGACTCGCGGCGTTTTGCGGAGCCCTCAAATTTTGCCGAACGCCCGGGGAAAAAATGACTTCAGACATGGAACTGTTCCGATGCGGTACCGGCGGCCGATTCGCAATTCAGCTTGCGCCTATAGTGATTTGGTAACCCTAATGCGGGGTTAATAAAGGCTTAACGAACAGTTAATGCCGAAAGGCCGCGGGCGAAAAAAAAAGCGGGGCCCAGCCCCCGTCGCGTTCCTGTTGCCAGGAGGACGGCTTAACCGAACAACCGCAGGGCTAATTCACCCTGCCAGTCGCAGCGGCAAGCAGGTGCCGCGAGCCCGACGCCATTTTAACCCCCGGTGGAGCGAACACGGATCCAGCTTCGCGCCCGCTTCGGCGATGGCGGCGGATGTTAATGGACCGCATGGCGCAATTCCAGCTGCAGAACGCCAGTGCATATGAATGTGCACCTGCGAAATGCCTTCGACCGACGCAGCACGCTGCGCGCAATCCACCCGGCGGCATGCATGGGGGTAATACAACCATATTGGGCGCCCTCCATGTCCGGGAGGGTGACGTTTCGCAGCCGGGCCGCAAGGGGTTGATCGGCTCGCAATGCTCGTTAGCAGAAATTTACCCAGATTTGGAAGCTTTCACTCCGCCCGCCTGGCGGTGAGATGTACAGGAATTCTCACCCGGATCCCTCCGGCCAGATTGAACTGGGAGGTTGATGTGAGCGCACAGGTTGACAGTTTCCGCAGCCAGCTCCGTGCCAAAGTCGATGACGCGGACAAACGGCTCAAGGACTTGGAAGCGAAAATCAAAAACGCCGGCGATAAAGCCAAGAACGACGCCAGGGCCCACGTCGCTTCGCTTGAGAGCCAGGTGAAAGCACAGCAAGCCAAAGTTCAGGCAGACCTAGCAAGTATGAAGGCATGGGCCGAAGAGAAGAAGACAATCACCAACGACAAGATCGACGAGTGGAAGGCCCAAAGACAGATGAAGGAACTGACAAGGCGCGCCGAAAGCACGGAACGCTATGCTGCGGCCGCGATCGACGTCGCGGCGGCGGCGATCGACGAAGCCGAAAAGGCCATTGCCGAAGCTGTCGTCGCCAGAATGGATGCAGACACGGCGCAGACGACGCCGGCCGCAAGGAGCGCATGAACTTGCCTTCGGCCACGAGACTGGACGACCGTGCAACTACAACTAAGGCGATAGGAGACGCGCATGACCGACAGGATCATCGTAGCGACATTCGACAACACCAACGCAGCCTATGATGCCGCAAGTGCCATCAAGGATCTCAAGAAGGCGGGCATCGCCGATTTCAAGCTCAAGACTGGTGTCATGGTCGGCAAGGACGGCCGCGGCAACGTGTCGGTGCTTGAGAGCAAAGATCGCCATCTTCTCGGAACTGCGGTTGGAACCATTTCTGGTGCCCTGATCGGATTGATTGGCGGCGCACCTGGATCGGCGCTAGGGGCGGCTCTGGGTGCAACCACCGGACTGACTGGCGACGCGGTGATGGCAGGGCTCGATGATGATTTTGTGCAATCGGTGACCCGTGACATGCGTCCAGGAACGACTGCGGTTATTGTCGAAGCCGACGAAGGAAGCACACGCCCAGTCGATGAGATTGTGGCTCTCGGTGGTGGTCGCGTATATCGACAAGCCGCATAGCTGCCGCGAGCGAAACTGAAACGGCTGCGGTCGGACACGAGCTTGCTGACTGCTTAGGTCGGATTCCCATCTGCAGCCGTAGATAATCTTTAGAGCTGTGCGGAATCCGCGGCGCGGGATCCGCGGCATTGATTAAGGCCAAAGCTAGCGACGAGGTGGACGTAGCGGTACCAACGTAGCGGAACCAATTGAATGTTTCCGATCAAAAACTCTGTGCCATCCCGCTATCCGGCTCTCGTCACTTGGCTGCTGATTGCGGTCAATTGCGCCTCCTTTTTGTATGAGAAATCCCTGAGCGAAGTCGAACTTGACTCGCTTATTTCGTCATTTGCGCTGGTGCCGGCCCGATACTTTGGTGCATCCGGGCTCACGCCGACAGATTACCTGCCATTCCTTACCATGATGTTCTTGCACGAAGGTTGGCTACATTTGATCTTGAACATGTGGACGCTCTGGCTGTTTGGACCCACGGTCGAGGATAGGTTGGGGCATGGGCGATATCTGGCGTTCTATCTGGCTTGCGGCGTCATCGCGGGGATTGCGCACCTAGTGTCAAGCCCAGAGTCGACGGTTCCGGCATTGGGCGCATCGGGTGCGATTGCCGGAGTCATGGGATGCTATGTTCTTATGTTCCCTTGGGCCCGACTCGTCATTCTTGTTCCAATCTTGTTTCTCCCGCTCTTTTTTGAAATGCCGGCAGTCATCTTTATCGGGCTTTGGTTCCTGATGCAGCTGCTGCAGGGAGCGGTCGAGCTATTCGGGCTGTCCGTGGGCGGAGGTGTGGCGTGGTGGGCGCATGTCGGCGGCTTTCTTGCTGGACTGGCGTTTGGGGCGTTGTTCACGCGATCCAAGGCAGGTTACCGCCCTCACTATGCCGACGAAGGTATTCTCGGGTTCAATCCGCAGGGTTACCGCTGACGCAATCCGGATCCGACAGGAGTTCATGATGTCCTTCACAGACCTCTTTTGGATATTTTTTGTGTTTTCAGCCCTTTGGCCTACGTTGCACCAACATATGCTGGATGCCATGCGCACCCGCAAGATCGCCCAACTGGAACGCAGCCGCAATTCTCGTGTCATTCTGCTGGTCCACCGCCAAGAGACGATGCGTTTCTTGGGAATCCCGCTCGTCCGATATATTGACGTTAACGATTCTGAAGAGGTTCTTCGGGCTATTCAAATGACTGATAAGGACGTGCCACTCGACCTCATCCTCCATACTCCCGGAGGCCTCGTGCTGGCTGCGCTGCAAATCGCGCACGCAGTACGCGATCACAAGCCCAAGGTGACCGTCTTTGTGCCACACTATGCCATGTCAGGAGGCACGCTCATCGCTCTGGCCGCCGATGAGATTGTGATGTCCGAGCACTCCGTGCTTGGTCCAATCGATCCACAGATTGGACAGTCGCCAGCAGTGTCTATACTCAAGGTTATCGATAAAAAGCCGATCGGGGAGATTGATGACCAGACACTCATACAGGCGGATATCGCCGGCAAGGCAATCGCTCAGGTCAAACTGGCGGCGAAGGGGCTCCTCGATCGCCGACTTCCTGGTGACAAGGCCGAGGCGCTGGCGGAAAAGCTGTCGATCGGAACGTGGACGCACGACAATCCAATCTTTGCGGCCACCGCAAAGGAATTCGGCCTTCCGGTGAACACCGATATGCCGAGGGAGATCGTGGAGCTCATGTCGTTGTACCCGCAGCCGACACGCACCCAGGGCGGCGTTGAGTACCTGCCCGTGCCACGACACCGGCAACTGGTGCATGGGAATCCGTAGCGAACACTCACCGGCCGGAAGTGTGGAGCTGATCCGATGAGCGAAGCGGAACGCGATCAAATGAGGACCAAGCTGGACGAGTTTTCACGGCGGCTTGACGCGGTGACACGCGAGTTCAGGGAACGAGGCGAACTATCCGATCCGCATCAATCATTGATCAGCCAAATTCAAGGACGCCGCGAACGAATGCAGGACAAGCTTGCTTGCGCCGAAGCCAAGGGCTCGGGGTGGGAGATTATTAAGATCGAATTGGAACGTGATTTCAGCTCGATTTATGATGATGTATTGCGGCTGAATGAGGAACTTGACGCCGACGAAATGAAGCAAGAGCAAAAATGAGAGCTGGCGTGGTATTCTTATTGCGGCTCGTCAGGGCGCTGAATCAGGCAAAATCCGCAACCAGCTTCAATTTTAATGTGGCAGCAAAGGTCGGCTGCGATAACATTCTTCCACAATCCTAGTGATTTTCGAACGAATCGCACCTCGGCCTGCGGCGTCTTCGTGATCCGTCGATTCATACAAATTTGCCAGGCTTTGGAACCCTTCATTCGATCTCGTGCGGGGGTGCGAGGTATCAAGCTCTCGAGCGCACGCCCTGCCATATGGATCTGTCAGAGGCTTGCTGCTGCAACGGCACCAATACAGATGGAGGAGTCAATCATGAACCGCACGATCGGTGTTGCTCTTGCGACTGTTGCAGGCATCGTTGTCGCAACTTCCCTCGTTTCTGCCCGAGTATCTGCGCAGGTCGCTGGCACAACTTTGCTCGGTGTGGAATACGCGGAACTGCGTGACGTTAGCACGGGCTGGAGCGCCAGGAGGCAGCTCCTTGGACAGGCTATTTACAATGAAAAGAACGAAAAGGTCGGTTCGGTCGACGATCTCATCGTTTCTCCCAGCAAGGCCGTATCCTATGCTATCATCGGCGCCGGAGGTTTCCTCGGAGTCGCGAAGCACGACGTGGCAATACCGGTGAGCCAGTTCACGCAGAATGAAGGCAAGTTCGTACTGGCCGGTGCTTCGAAGGACATCATCAAGGCGATGCCTCAATTCGAGTATGCACCGCGTTAAACGGCCGGTGAAGTGTCCCTCGCCAGCGCAGATCTCTGCAACCGGAGAGCCCGGAGAACACCTCCGGGCACCCGGGGCAGTCCAGAGGAATTGACAGGGGAACTCCAATGACTTCCACGAGTCCACATGTCACCAGCATGCCGAGCGCGGTCCGAGACGTGCTACGTGCGCACTGGAAGTTGTTTCTGTTCCAGGGCGTGGTGATGATCATCCTCGGCATCATTGCCGTCGCAATGCCGGCGGCCGCGACTGTTGCCATCGACATCTACGTCGGGTGGCTGTTCCTGCTCAGCGGCATCGTTGGACTTGTTGCGATGTTCTCGGCGGGCAACCTCTCGACATTGCTGTGGACGCTCGTGACAGCCCTTCTATCTGTAGTCGTCGGGGTCATGCTGATTTGGCAGCCGGTCGCAGGGGCGTTCTCACTCACGCTTGTGCTCACCGCGTTCTTCATTGCGGAGGGCATTTTCCAGACCGTTTCATCGTTCAGTTACCGCGATGTGATACCGGGTTCGTGGGGATGGTTGCTGGCAAGTGGCATTTCGGACTTGCTGCTGGCCGGAATTATCATTTGGGCTTGGCCAACCAGTGCCCAGTGGGTGCTGGGCCTCGTGGTGGGCGTCAACTTGGCCACGTCGGGCGCCGCGGTCGTCATGATGGCGATTGCAGGACGAGACGGCGGCTGAGGCTTTGTCCCCAATCACTCAAGCTTAATACTCTCAAAAGAGCCGATGAGGAGAAGTCCATGGGTCCTAATCTGTCGAATTCTCCCAAAACGGGATTCGGAGCGGGTCGGTGGCAAGCGGCCACATCGGCTCATCGCTGCAATCGAGCAAGACAGTACCGGCTTGCAGCAGCCGTAACAGATTGTTCGCGAGATGTGGACATGTTCTGCTGCTTGGCGACAATGTTTGATCAACTAGCGTATGATTTCAGGCGATTTGAGAAGGAGAGATGTCGAGCGTCCGTCAACAACGAACCGAAAAATCACCGCGTATTGGCACGCGGCATGGCCTCACCGACGAGATCGACATCAATCTGAAAGCAATGGACCGTTCTGTGTCAGACGCTCGGTTGCGACAAGCGATGGAGATTGCAATGTCATCTCGGTCGGACCTCGATACTGACCTTGCTCAATTGACCTTGGATGCGACACAACTGACAAACGAGAATGCCAGATTGCGCAGGATTAATGCTGGAATGCTGGCCGCCCTTAAGTTTGCTTTGCCGGTCCTGCAGGACGGTCTTCCCGAGTCCGTCGATTTTGATTGGATGAAAGAAGCCGTTGCCAAAGTCCAGGACGCCATTGCCGAGGCAGAGGGTGCCCCCTGACGCATCGCCCGCCGGGGCTGTCAGCAGGAAAAATCGCGCGCGATGACCAGCAGGGAAGCTTGAGTTGTCGACCAAACGATTGTGACGTGCGCTGTGGAATCCCTCACGGGAGGTGCCGATCGCGTTTCCGATTCTTCTGTCGGGCGGCGCGATATAGGCGGTCTGCATTTTAGCGAAGGTCGGCGAACCGACGGTTGCAGCATTCATCGCTCCCCAGGATCAGATTTTGTTCCACCGAGCTCGACCAGTCGGGAGAACGAAACTTTTTCCGCGCTGAGGAGAATCTCGCAGCTATCGCCTTCGCTGAAATTACCTCGAAGAAGAACGGACGTTTCCTACAACAAACCTGTTCGCCGTGTCGGCTGGCGTGGACGGGTTTACCTTGGTCAATTTGTAGGCAGGGACCATTTGACTTTTTGCAATGCGGTAATCGGGCTTCATTGGTACAGGCGTAATTGGCACAGGCGTAATTGGTACAGGGGTAATTGGTACAGGCGTCATCGGAGCGAGTTGGACGGCATTGTTTCTCGCCGGAGACCTGGAGGTCGTGACGAGGGATGTCACACCCAATGCGGAGAGCTCGCTGCGCGCTTCGTCAAGGCGGTTGGTCTGCCAAGCCATACGATCACGACGATTTGCTCACGTGCGTCCATTTCAGCTATCGGCCCCGCCAAGCGAAAGGGAGGCGATCATGAGTAGTTCCGTATCGACAACTCGTCAAAGCTTTCCCCTGGTGAAAGGACGCTGGGCGCATCAGGCTCGTTCCCGCCCTGCTTTCTACGCCGAAAGCCCAACAGGGAATCCGTTTATTAACCGGACTGCGTTGATGGAAGCGAATTGGCCCAATGACTCGACAGCAAGGACGATCTCGTTTGGCCCGTTCCGCTTGTTTCCGACGCAACGGCGCCTGCTACATGCTGACAAGACGGTTCCGCTCGGCAGCCGCGCCCTGGACATCCTGATTGCGCTGGTCGAGCGGCCGGGCGAGCTGTTCAGCAACGACGAACTGATGGCCCGCATTTGGCCAAACACATTCGTTGAGCCGGCCAATCTCACGGTCCATATCGCCGCCTTGCGCCGTGCTCTTGGCGATCGTCGCGATGACAATCGTTTCCTGGTCAACATACCCGGACGGGGCTACCGATTTGTTGCGCCGGTCAGGTTCGCAGACAACCTGCGGCCGTCGGTGCCGGCCGCTACTGGGATGAAACCTGAACACAACCTGCCGATCCGTCTGTCGCGACTGATCGGACGCGCCGATATTATCGACGAACTCGCGGAGCGATTACCGCAGCTGCGTTTACTCACCATTGCTGGGCCCGGCGGAATCGGGAAGACGTCCGTCGCCCTCGCAGTGGCCCAGCAGGTGATCGAAGCCTATGAACACTGCGTGTGGCTGATCGACCTGGCACCGCTGCACGACGCGCACCTCGTGCCCGTCACCTTCGCTACGGCGCTTGGGCTTGAGATTCAGTCCGAGGAGCCGCTCCCCGAATTAGTCGCCGCGCTCAGGGACAAGCGGATGCTGTTGGTCGTCGACAATTGCGAGCACATCATCAGCGCAGCCGCTGAGG
>DATGCX010000008.1:0-14731 GCA_035311445.1 Xanthobacteraceae bacterium | reverse complement strand
AGGTCGGGCTGGCTGCAGCTGCGCGACATATGGGCCGCATTCCAGGACTCCAGGTTCGGCGGGTTCTTGGGGGTGCGGTCGATGTGGCCCAGCATGGTCGAGCCGAAGGTGCTGCTGGTCCAGTTGTTGCAGGTGAGGTTGAGGTTCGCCGGGAACGCGCGGCCGTCGGCCTGCGAGCCCGTCATGGCATCGTGCTGGTTCGGCGTCATGCCGACGCCGGCTACCATGGTGCCGCGTTCGGTGAGTGCGGTCTGCTGGTTGAGATTGTTGTTGGCGCTATGCAGATCGTCGACATCCTTGGCGATCGCGACGCCCTTGACGTTTTGCCACGGTCCCTTGCCGATGCGGTCGCGGGCGTTGACGGGACCCCCCTGAGCCAGCGCGGTGCTGCTCAGATAGGCATGCCAGGTCTTGCCACCCGCGCCGATCGTGTTGGCCAAACTCTGGCAGTGCGCGTCTGCCCCGGCGAGACCGCCGAGATCGCCGCCCTTGCCGGGGCCAGTGCTCGTGACGAAGAACGTGGTATTCGGCGCCTGCTGGACCTGTTGGGCGCTCGCCACCGCACCGAGCGAAACGAGCGCGGTGGCGGCCAGGATGCACAACTGCAGCTTGGTTTTCATGAGATCTCCTCCACTGACGATGCGACGATGCAGATGTCTATCGATTCTCTGCCCTACCGTCCTGAACATCATACCGCTTCGCGAGCCGCTTTGGCTAGAAGTTCAGGGCTCCAAGAAAACTCAGGCCGACAGGGCAAGCTCACAGCGCAGGTTCGAGGCCGAGCAACTTCGCAATCGCGGCCACCATCGCGCGATGTTCCTCAACGCCAAGGCATTTATTTCGCCGGAAGGCTAAGTGTCGTCGCTGGCATGGTGATAATATAGGCAGAATCAACAGCAGGATTAAATCGTTGAGGGAGGAACTCATGATCAAAACGTGGCGCCGTTTGCGGCGAACGTCGTGGGGGATGTTGGGGCTGGCAAGCGCCGTTTTGGCCGCCGCAGTGATTGCTCCTTGCGGTGCCATGGCCCAGGACGTGAAGCATTACCGTTTTGCCTACGACCAGCCGAAAACGACCGGTTACGGCGTCGCCGGCGACACCTTCGCGGACAAGCTCAAGGAATTGAGTCGAGGCACCATGCTGATCGAGCAGTATCCGGGCGCCCAACTCGGCCAGGAGCCGCAGGTGCTCCAATTGGTGAAGGCGGGCGACATCGATTTCTGCATCACCTCTTCGGCGAATTCTTCGACGCTGTCGCCGCAGGCCGGTGTGATGTCGCTCCATTTCCTGTTCCGCTCCGAGGATCACCTCAAGAAAGCGCTCGCCGATCCGAAGATTGCCGAAGCCGTGAAGGGCATGATCGAGGACACCGTGCAGGGCGCCCATGTGATTGCGCTGGCGACTCTCGGGCTGCGCAGCATGTATGCCAAACGCGAGATCCGCAAAATCGACGACATCAAGGGGTTGAAAGTCCGCGTCCAGGCGACCGCGACCGAAGATACCATGTTCCCGGCTTACGGGGCGCAGACCGTGCACATGCCCTTCGGCAGCGTCTACACCTCGTTGCAGACCGGGGTGGTCGACGTGGCCGAGAACGGCGTCAACGTTTATCTAGCGAACAAGCATTACGAGGTGGCGCCGGTGCTTTCGATGACCGAGCACGAGGCGAATAACAGCCTGATCTGGGTCAGCGATAAGCTGTGGAAGAGCTTTTCCGCCGACCAGCGCAAATGGGTCCAGGCAGCGGCCGACGAGGTTAACCGCAGTCAACCTGGTAAGGCGCTTGATCTCGAGCACCAATCGGCCGCGAGGCTGAAGGCGATCGGAGTCAAGCTCGTGACCGACGTCGATAAGTCGGGATTCCAGAAGGTGGCGGATCCCTATCTGGATCGGCTTTCCAAGGAGCTGGGCACACACGCCGTCGCGATCAAGGATCTGATCCGCGGAATTAATTAGTGTGGCGTCTAACGCTTCATACCCGTCGGCGTCATTCCGGGGCGCCGCGAAGCGGCCCGCCCGGAATCCATTACCACCGACCAAGGATTATGGATTCCGGGCTCCCTCGCTGCGCTCGGGACCCGGAATGACGGATGCGAGTGTTTGCGACAGTACACACTAGGCTCGCCTATGTGGATTGCCAAAAAGCTGGTCTCGGCGCGGCAGCGTCATCTGAAGTGGCCCATCTTCGATGCGCTCGAAGCGGTCCTGATGATTCTGTGCGGGGCCACGCTGCTTGCGTTTTCGACGACTGTGATGCTCGACATCGTGACCCGCACCATCGGGCATCCCTGGCTATGGCTCCAGGAGGCGACGTCCACCTTTTTCATCTATGGGATTTTCATCGGTGCCGCCACCGCAACGCGGCGCAATGATCATCTCTATCTCACGGCGGTCGCCGAGGCGATGCATGGCCCGATGCGCCTTGTCGTCGAAGTTCTTATCCGGCTGGTGGTACTCGGTGTCGCGCTTTGTTTGATCTGGTTCGGCTATCTCAACTTTTTGCGCGGCTTTTCCAGTTTCCGCATGCCGTCGATGACGCCGATCGCCTCGCTTTACGCTGCAATCCCGCTGGCCGGGGTCCTGATTGCGGCGTTTACCATCGAGCAGCTCGTCAACGGCTGCCGCAACGGCTTCGATCATCCTGAATCCGTCGCGGCCGACGTGGCGCTGGACATTCGTATTGATGGAGGCGCCCCGTGAGTGCGCCGTTCATCCTGCTGTTGATGACCTTCCTGTTCCTGTTCTTCGGCTATCTCGGGGTCCCGGTTGCATTCTCCCTGATGGCGGGCGTGCTGATCGGCGCGCTGTTCACCGATGTGTCGCTTACCGCCATCGTGCAAAAAATTTTCGATGGGATGGATTCGGAAGCCTTGCTGGCGATCCCATTTTTTCTCCTGGTCGGCGAACTCATGAGCTCCGCCAATGTGGTGGTGCGGATCGCGAATCTTTCGCTCGCGCTAGTCGGCCATATTCGCGGCGGACTTTCCCAAGTGGTTACCGTTTTCAGCATGTTCTTTTCTGAAATGTCGGGCTCAACCACCGCCGATGTCGCCGTGATGAGCCGGGCGCTCGGCGGCCCAATGAAACGGGAAGGCTACAGTCCTCCCTTCATCGCCGCCATTATCGCAGCGGCGTCGACCATCGCGGCGTTGGTCCCACCCAGCATCACGGCGGTGGTCTACGGCGCCGTCGGCAATGTTTCCATTGCCGGCCTGTTCATGGCCGGGGTGGTTCCGGGTTTCATGATCGGCATTGGCCTGATGGTTTATTGTTATTTCTTCGGGCCGGTCGGCATGGAGCGGCCACGGCCAGCATTGCGCGATGTGGCACGAGCCTTCCGGCACGCCTGGCTGCCATTGATGATCCCCTTCATCCTGCTGGGCGGCATTCTGACCGGCTGGTTCACGCCAACCGAGGCCGGCGTGGTGGCGGTGGTGTGGATACTTGCGGTCATTATCCCGGTCATCAACCGCAAGCATTTGCGCGAGCTTCCTTACGATTTCTGCACCGCCGGGCTGATTTTCTCGCTGCCGCTCATCACTATCGGGGCCGCCAATGCATTCGGCTGGCTGCTCGCCTATCTACGCGGCGCCATCGTGATTGCGGACTGGATCACATCGATTGCTGGCAGCGATCCGCACCTGATCATGTTGCTGATGGTGGTGCTGTTTACCGTGATCGGCGATTTCATCGAGCCGGTGCCTACGATCATCATCTTCATGCCGCTGGTGAATGCATTGACGCAGGCAGGCGACATCAATCCAGTGCATATGGGGGTCGTGCTGATTGCAACACTTGCCTTCGGACTCATTACGCCGCCCTACGGTCTCGTGCTCCTGATGGCGTCCAAATTCGTCGGCGTACGTTTCTCCCGGGCGCTTCGGGCGGCGCTACCGATCTATGTGGTGTTCTTCGTTACCATTGCGTTCGCGATCTACTTTCCGAAAATAGTGCTGTGGCTCCCGAAGCAAGCGATCCCGGAATCGGTCGGTTGCTTCAAGAATCCGAATGGGAACGGTTACATCTGCCCGTGACACGGAACTTTATCTGCAAACGGACCGTTGGCTACTGATTCGCCGATTGCTTGGCTTCGCAAGGTCGAGACGGCACACAGATATCGCCGGCCACTTCAACCTATCAGGCCTTGATCGTCCAATGCGACGCTAGCGCGGCACGGCCTCTTGACACCAGCGCTCGCCGTGGCAAATGGCGAATAGTTACTACCTTCGAGAGAGGGCAACCAGGAGTCGAAAGTGCACGCCCCATTTTCACAGCCCGCCTGCAAGATTGACGATTACGCGCTCATCGGCGACTGCGAAACGGCCGCGCTGGTGGGCCGGAACGGCTCAATCGATTGGCTCTGCTGGCCGCGTTTCGATTCCGGAGCGTGTTTCGCGGCCCTACTGGGGACCCCCGACAACGGACTGTGGCGGATCGCTCCGGTTGCGGAAAACGCGCGGGTTTCGCGGCGGTACCGTCCGAACACGCTGATTCTGGAAACCGAGTTCGCCACGCCGGAAGGCGAAGCCGTCCTGATCGACTTCATGCCGCTGCGCGAGCATGCTTCGCATGTGATGCGGTTGGTGGTCGGCAAACGCGGCAGCATCCGCATGCGCTCCGAACTGATCATTCGATTCGACTACGGAGCGTCGGTGCCATGGGTGAGACGCACCGATAATGGCGATCTCCTGGCGATTTCGGGTCCTGACATGCTGGTCCTTCGCACGCCCGTCGAGCTTCGCGGCGAGGACTTCAAGACGGTTGGCGATTTCACGATCTCAGCCGGGCAGACCATACCGTTCGTCATGATGTACGTCGCATCCCATCTTCCGGCTCCTGAACTGGCCGATGCGGAACGCGCGCTTCGGGAGACGCAGAAGTTCTGGGAAACGTGGACAAGCGCGCATAGCACCACAGGTCGATATGCAGATTGCATCACCCGCTCACTTATCACATTGAAAGCCCTGACTTACGCACCGACTGGCGGCATCGTGGCTGCGCCGACAGCGTCGCTGCCCGAGCACATCGGCGGTAGCCGCAATTGGGACTACCGGTACTGCTGGCTGCGCGATGCAACACTGACGCTGCTCACGTTTATGAATTCCGGGTACTACGACGAAGCGCAGTGTTGGCGTGATTGGCTGTTGCGAGCAGCTGCCGGAAGCCCGTCGCAACTTCAGATCATGTACGGCCTGGCTGGCGAGAAGCGACTTACTGAATGGGAACTACCCGGGCTCTCGGGTTACGAGGGCTCGAGGCCGGTGCGGATCGGCAATGCCGCCGCCGATCAACTCCAGCTCGATGTTTTTGGTGAGGTGATGGACGCCCTGCACCTGGCGCGGATTGGCGGTGTTCCGCATCTCGCAGCCGGATGGGACTTTCAGCAGGCGCTTCTTTCGCATCTTGAAAAGGTCTGGTCTCTACCTGATGAAGGCATCTGGGAGGTCCGCGGGGAACGTCAGCATTTCACGCATTCCAAGGTTATGGCATGGGTGGCATTTGACCGAGGAATAAGGAGCGCGGAGGCCTTCGACCTCGATGGGCCCGTGGAACGTTGGCGTCGAATCTGTGCCGAGATCCACGAACAAGTCTGTCAAAAGGCGTTTAATCCGAGCCTCGGCGCCTTTGTGCAGGCTTACGGCTCAGACGAGCTGGATGCGAGCACTCTTCTCATGCCGGCGGTCGGCTTCTTGCCGCCGCACGATGTGCGGATCATTGGTACCATCAAGGCGATCGAACGAAAGCTTTTGCGGAACGGCTTCGTCCTACGATACGACACGGCCAGTTCCGACGACGGCCTCCCCCCGGGAGAGGGGGCTTTCTTGACATGCAGCTTCTGGTTGGCAGATGCGTATGTCCTCCTCGGTCGTCCTCGCGACGCAGAGAAACTGTTCGAGCGGCTGGTGTTGCTGCGCAATGACGTCGGCCTGTTATCGGAGGAATATGACCCCGTGACGCAGCGTCTGCTGGGCAATTTCCCACAGGCATTTTCGCACATCGCGCTCGTGAATACGGCGCATAATATCGAGCGTGCTGAAAAGCCCTGTGAGCAACGCTCCGGAAGCCAGTCGCTCGCCGAAGCCGCGCAATAATCGCTCTCGTCCGCCCGACGATCGCGGTCGGATCGACGGGTGAAGAAGCCGCGGCAATTTCATCGAAACGCCCTCTAGGCGTCACAGTTGCGGAGGAAACATCGAAGCGGCCCACTGCCACGTCGTGCGCGGGGCGACGCTCTGGTGGGCTTTCGCATCGCGCGTCGGTTAACGTTCATACAAGGCCAAGGGCTTGTCCGTCGGGCGCTCGGCGACTGCCCTAAGCGGCGACGCTGCGTCTGTCATCGGCAGAGCAACCGGCGCGATCGCATCAGCCAAGCATACGGCCGGACAAATGGAAGCTGACGGGACCATTCGCGTCAAAGCTGCTGGTGTTTTGGAGGCAAAGATGGCGACCCTCGCAACCCTCATTAAGTTGATCTCGCTAGGCATTCTGGTCCTGGCTGCCTCGCTGATCGTTGGTGGGCTCTACCAAAGCGTGGCTGTTTCCAACGGCAATCAAGCCGGCGACATCTATCTGTTCAACCGCTTCACAGGCGCATATTACGTTTGTCGCAACAAGGTTTGTGCGCCCGGTAAATTTTCAAACTGACACGCGTGTGGCCGGCGGAAGCGGTTGTCGCCTCAGTCTATCATCGTGCCGCATTGGTTCAGCAACCCCGGAGATGCCGCAGGCCGCCCAATCCCTGCTTGTGCCGCAATGACGCCCAGAGATTTGGCAACTAGCGGTTCCATTTCGCCGAAACCCGCTCTAGCATCCGCGGGTATGCCGCATGGCGCACATTAAAGAACTGCAAATTTGGGAGCTGCGGATGAGTACCGCCGAGCCGAGGATCGCGAACGCTGTTTCCGGAGAGGCGCGGCCATCGTTTCGCTGGGATGATCCGCTGCGCTTCGACGATCAGCTGACCGAGGATGAGCGACTGATCCGCGACACTGCACGGTCCTATGCGCAGGATAAATTGCTGCCGCGCGTTATCGATGCCTACATGGAAGAGAAGACGGACCGCGCGATCTTCGGTGAAATGGGCGCGCTGGGCCTTTTGGGCGTCACCATTCCGGCGGCTTACGGGGGCGCAGAGGCGGGGTACGTTTCCTACGGGGTGGTTGCCCGCGAGATTGAGCGGGTCGATTCCGGTTTCCGGTCCATGATGAGCGTGCAGTCTTCGCTGGTGATGTATCCAATCTATACCTATGGGGACGAGACCCAGCGCAAGACGTATCTTCCAAAGCTCGCAACCGGCGAATGGGTGGGGTGCTTCGGGTTGACGGAACCCGATGCGGGCTCTGATCCGGCCGGCATGAAGACGCGCGCGGAAAAAGTCTCCGACGGCTATCGGCTGACCGGAACGAAGACATGGATTTCCAACGCGCCGCTCGCCGATGTCTTCGTGATCTGGGCAAAGTCGGCGGCGCACGGCGACGACATTCGGGGCTTCGTTTTGGAACGAGGCGTAAAGGGTCTGTCGGCTCCGAAGATCACCGGCAAGCTGTCGCTGCGCACCTCGACGACAGGCGAGGTGGTGATGGACGGCGTGGTGGTTCCGCAATCGAGCCTTTTGCCCAACGTATCGGGCCTTAAGGGCCCATTCGGCTGCCTGACACGGGCGCGCTACGGCATTGCGATGGGCGTGATGGGGGCGGCAGAAGACTGCTGGCATCGGGCGCGGCAGTACACGCTCGATCGCAAGCAGTTCGGCCGGCCGCTCGCAGCGACGCAACTGGTGCAGAAGAAGCTTGCCGACATGCAGACCGAGATCGCGCTCGGCCTGCAGGGCGCCCTGCGGGTCGGCCGTCTATTCGACCAGGGCGCGGCGACGCCCGAGATGGTGTCGCTCGTCAAGCGCAACAATTGTGGCAAGGCGCTCGATATCGTTCGCAACGCGCGCGACATGCATGGCGGCAACGGCATCCAGATCGAGTATCACGTGATGCGGCACCTCACGAACCTCGAGACTGTGAACACCTACGAGGGAACGCACGACATTCACGCGCTGATTCTGGGGCGCGCCCAGACCGGGCTGCAGGCGTTTACGTAAACGTGATATTGGAATCTCAGGAATCGATCAGCCCTAGGGGCTCACCAGTCGACTCGACTTAGCAATCTGATCGAAGGCGCAGAGCGACCCGACCGTGATCGCGCCGCTGGCCTGCCGGCGCAAGACGGCATAAGCTTTCGTCGGCAGCCGCCGGCGTTCGCTCCGGCAACTGATAAAACGGGAGTGCGCCATGCGAGCGTGCAAATTTGCCGCGGCAGGCATTTTGGGAGTCCTGGTTCTGGGAGGATTGTCGCCGCAGGCAACTCTCAAGGCAGCCCAACTGATTGTCGTGACCAACCAGGGGGCAACGCCGGGAGTGCGCGAACTCGCAGCTGCGTTCGAACGTGCGAGCGGTCACCAGGTGACTGTCATCCAGGAGGACGCGGGCGCACTGGAGCGGCGGCTCAATTCCAATGGTCCGGCCGATCTGATCACAGGCAATCCCGGGCAAATCGATGAGCTTATCCGCAAAGGTAAGATCGTGGCCGGCACCGCGATGCCGTTCGCGCTTGCGGGTCTCGGCTTTTCGGTTCGAGCCGGCGCGCCGATGCCGGACATCAGTACCGTGGAGGCTTACCGGGCGACATTGCTTGCGGCGAAATCAATCGGCTATTCGCGTGGCTGTAGCGGCACGCATGTCGCCGAAGGAATCGAGAAGCTCGGACTCACGGCGCAATTAAAGCCCAAGACGGTTTTCACGGGCGGTGGCCCGGTTGTAGAATATCTGGCAAGGGGCGATTTCGAGATCGGCATTCAGCAGACCAATATCATGGTTGGTGCGCCGGGAACCGAGTATGTCGGGGCATTGCCCGGCTCCCTGAACCAACCTTGCCCGTCGAGTGTTGCGCTGATGTCGGTCTCCAAGGAGCAGGACGCCGCGCGGGCGATGATCAGATTCATGACCTCGCCGGAGGCGGCACCGCTCCTCCGCAAGACCCACGTGGAACCCGCTACGCCGGAACCCGGCAGGCTTTGAGCCTTGCTTCAATCAGGAGCATCGGAGGGCGTCATGATGAGATGGACGAACGCTCTGGCGGCGCTCAGCCTCGTCCTCGTGCTCGTGGCTCCTGCACGCGCGGCGGAGATCACCATCTTCCTTAATCAGGCCACCGCGTCCGCGGTGCGCCAGCTTGCGGCCGGCTTCGAGAAAGCGACCGGGCACAAAGTCGATGTCAGCTTCCAGGCGGGAACGGCGCTGAACCAGAAGATCGTCTCAGGCGAGGCCGGGGACCTCGCCTCGCTGGGCCTTGACCAGTTCGACGAATACGTCAAGCAGGGAAAAATCATTGCCGGCGTCGTCGTCGAATACGCCCGCGTCGGCAACGGTGTCGCCGTAAAGGCCGGCGCACCAAAGCCCGACATCAGCACACCCGAAGCCTTCAAGCGCGCGATGCTTGACGCCAAATCGATCGGCCACACCAATGTCGGCACCGGACCGTTCAACACCAGGCTGTTCCAGAAGCTCGGCATCTATGATCAGATCAAGGATAAGATCAAAATTATCCAGGGCAGGCTGGTAGCCGAGGCCGTGGCGGCCGGTGACGTCGCGATCGGCATCCAGCAGACCAACGTGATTCAGCCTGTCGCCGGGACCGAATATCTCGGCCCGTTGCCGCCCGAGCTGATGGAATATGGCCGCGTTGGCGTCGGCCTGTTGCCGGTCTCTCAGCAGGTTGATGTTGCCAACGCCTTCATCAAGTTCATGGCCGATCCGGCGAATGCGGCGCTGCTGCGGAAAGGCGACACGGAGCCGCTGGCGCCGTGAACGATCGCAAGATCGTTTCAGTCATGCTTGACTGCCAAAACGACCCGCGTGGATGTCTGACCGGTTCGGGTCGAAGGAGTTGAAATGTCCGAGTGCATTCACTGTGAGATTCACGACCTGCTGGAGAGCCACCTGGAAGCCGAGGAGGCCAATCTTGCGGAGATTGCGTCAAAGGTGACCGAGGTGCTTGCCGACCTCATCTTGATGGCCCCACCTGCCGACCGAGGCATGCTGATTGCCGACGTCGTAGCAAATCTGGGGCAATTCGTGTTGGAAAAAAACGAAGAGGCGATGGAATCGACACAGTCTAGTCCACGCCGGTTGGGGCATTGATCACAGCCCCCGCGCTTCAGCGTCACTACGCTAGCGAACCGATGCATCGGCTGCGATGCTCATCTGGTGGCCGCGCCAGACGAAATCGGTGCCGACCCAGGCATCAATCCACAGCACCGGCAGGAGCAGGTCACGCAAAATGGCCTGGAGTGGATATAGCGGCCCCGGCTGCCAGCCTGCTGCCTTCGCCAGCGCGGTTTCGGCACCGCACCAGATGAACGACAACGCCGCGATTGTGCCGAACGCCGATATGTCGGCTGTGCTGGCGACATATCCGGCGGCGATGAGTGGGAAAACCGCGCCGCTAAAAATTTCCGGCACGAAGTAGAGCGGGAAAGAGGAGCGGCGCAACCGCGCCCAGCGCGTTTGCCGCCGCCACACCTCGGCTATGCGACGCCGACCAAGCGGCTGCTCAAACGGCGGAGTCGCGAGCCGCACGCGTAGACTGGCCGCTCGCACGATCTTGGTCGATGCGGCATCCTCCGCAATCTCCGTGGCCAAGGCCCCGATACCTCCGGCGGCTTCAAGTTCTGCGCGCCGCCACAGCATGGTCTTGCCTTGGGCGAAGCCGAAGCCTAGCGCGTCGGCAAAGTACTGCACGCGCACTTGGTAGGTGTTGAGGAAGGCACATTCGAGCCCGGCCCAGAACCCCATCGCACGGCAGCCCACGGGCGGCGAGCAGACGAGCCCCGTATCAGGCTCCCACGCATCGAGTAGTCGATTGATATAGTCCACCGGCATCAGCACGTTGGAATCGGCAAGCACAATCCAGTCATATTTTGCCGCCCGCCAGCCCTTGACACAGTTGTTGAGCTTCGGGTTCTGGCTGATGCGATCGTCGCCGACGAGGAGCTGCGCGTCTACATGCCGGTGCATGGCCATCAAGTTTTGCACAATTGGAATCGCTGGATCGCGCGTCGAAGCGATGCAGAAGATCAATTCGTACGTCGGATACGCGAGTTCGAACGACGTCCGCAGCGTCTCCTCTAGAAAAGGGTCGAGACCGCAGATCGGCCGTACGATGCTCACCGGTGGCAATGCGGCCGGCGCTTCCCCTATCGTAGATTTGACGATTGGTACTGACCGGCAACGCCAAGCCGCGACAATAATGCTGATAATGTGGAGCAAAAACGTTATGCCGCAGAATGATGCGGCTGCAACGGCCGAAGCTGTCATGCACCAGCCATATGGGTTTCAAATGACAGCGCTGTGACGGCCTTCATTCAATCGCAATAAGCTGCACATAAAATGCAGTCGGTTTGAGAATCAACGAGGTGTGAATCGTGGCTGAAGACGGTACGCGGCATTTTCGCACCCTCTTCATCTCCGATATCCACCTTGGGGCTCGCGGATGCCAGGCGGAGCTGCTTCTCGATTTCCTGCGTAACCATGATGCCGATACCATCTATCTGGTCGGCGACATCGTCGACGGCTGGAGGCTGCGGTCGAGCTGGTATTGGCCGCAGGCCCACAACGACGTCGTGCAGAAGCTGCTGCGAAAGGCGCGTAAAGGTGCCCGCATGATCTATGTGCCGGGCAATCATGACGAGTTCCTGCGCGACTATTATGGCACCCATTTCGGCGGCATCGACGTTGCCGAACGTCATATCCATACCGGCCCCGATGGTCGTCGCTACCTGGTCATCCACGGCGATCATTTCGATCTCGTTGTGACGCAGGCACGCTGGCTCGCCCACCTCGGCGATCACGCCTATGCGCTGGCCATCGTACTCAATCGCATCTTCAACGACCTGCGTCGGCGCTTCGGGTTTGGCTACTGGTCGTTGTCTCAATGGGCAAAGCACAAGGTCAAGAACGCGGTGAATTACATCGGCGAATTCGAGAAGACGCTGGTGCTCGAGGCCAAACGAAGCGGTACCGCGGGCGTAATTTGCGGCCACATCCACCATGCTGCCATCCACAACGATTTCGGGATCACGTACATCAATTGCGGCGACTGGGTGGAAAGCTGCACCGCTGTCGCCGAGTATCCGGATGGCCGGTTCGAGATCATTACCTGGACGACGATGTCGACATGCCGAGGAACCGAAGCAGAGATTGAACGTGAAGCCGAGGCCGTGCATGCCGCGTGATCTGCTCTGTAGGATGGGTTGAGCGGGAGCGAAACCCATCGGCGGCCGTGCCGCAGGGAACAGCTGCCGATGGGTTTCGCTCCGCTCAACCCATCCTACGCATTCTACGCATTCGGCGACTTTTTTTTATGCGGCACGTCGAGTGCCGTTTTTTCTTCCGTTTCCGTCGTTCGTTTCACGGCCTCCTCCCGACCATAGCGCAAGAACAGCACGAATTCCCGGCACGCCATGATGATGAGAGCGAGGCAAAACGGAACCAGGAAATAGATCACCCGAAACACCAGGAGGCCGGCCACGAGTTCCTCTTTTGGGATCTCCGGCAGCGCCACCAGCATGGCGGCTTCGAACACGCCGAGCGAGCCTGGCGCATGGCTTGCGAAGCCCAGGAGCGTGGCCGACACGAAGGCGACTGCGATTGTGAAGAATTCCTCTGTGCCGGCAGACGGCATCACGGCGTACATGGCAAGCGACGAGCAGCCGAGATCCGCGACCCCGATGCCGATCTGTATCAGAATGGATGATCCGCCCGGCAGCTCAACACTCCAGTTTCGTACGCCGAGCAGGCGTGGCCGATAGGATGCATACGCCACGTAAGCGCACAGCAGGACCAGTCCCGCAACGCTGATCAGGCGCACGGTCTCGGGCGACAGTTGAAGGATGCGGGCTGGCGCACCCGGCCAATACGTCATGCCTACCCCGAGCACGACCAGGTTGCCGAGCCAGAACGTCAGTCCGGTGAGAAAACAGACTTTCGCGACATCGATGACGCCCAGCCCGAACTGCGAATAAATGCGGTAGCGGATGGCGCCGCCAGAAAATGCAGTTGCGCCGATATTGTGACCGATCGCATAGCTGGTGAAACTCGCCAGCGCCGCGACGCTATAAGGCACGTGGTTCGCTCCGATGGCGCGCAGCGCGAAGAGATCATAAAAGCTCAATGTGCCGTAGGCACAGGCAACGAACAGCGCGGCCCACCTGATCCATGAACCTGGCATCGTGCGCACATTCGTCACAACGCGCGCAAAATCGATATCCGCGATAATATTGGCGAGCACGTAGATGGAAATCCCGACGATCGTTGCGCTGAGCGCAAATCCAATCCAGTTCCACGAATAGCGGGCACGCGACGGTCCGGTAACTTTATCCGGCGGAATAGACATCCTTCTTGCCTCTCGCGCGGATCGACAAGGAGCTGTCCCGGATCGGGGGTCCGCAGCATTACGGCATGTCGTCACGGCGCGAGCGATTCGAACGGATTTAATCTGAAGGACACAGGCGACACTAATACGACAGCGCCTCGACCGTCATGGAGATGACGCATGAATCGGCGAAAGTGCATCGTCCTGTCGCAGCCGAAAGTCCGCAAGTGCAGCCAGACGATCCCCGGTGCGATCGCGCGCTTGGTATTTCCGCGGTGCCCGTCCTCGCCAAGAGGCGTCGGAAGGTGTGGCCTCCTGGCCGCCCCGATGATCCCATCTTGGGCGACACCGACCGGCTTGGCAGGCGCGGACGGGTGTGAGCGACCCCATGCGGGTACTGATCGCAACCGACGCATGGCGGCCCCAGGTGAATGGGGTCGTCCACACTCTGGAAGCGACCGCGCAAGCCGCCAAGTCATTGGGCGCCGAGCTCTCATTCCTTACGCATGAAGGATTTCCAACCGTCGGGCTGCCAAGCTATCCAGGAATCCGGGTTGCGCTGCCGCGTTCACGCGAGATCGCGCGCCGCATCGCAGACGTTCGTCCGGACGCCATCCACATCGCAACCGAAGGCCCGATCGGGTACTTCGTTCGCCGCCATTGTCTCGCCAACCGTCGCCCCTTCACCACCAGTCTGCATACTCGCTTTGCCGATTACATTGCGGCGCGCTGGCCGATCCCGCGCGGGTGGACCTGGCATTGGCTGCGTCGATTTCATAATGCCGGATGCGGCACAATGGTTTCGACCGCCTCGCTCGCCGACGAGCTGCGCGGCCACGGGTTCCACACCGTTATGCGGTGGCCGCGCGGCGTCGATTCGACGCTGTTCCATCCGGACTGCGCGCGCGACCTCGGCTTGAAGCGGCCGATATTTCTCACCGTCGGCCGCCTGGCTGTGGAAAAGAACGTCCATGCGCTTCTGGCGCTCGACCTCCCGGGCACAAAGGTGGTGGTCGGCGACGGGCCGGCACGCGCAGCGCTAGCGTCCCGCTATCCCGACGCGGTCTTCCTCGGCACCAAGCACGGCTTAGAGCTCGCCGCCATTTACGCAAGCGCCGACGTTTTCGTGTTTCCGAGCCGCACCGACACGTTCGGCCTGGTGCTGCTCGAAGCGCTGGCAAGTGGACTGCCGGTCGCGGGATTTGCGGTGGCGGCGACGCAAGACGTCATCGGAGCGGCGCCAGTCGCCGTGCTCGATGACGATCTGCGGGTTGCGTGCCTGCGTGCACTTGCGATCCCGCGGCCAGT
>DATGCX010000007.1:0-4334 GCA_035311445.1 Xanthobacteraceae bacterium | reverse complement strand
TGCCCGTTCTGGATACCTAGCAGGACGCGGGTTGAGGGTGGAATCCATCATGGCCGACGATGTAATTGCCGCTCGAAGGGGGCTGACGCATGCGTCGAGCCACTCTCAGGTGAAAGGATAAGTCGCTGACCGCAGGCAGGCGGCCACAATATTTGATTTGGCCGACCGCCTTGCTCGCGCCCGATCTGGTCAAGGCGGCGATCGAAGGTCGGCTGCCGCGCGGATTGGAGTTGCCCGTCTCTGCGATGCCCCGGCCGAGTGGTCGCGTCAGTATCGGATGCTCGGCCTCACGAGTCCTCAGTCCGCGTGAACTTCCCCTAACGCAACGCAATGGCACGCACGCTACTCGATTACTGGACCTTGCTTAATCTTTATCTTTCTAAATTCCTGCTTCTGCACCGGTGTTAACCCGATGAACTCAATACCAGCCGCTGCGCGAGAGTAGCCGGACTCACATCGACTTCTGAAGTTTGAGCACGAACTCATCCACCGCTCTGCCGCTCGGCGGTTGGATCGAGAAATCACGTGGATCCTCAGGGTGGCGCCAGAAATCGCCTTCGGCGACGAGCTTGAATCCAACCGCTTCGACTTCGCGGCGTAACGCGCTTTCCTCGATGCGATGGAAGGTCTTGCCGACCGAGGCGCCGTCGCCGGCCCTCGCGGAATGGTCGGCGATCACAAGAACCCCGCCGGGCTTGAGCACCGCGTACAGTTTGCGGTTCATCTCAGCGCGGTCGACAGTCATGTACGTGGTATCGTGGTAGAAAAACAGAAATGTGATGAGGTCTAAGTCGTGCACGTCGGAGGGCACCGGATCGTCGAACGGCCGCACCAAGCTCACGATATTTTTTCCAGCTGGCGCTTTTAGTCGCGCTTCGAACCTCGTCTTCGCACGCTCGCCTAGATCTGCAGGATTTTGACCGTACACCACACCACTCGGGGCTACCGCGCGCGCCATCAATTCCGTGCTGTACCCACCGCCCGCGCCCATATCCAACACCTTCATGCCGGGGCGAGCGGCAGTGAATGCTAGTAGCTTGACAGGATCGCGCCGCTTGTCGGTCTGCAGGTCCGCATCTGTCCGATCGGGCGAAGCGATTATAGCGGAGTAATCGGGTAGGCTGTCTTGCGCCGTCGCGGCGGTCATCAATACGCAAGCTGCAAGTACGACGGCAAAGGTCAGAGAGCCCGTCATAAAGCAAGGAGGCCTTCGAAGTGGCGCTTGTCCGGTCATGTCGTTCTTCCTTCGTTTTACAGCAGGGTATAGCGTATGGAGTTGGATCATCCCGGCAACGACCATAGTTCCCCCTGTAACAGATGGTCCCATCAAAATCTGCGAGGCAATCGCGGGCGTTCGAGGTTACGCTGCTTGGGTAATGACATGTTGGTCACTCCCTGAGACGCCTTGTGATCACATATGTGTTATTCGTTATTGCCGCGTCAATATAACTCTTCCCTTCGTTTTTGCTTGTGCATATTTGCCTTGCCGGATCCGAACGGGACGGTTGCATCATGATGACGAGACGCCGTCTCTTGACGTTTGGCGCGATGAGCCTGGCGGCAGCATCCAGCGCCCCATTGTCGACGATTGCGGCGTGCGCGGCCGAAACGTTCGAAGTCACGCGCGACGATGCCGAATGGCGCAAGCGTCTGACTTCCGATCAATATGCGGTGTTGCGGCAGGCCGCGACGGAGCGTCCCTTCACTAGCGCGCTTCTGCGCGAGAAACGGCGCGGCAATTTCGCCTGCGTCGGCTGTGATCTCGACCTGTTTTCCTCAACCACCAAATTTGAGAGCGGCACTGGCTGGCCGAGCTTCTGGGCGCCGTTGGATAAGGCCGTCGGCACGACGACTGATACCTCGTTCGGTATGGTGCGGACGGCTGTCCACTGCAGCCGTTGCGGTGGCCACCTTGGTCATGTGTTCAAGGACGGCCCTAAGCCGACGGGCCTTCGCTACTGCATCAATGGCGTCGCGATGACCTTCAAGGTCGCCGCCGCCTGACATCGGAAGCTTCCGGCAATGATCCTGTTCGTGCTGGCCTATCTTGGCGGCGTACTCACTATCGTCAGCCCCTGCATTCTGCCTGTGCTGCCCTTCGTGTTCGCCAGGGCGGACCGCCCGTTCGTTCGTAGCGGAGTGCCGATGCTCGTCGGCATGGCCGTGACGTTTGCGGTTGTGGCCACGTTGGCGGCCGTCGCCGGCGGCTGGGCAGTCAAGGCCAACCAATACGGCCGAGCGGCCGCTATAATGTTGCTGGCCATGTTCGGCCTCACGCTCATTTTTCCTCGACTCGCCGACCACCTCGCCAAACCTTTCGTTACACTCGGAGCGCGCTTGTCCCAATCCGTCGAGCACGCCGACGCGACGCAGCGATCAGGCTTGCTGCCCTCGATTCTGCTCGGTGTTGCGACCGGTCTCCTCTGGCTGCCGTGCGCGGGTCCGGTCTTGGGGCTCATCTTGTCGGGAGCCGCCCTGCGCGGCGCGAGCATTGGAACGTCGCTGCTGCTGCTGGCATACGCGGCAGGGGCCGCCACGTCGTTGGCGCTGGCACTGCTCGTCGGCGGCCGCGTCTTCGCCGTAATGAAGCGGTCGCTCGGGGTCGGCGAATGGGTCCGGCGCGGCTTGGGAGCCGCGGTGCTCGTTGCAGTTGCGACCATCGCGCTGGGCCTCGATGCCGGATTTCTCACGCGCGTTTCAATCGCAAGCACGGCCTGGCTCGAACAGGGGCTGCTCGATCGATTCGGATCGACGTCCAGCACAACGGAAGCACAAACGCAGCCGTCCGTTGTCATGAGCGGCAATTCCACCATGATGATGAAGGCCAAGCCGACAGCCAAAGTTGAAGACCTGCCGATCGAGGGCGCTCTGCCCGCGCTATCCGGCGCAGTGGAATGGTTGAACTCGCCACCGCTGACGACCGACGGGCTCAAGGGTAAGATCGTTCTGGTCGATTTCTGGACCTATTCCTGCATCAACTGTCTACGCGCGATCCCCTACGTCCGGGCCTGGGCGGAGAAGTACAAGGATCAGGGGCTGGTGGTGATCGGTGTTCACACACCGGAATTCGCGTTCGAGAAAAACCTCAACAATGTGCGCACCGCGGTTTCTGAGCTCAAGATCGGCTATCCGGTCGCGATCGATAGCAACTATGCCATCTGGCGTGCCTTCTCCAATCACTACTGGCCGGCGCATTACTTCATCGACGGTCAGGGGCACATCCGTCACCACCACTTCGGCGAAGGCGACTATGACGAGTCGGAACGAGTGATCCAGCAACTGCTCGCGGAGGCAGGCAATGCCGACGTGTCGGCTGACGTGGTCTCGGTGAACGCCTTGGGCGCCGAGGCGGCGCCGGACATGGGCAATGTCCGATCGCCGGAGACCTATGTTGGCTATGACCGAGGGGAGCACTTCGTGTCGCCTGGCGGCGCCGTCAAAGACAATCGCCACAATTACACCGTGACGTCGCCGCGGCTCAACGAGTGGGGGCTGTCGGGAGATTGGACCATCGGCAAGGAATATGCGGTGCTCAACAAGGAAGGTGGGAGCATTGTCTACCGGTTTCACGCGCGCGACCTACATCTCGTGCTCGGCCCTGCGCCGGGCGGTCGACCGGTCCGGTTCCGCGTCACCATCGACGGCGCGCCGCCAGGCGCCAGCCACGGCGCGGACGCCGATGCCGATGGACAGGGCGTCGTCACGAGGCAACGCCTCTACCAGCTCGTCCGACAGAGCGGCACCATCGGCGACCGCAAATTCGAGATCCAGTTTCTCGACCCGGGTGTTCAGGCTTACGCATTCACTTTCGGCTAAATGGAAGCTGACCGATGATCCTATCGAACCCCGCGCGGCGAAATGTGTCTCGTCGCTTCCGTTACGTGGAGTCGTGGCAAGGGTCGCGCTAATGTGATCGAATATGCGACCGGGCACGGGTAGCCTCGACCCAAGTGGAGTGACGGGGCCTCGCGGGCAAAAGACCGCACGCCAACGGAGAGATCCGCACCATGAGACGCGCATCGATCTGCACCGCCGCGTTCGGGATGTTCGGGCTCGTGTTCGCCGCTCCGGCGGCGGCGCAGAACATGATGCAGCATGTCGATCTGACTTCGCCTGCGATGACGGCCGCGGAGATGACGCGCGCGGAGGTCGAAGCCATCATTGCCGCTGCAACCTCCGCACAGCCCGCCGATTTCACCGGCAAGAAACTTTCGGGCCTCGATTTGTCCCGACTCGATCTCTCCGGCGCGTTGTTGCGGGCCGCAAGGCTCAACAGGACCAAACTGACCGATGCGAAGCTCGACCGGGCAATACTCGATCAGGCTTGGCTTCTG
>DATGCX010000006.1:0-2314 GCA_035311445.1 Xanthobacteraceae bacterium | reverse complement strand
CCGAAAACCGGTCGGAAATCCCGCCGGCTGTCGCTTCGAGCCGCGCGAGGGCGGTGCGAAGCCTTCCCGCAGATCGCGTTTGCTACCAATGCCTAGCCAAACATATTTGAAATTTTCCACCTGATCGGTGTTGAGCGTTGCCGCGGGCTATTCGATGTCGACGAGTTTGTCGGTTGGGTATCCGAGGATGGTAATGGCGCGACCGGTATCCTGATCCGAATAGACGAACGTCGGCCCATTGATCCGATAGTGGCCCTTCCATTCGATGGCAAACGTGGCCGCGGTTTCCACGATCCGGATCGGTTCAGCTTCGCCATTTCGGGCGAGCCTTGCGGCCAGGAAATCAGTGCGGTCGAGCAGCCATGCATCGCCGGTTTCGGTCGAGAACAGGACCAGCTGACCAATCGTGACAATGCGTCCGTCGTGATTAGCGGCCCGGCGCTGGATATAGCGCACCTCGTCGGCCAACCGAATGCCACCGCCTTCCACGATCCGCTTGCCCGGGCCACGCTTGGCAGATTTTCGATCCCTACCGGGTCTCGCGGGGTTTGCCATGGACCTGTTCGCCCAGCTGTTCGGCGGCTTGCTGGCCTTCGTCTACCACTGCTTCGACCGCATCGTCATATACGGCTACCTCAGCGGGCTGTCGCGGCCCGAGCGGGTGGTGAACTTCTTCCATCAGGTCGTTGGGGTTCCCGTGGTCAGTAGGGAGATCCTGAGCCAGCGCACCGCCGACTACCAGAACTGGGTGGAAGCCTTCGCACGCAATCATCGCATCCCGATCGAATGGGCCGAAAAGAGCGTGCGCAAGGAAGACTATGTCCTGCCGTGGCAACGCCGCATGGTGCGGGCGGATAGCTACGGCGTCTATTACATCCTCAAGAGCATGGAGCAGGGGCCGACCTTTCGCGTCACCGTGCCAAAATACCCCACCAAGGACGCCAATTACCGCATCCTGGCGCGTCAGCGCAGCCGCTTCACCCACTACTATTTCTACATCCGTGACGAAACCCTCGGCCCGATGGTCATGCGGGTCGCCTCGTTCCTGCCGTTCCAGACCACGTATTACCTCAATGGTCACAACTTCATCGAGCAGGAGCTCAACCGAGCGCGGATCGGCTTCCGCAAGACCGACAATGCCTTTCTCGCCGTAGATGACGTGGCCGCGCTGCAGGCCGCCGCCGATCGGCTGAGCCCGGAGATCATCCGCCAACGGCTCGACTATTGGACGCTAATCCTGGGCCCGAAGTTCTCCGCCAAGGAGCGCACCCGGCTCAACCTGTCGCGCTTCTACGCCATCGCCCAGATCGAATACTGCCGCAACTTCATCTTCAAGCGGCACTTTCCTATCCACAAACTGTTCGAACGCAGCTGCGAGCTCGGTCTGTGGCGGCTCACCGGCGACAAGATCGCCGCAATCTTCGGCACCCGGGTGAACCGCAGGTTGCGCGGCAAACTCGCCACCATCATCGACCGCGTCGAGCACGGCCACCATCTCTTCCGTGCCTATTTCAAGCACGCCTTCCTCAAGCAATACGAAAAGTTTGCCACCTACCTGCGCAACGAGCTGGTCTCAAACAACCTCGCCGATTTTCATCTCAGGAAGGGACTGGATCATCTCAATGCCGTGCGCGAGCGGTTCCTAGCCATCACAGATCGCTTCGCCAGCTTCCAGGCGCAATGGCTCAACGTCCATGTTGACTTCCCGCTGCTGCAACGTCTCGCCCTCCCCATCACCGTCGGCGCGGTCCGCTATCCCGGCATCAAGCTGCATGATCCGCGCGTCATCCGTCTGCTCGAAGTCCTCCTGCACGGTGGCGGCCACATCGGCGGCTGGTCCGCAAAGCAAATCCATCAAATCGTTATCTCCACCTTCCATCTCTCCGACAGACGCTACGGCATCAACCAGCTGCGCTACGACCTGCGCAAACTCAAAGGTCACGGCCTGCTGCAGCGGGATGGTTCCCGCTACGCCTACCGACTCTCCCCGAAAGGCGTCCAGGTCGCGCTGCTCTTTCTCTTCTTCCACAAACGGCTTTGCGGTCCGCTTGCCAACAGCCGCTTCCACCACCGCCCCGTCGCCAGTCACCAGCCACACAGCAAATTGGAAACCGCTTACCACCGCGCCGACAAAGCCATTCAACAAATCGTCGATCTGCTTGCCGCCTGACCTTCGCAGCGACAATTGTCGGATTCTTTTTGTCAAGCATTCGCCCAGGTAGAATCTAAGCAGCGCTACGATCCCGACAAAGTCTTCCGCTCCATTCCGCTGCCGGTCACGGTCGCGAGGGCCGGCGCGCATGACCCGCTGCTT
>DATGCX010000005.1:0-19261 GCA_035311445.1 Xanthobacteraceae bacterium | reverse complement strand
GCATCCTCGAGGATATGAGTACCGCGGCTGTCAAGAGAAACCTGGCAGTCATGATCGAACAGCTCAATCCAGAAAAGGAAATCGCCGGCGGAAAAATCATGTGGCGGCTCGTACAGCCGGACTTCATATGAACCATGGCGTGCAAGCGTTGTCGTTGCCGATCCGTCCTCACACTGAGAGACCAGTCGGAGCTTCACGTGCGCCTCAAGCAAACGCGATTCAAGGTTCGTTTTACAGGATCGCTTGCTCAAATTGGTTCCCTTCCAAATCATGGGCGGCGGACTCCCAATGTTCGAATACCGCGCCGGAGAGCGCGACAATAAATTTGTTGCGAACTCACCGTCGGAGTTGTCGTGCGAAGCGATCGTTTTTACGTGTGATAATGGCCACAAGTCTTGTTATTTCATGCCAAACACTTGCTTGGACGCGCCAATTCGAATCATTGGGAGAGCGACATGGTAAAAATTCCGCGCAGTTCTCAATCAAGGACACTAAACCTTCCCACTGCCGCAGGGGGGCTGACGCGGGCGGCTTATGCGCGGGCAGTCAAGGCTAGAAAAGATGTGATGCCATTGCTCAACAAAGCCGGGTTGACAACGAAGCAGATGGAAAATTCAACCCTGCGGCTGAGCGTAGAGAGCCAGATAAAGTTTCTCAACCTGGTGGCGGAGGCGCTGGAAGATGAATTCCTCGGATTCCATATCGGGCAGAGTCTCGACCTTCGCGAGATCGGAATTCTCTACTATGTCTTGTCGTCCTCCGATACGCTCGACAGTGCCTTTGAGCGCGGAGCGCGCTACAGCTCGATCACAAACGAGGGCGTTCGACTTGCGTTTTGCGGCGAAAAGGCCTTTGAACTAACCCTCAGGTATGTCGGCGTATCGCGGCACCGGGACCGGCATCAGATCGAATGCTTCGTAACAGCACTGGTCCGTTTGTGCCAACACCTGGCAGGTCACCGCCTAACGCCGATCCGTGTGACGCTTGCGCATCATAGAGGCCGGGTCTCTCCTGAGTTTCGGTCATTTTTCGGCTGCGACGTGACATTTGACAGCGGGACTGACGAGATCGCATTTCAACGGACGATCGGCAGCATGCCCGTCGTGAGTCGAGATCCATTCCTCAACAAAATTTTGGTCAACTACTGCGAGCAGGCTCAATCGGAGCGAGAAACACCGCCGATGGCCCTGCGAATGAATGTGGAGAATGCCCTCGTCACGCTTCTGCCACACGGAAACGCGCGGGCCGACGAGCTGGCGCGCAAGCTCGGCATGAGCCAAAGAACGCTCGCCCGTCGACTGGAATCCGAAGGACTGAGCTTTGCTCTAGTTCTCGATGAACTGCGTCACGATCTTGCAACATGTTATTTGCGAGAAGGGCACCTTTCGATATCCGCGATCGCATGGCTGCTGGGCTATAAGGAAGCGAGCGCATTCACTCATGCGTTCAGACGGTGGACAGGCAAGACGCCGAAAGAGGCGCGGACGACGGCGGTCAGCAACGTTGTTGGCGCGCCCCAATTACGCTGAAATCGTTGTCGATGTTGGGCCTTGAAAAAAATTTGGCTTTGCGCCAACCGTGTCGGGGCGGGGCATAATGTGAACCTCACGCGAGTGCGGAGATTGCCCATGAGACTGGCGGCGGCTGCGATAATCGGAGTGGTGTTGTTCGGCATCGGAGGATCGCAGGCCTCCCCCGAAACCCTGCGGTTTGCGATCACCCGCAACGGCGAGCAGATCGGCACGCACACCATCGAAATAAATCGCAGCGGCAAGGAGACCACGGTCTCGCTTTCCACCGATCTCACCGTCAAGATTCTGTTCGTCACGGCGTACCGTCTGCAACACACCGAGACCGAGCGGTGGGTCGACGGAAAACTCGTGGCGCTCAATTCGACATCCGATGACAACGGAACACGTCATACGGTTTCCGCCGCGGCCAAGGGCTCCAGTCTTGAGGTCAAGGTGGACGGAAAGGCCACCCTTGTTGACCCGAACATCATGCCGGCAAGCCTTTGGAATCCGGAGTTGCTGAAGCGACCCGTCATGCTCGACACGAAAGACGGGCAGATCATGCCGGTCTCCGTCCGCGACGGCGGCGAGGAGGACGTGAAGGTCGATGCCCGGACCGTCCGGGCCCGCCGCTACACCGTCAACAGCCGCTATTCGCAAGACGTCTGGTTCGACGATCAGGCGCGTCCGGTGCAAGCGAAGCTTATCGCAAGCGACGGCTCCGTCATCATGTATCGCCCGATCTGAACCCGTGATCCTCAGCCGCTTCGCACGAGGATCATGATGGCCGAGGAAATCCGCGATTGCCTGCCGCCGGATCGAAATCCGCGCAAGCCGAAGCTGGCTTTGCCCAAAGGGGCCGTCGATACGCACGTCCACGTGTTCGAGCGGCGCTACAAACTGTCCCCTGCGCGCGGATACAGTCCTCCGGATTCAACGCTCTCCGACCTCAAGCACCTGCACAAGACTCTCGGCATCGAGCGGGTGGTGTTCACCCAGCCATCGGTCTATGGCGTCGACAATTCGGCGATCCTCGACGGCATGGCGGCGCTCAACGCCGAAACCACCAACCGCGCGCGCGCCGTGGTGGCGATCATGATGGATATCGGCGAGGACGAACTCGCCGCGCTCGATGCGCGCGGCGTTCGCGGGGTGCGCCTCAACACCGACAACAAGGGCGGCATGCCGATCGAGATGCGCGCAATCCCTGAGCTTGCCATGCGCATCGCGCCGTTTCGCTGGCACATCGAGTTCCTGTTTCCCGGCAAGGACATCATCGCGCTGCTGCCGACGCTTGCGGCCGTCAAAGTGCCGATATCGATCGTCCATTTCGCCTACCAGCCCGCGACCGCGGGTGTGCGGGCGCCGGGCTTTGAGGCGCTGATCGAGCTCGTGCGCCGCGGCAACACGTGGGTCAAGATCTCCGGCGCCAACCGGGTCAGCGCAACCGATCTGCCGCCCTATGATGACGTGAAGCCGATGGCACAGGCCCTGATCGGGGCGGCGCCGGACCGGATCATGTGGGGCACCGACTGGCCGCACCCCAACAAGTATGTCGTCAATCCCAACGACGGCGACCTCGTCGACGCCTTCGGCGACTGGGTAACGGACGAAGCGATGCGCCGCCGGATCATGGTGGACAATCCGGCGGGGTTTTACCGGTTTTGAGGGCGGCGCCGTCCTGCCTCGCTCCTCCTGAAGTTTCTCTAAAGAACAAAAACAGAACAAAAATCAATGCCTTGTCGATGACAACCCAGCTTATGACAGCAACGATTTAGGAATATAGCGCAACGACCTAATCTCTCAATGCAACAAAATTAATTGAAACGCAACGAATAGGGTGATATATGCATTGAACTGAGACCGGCGAATCAAAGGATTCCGGACTGAATGGAACATTTTCCTATCATTCACGCCCTCTGCAGAGCTGCGTTGGCCCAGCCTTCGCCGGCGGTGCGCAAGCAGGTCGAGCGACTACGGGATGCTCTCGTGCACGAGGGCGACGGCAAAGCGGCCGGCGCGCTGTCGAGTCTGCTGACCGCCGCGGAGCGGACGACTGAACTGTCGCCGAGCCGCATTGTACGATCACGTGCGGAGTTTTCCGGCGAGAGCTTGACGCCCAACACTCAAGTCCCCGTCGATCGGGAAACCTCCGCCCCGCTTGCCCAGGTCATCTTTCCTTCGGCGACGCGCCCGTCAGCGCCACTTTTCAATGAAACGGTATCCAAGGCCGTGCAAGCCGTTTTGGAGGAATGGAACAATCGTGAATCGCTTTCGGACCTAGGGATTCAAGCAGCAAAGACATGCCTCATCTACGGCGCACCCGGAACCGGCAAGACGCGCCTTGCTCTTTGGATGGCGACCCAACTCGACTTTCCCATCCTGCTCGCGCGGATTGACGGCCTCGTCTCCTCGTTCCTCGGAACGACTGCTCGCAACATCGCGAACCTGTTTGCCTTCGCCAACCGCTATCGATGCGTGCTGTTGCTCGACGAATTCGACGCCTTTGCCAAACTCCGCGATGATCCGCAGGAGGTCGGTGAAATTAAGCGCGTGGTTAACGCCCTCTTACAAAATCTTGATACGCGCCGTGACGTTGGATTGACGATCGGCATCACGAATCATCCGCACCTGCTCGATTCGGCTGTATGGCGCCGCTTCGAGGTGCAGCTTGAAATCCCGAAGCCTGAATTCGACGTGCGCGTCGAAATCGCGCGTCATTTTATGCCGCCCGTCAAAGCACCGGAAACGCATCTGCGAATGATCGCTTGGTTTACGGATGCTGCGACCGGCGCCGAGATCGAGACGCTGGTCCGCACATACAAGAAGACCATGGCGGTTCAAAACGGCGAAGAGCGCCTTTTGCTGGACACTTTGCGTCAATTCGCGACGCTTAACAGCGGCCGCATCGATCCCGTCCGTAAGGAACTCATCTTTTCCGGCAACGGCGCACTGTTCCGCTCCATGAAGGAGGATCGGCAGCTAGGCTTTTCTCTTGAGGACATCGGGCGAATCGCCGGCAAGGACAAATCAACGATCAGCCGCCAGATCAAAAGCGCGGAAAAAGATTTGGATGACAGCGGAGCCGTAACCTCTCATGGCTAGTCCACTTCAGATCATATTGAATGACAGCGATTACCAGGAAGCTCGCGACGCCGGCGGCGGTGGACCCAAGAAGGATTTTTTCGCGAACCGCGATCGCGAATTTCGCGAGCACAAGGGGGCACTGATCGCCCAGCTTGCCGCCATTACGCGCACCCTTGAAGCCCAAGCCCAAAGCCAGGGCGACATCGGCTACATCAAAGTCATTCTACGCCGCGATGCTTGGGCCAAAAGCCATCGCCCCCTCACCGCTCTATTCAAACCCGCCCGCGTTACCCCCGTCGGCGGCGGTGATCTTGGCGAAATGTTTTTCGAAGCGCGTCCGCGCGCGCTTCGCGAAATTGCCGCCGAAATCGCCGACGCCGAACCTGAGACCAGACTCAAGTTCGACAAAACGCGCAATAAAGTGGTTTCAGTTCCATCGGCCGCGCGCAGCGAGACGGGTGCCATCGAAAGAATCGAGCTTTATGGTCCGCGTGATCGCCGTTCCTTCTCAGTCGAGGAAGCGATCTCATGGCTGGCGCGCCCCATGACTGGCAGCGCCTATTACATTGAATTGTTCGACATGCCGCCTCTTCGCAGCCAATTGGACGCGTACGATGCCAATCGGCAAAAGCTCTATTCCACCTTCCTCGAAGGCCTGGCTTCCATTGGAGCAGGGCTTACGGTGCAACGGCTGCCCATGGGTGGGAAACCACAGCCACTGATTTCGGCGCACCTCGGACGCTCCGCCCAACCGCCAACGCTGCTTCTGGATTTAGTCACGCCACCTGAACGCCGCCGGCCGACCGATTTGGCGCCCTTCGACCAGTCGATTGATCGTCACCGGCGGCTTCTAGCCTTTCTCGAACATCATCCGTTGGTCAAGCATATCGATCTACCGCCGATGGTGGTGCGTACCATCGACGGCCGTAAAGCGTCGGCCCAAGCTGCCGCGGCCGAAAGCCGAACCCAACCCGCGGAGCTTTCTATCCCGACGCGCAGTTCGACAAGGACCTACCCGCGCATTGGCGTCATCGACGGCGGCATCAGCCCGCAACTTTCTGATTGGATTATTTACCGTTGGGATTTACTTGATGTCGCCGACTCCAATCATGCGCACGGTACGTTCATCGGCGGGCTTGCCGTCGCCGGCAGCGCGCTCAACGGTAACGAGGTTTGTGCCGAGCCCGACGGTGCCGAGATCGCCGACATTGCTGTCTATCCTGACGACCAAAACACGACAGCGTTTACGTCTTATTACCCGTATGGCGTGTTGCAATTTTTCGAGGAAATCGAATACGCTATGGCCGATGCCAAGGCTCGGCATGGCGTTCGTGTCTTCAATATGAGCCTCAACATCCAACACCCCGCGCAACGCGACAGGTACAGCCAGTTTGCCGCGCGCATGGATCAGATTGCCGAGGCGAACGACGCGATACTTTTCTTGCCGACAGGGAATACCGCCCCGCAAGACCTTCGGCCTGAATGGCCCGCGAACGAGACGCAAGCGCTAGTTCATTTGGCATCGGCTCGCAATGACGGGCTTTTGATGCCAGCCGAAAGCGTCCGCAACGTCACCGTAGCTGCGCTTAATCCGCCCGGCGTACCGACCTCGCTTCCCTTTGCCCCGACACGTTATTCGAGACGCGGGCCTGGTTTGCGCGCTGGTGTGAAGCCCGATTTGGCCCATATCGGCGGTTCGGGCTCGCCGCAAAGTCCAGCGGGCCACGGTCTCTTCTCAATCAGACCGGACGGTTCTGTCTGCGACGGCTGTGGCACCAGCTACGCGACGCCCATTGTCGCCAAGACCGCTGCCGTCCTTGAACACATGATCGAAGGGACCGTCTCGCGCGAGACGCTGATCGGCCTGCTCTTGCATCACACCGAAATGCCTACCGTCTTACGATCCAAGGCGATCCGCGCCGTAGCGCGCGATTTGGTCGGATTCGGGAAGCCGCTTTCCGCCCGCGAAATCCTTGAAGGCGATGATCACCAGATCACGCTCGTCTTTGCCTCTCGCCTGCGCCGGGACCAGCAGATCGCCTTTAATTTTTCGTGGCCTCCGTCCTTGGTGGGTCGGGACGGAAAATGCCGCGGCACCGCGCGCTTGACCCTGGTCTCGACACCCCCGCTTGATCCCCGTTTCGGCTCGGAATTTGTGCGCATCAATATTGACGCGGCCCTGCAGCAGGAAGACTTCAGCAACGAGGGCAAGGTCGGCTGGAAGCGCCGCCTCGATCCGATCTACCTTCCTGGCAAGGCCGAAGCGCCTGTGGTTGAAGCCGAGCGCATCGAACACGGGCTCAAATGGAGCCCGGTGAAGATTTTTGCGCGCACAATGTCGAACGGTGTGGGCAAGTCGTCAAACTGGCGTTTGTTCGTCGAATATCTGACCCGAGCCGGAGAGCAGGTGCCTGAGAACGGCGTGCCGTTCACTGCCATCCTTACCATCTCAGACCCGACCGGTACAAAGCCGGTGTTCAACGACATGCGTCAGTCGCTGCAAGCTCTTGGTGTGCGAATCGAAGACATTCGCACCGCGGCACGTATTGCGACACGCATCTGACGCGTCGCTGCCTATGACGATCGCAGACGGACTTTTCTAAAACTTCAATGAGACCAATCATTGGCACGGTCAGCCCGATTTTCGCGGAAAGATTTACGCACAGCTCGACGCACGCTTCATGGCAGCCAGATTTCCGGGAGATGCACCCGACGGAAACAATGTCGAGAAATCCCGAAACTGGCTGCTCCGCGCGGTTCGCCTCATTGGGCGCGCACGCTGCTGTTGCTGAAACGAGCGATCGTCGAGGCACAAAGGTGGAGCGCGGTGCTCGCGGCAGTAAGGGGGCTATTGCATTGACGGTGGGAGGGGAGATTTTTCCCACGTTTAGAAATACAAGGATTGGAGTCGTTACCGCCGTGGCGAGCAAATTGTACCAGCAGGGAAAGAAGCGGTACAGCGAAATGGCGAGGTCGAAACCGCGTAGAGTGATAGAATTAATACTGATTGAACAAACCCCGGAGACGACATGCACGCTGAGATCGCCGACAAGCGTGACGCGCTGATTGCGCTATGCAAGCGCTACGATGTCGCGCGGCTCGAAGTATTCGGCTCGGCTGCGCGCGGCACGGACTTCGATCCTGAGGTGAGCGATGCCGATTTCCTGGTCGAGTTCAAGGCCGGGAGCGCTCTGGCGCCGCTGGAGCAGTTCTTCGGTCTCGCCAATGCCCTGGAGAATCTTCTCGGCCAGCCGGTTAATCTCGTCGAGCCTTCCGCGATCAAGAATCCGTTCATCCGCGCCGGAATTAATCGCTCCCGCGAGGTCTTATATGGAGCGTGACCCTCGGGCTGTGGGACGTGCAACAGGCCGCCAATTCGATCGGCCAGTTCGTCGCCGGACTGGATGCCGCGGGCCACACACAAAACGCGCTGGTTCGCGCGGCCGTCGAGCGGCAGTTCGAAAATCATAGGCGAGGCGCTGAACCGGCTCGGCGTTTCCTGCGTGGCTGCAGGGCACGAAACCGGCCGGCGCGAACAAAATTGCTACGCTGCCATCAAATAATCACAGTCCTTCTATATAGTCCTATGCATCAATAAATATGCTCGCAGTTCTGGCCTATTCTGTCTTATCAGCGGAGGAGAATCCCTCTTTTTCCCCGCTCCGGCTGATCAGTTCCCTGCTCGGGCGCAAGGTATTCGCTGATCCGCCCCGGCGGGAATTGGGCTGCAATATTCTGGAATTGCTGCACAAATTAACGCTGAAGAAACACCAGGATGGCCAAAAAATGCAAATTCCCTGTTATTTTCCCTGTTCTCAGGGAATACGGCCCCGCAGCCCCTATGAAGCGTCCGCTTTCGGCAAGGTAGGGATAGTCTTACCCACGGCACCGCCTTGCAGCGCCCAGAATTTTGGCAGAACGAAATACCCCTTTTTTCATGAGATAGATCAACGTCTTGCAGAGGGTGCGCGCCGACCCCCATTGAGGCACCCCCCGCCCCAAAAAACCTAAAGCGCGCCGCGGGCAAACTCCGCGACGCGCCAGTGAGGTCACCGTCTCCGCGCAATCGGCAAGCAGCGCGGAGAGGAGCGGGCGGGACGCCCGCGCTCCCGCTCTACTGCGCGAAGCAGTAGTACAGGCCGTTGCCGCCGGTGGCGATGAGGTCGGCCTGGCTGCAGCCGCGCGACTGGTGCGCGGCGTTCCAAGAGCGCTGGTATTCGTTATCGGCGCCGCCGCGACGATCCACATGACCGACTCCGGCCTTGCCGAATTCGCCGCTGACCCAATTGTTGCAGGTCATGTTGATATTGCCAGGATACGCAGTGCCGTCAGGCTGCGAGCCGGTGAGCACATCGTGCCAATTGGGCGTATAGCCGAAGCCGGAGACCCGGGTGCCGCGCTCGGTGAGTGAGTTCTCGGAGGTGAGCTTATTGTTGGCGCTGTGCAGGTCGTCGATGCCGGTCGCGATCACCACGCCCTTGGCGTTCTGCCACGGCCCCTTGCCGATGCGGTCGCGCGCATTGACGGCCTTGCCAGCCGCCGGTGTATCGGAGCCGCTGAGGTAGGCGCGCCACGCCTTGTTGCCGGCGCCGGCGGTGGCGGCGAGCGTGTGACAATGGGCGTCCGCGCCGGCGAGGCCGCCGAGATCGCCGCCCTTGCCCGAGCCGACGCTGGTGACGAAGAAGGTCATGTCCGGCGCCTGCGGTACCTGCTGCGCCTGCGCGCCGCCGCTGACACCGAACAGCAATACCGTGGCGGACGCCAGCAGCGAATAACGCATGGTCTTGTGCATCGAATCTCTCCCGTTGGATTTTCGAATTCATTCGGCCGGATCGCCCCGCCCGAGGGCACGACGCTAGCATATTTTACCGGCGCGGGGAGGGGAGGGGCGATGGCGCTTCCCTCCCCCGCCTTGCGGGGGAGGGTAAGGAGGGGCATGTCGGCGAACTCGGCGTGGGGGAAAGGCACCCCCTCCCTAACCCTCCCCCGCAAGCGGGGGGAAGTAGCCCAAGCGGGGAGGAAACTTCGAAATAGGGAGGGAACGTCACTCCTTCACGGCGCCGGTCATTGCCGCCACGTAGTGCTCGACGAAGAAAGCGTAGAGGACCACGAGCGGCAGGGAGCCGCACAGGGCGCCCGCCATCAGCGAGCCCCAGCGATAGATGTCGCCGTCAACGAACTCGTTGACGATGGCGACCGGGACGGTCTTGTTCTGGGTCGAGGAGATGAAGGTCAGCGCATAGATGAATTCGTTCCAGCACAGCGTGAAGCAGAAGATGAAGGCCGAGATCAGCCCCGGTATCGCCAACGGCACGATGATCCGCGTGAGGATCTGCCAGCGGCTCGCGCCGTCGATCAGGGCGCATTCCTCCAGCTCGTACGGGATCGCCTTGAAATAGCCCATCAACAACCAGGTGGAGAACGGGATCAGAATGGTCGGGTAGGTGAGGATGAGGGCGAACGGCGTATCGAACAGCCCGTACTGGAATACGACGGCCGACAACGGGATGAACAGGATCGAAGGCGGCACCAGGTAGGCGAGGAAAATCGCGCCGCCCACCCAGTTGGCGCCGCGGAAACGCAGCCGCACGATGGCGTACGCAGCAAGCACGCTGGCGACGATCGACAGGATGGTGGAGACGACCGCGACCAGCATGGTGTTCCACAGCCACTGCGGATAGGCGCTCTCGAACAGGAGCTTACTGATGTGCTTGATGGTCGGCGCGGTGGTCCAGAACGGACTGTACGTTTCCAGGTCCAGCAGCTGATCGTCCGGCTTGATGGCGGTGAGCGTCATCCAATAGAACGGGAACAGCAGCACGATCAGGATGAGGCCAAGCGGCAAGTAGAGCGTCACCAGCCGTCGCGGCACCGTCTCCAGATAGCTCATGCCTTCGGCGTGATCGCCGGCCGCAAGCCTGGGAGCGTCAAGTTTCGGATCGGCAGCAAGCTCAGTCATTGCTTTCGCCCTGCTGCCATTTGCGCCGCTGCAGGCCAAACCACGAGATCAGGATCGCGCCGAGCAGGAACGGTATCATGGCCGAGGAGATCGCTGCTCCTTCGCCGAGTTGGCCGCTTATGATGGCGCGCTGATAGGAGAGCGTCGCCATCAGCTGCGTCGCATTGACCGGTCCGCCCTTTGTGAGCACCCAGATGAGCTGGAAGTCCGTGAAGGTGAACAGCACCGAGAACGTCATCACCACGGCGATGATCGGCGTGAGCATCGGATAGGTGATGTGGCGGAAAATCTGCCAGCGGTTGGCGCCATCGATGGTGGCAGCCTCGTAGAGCGACGGCGGCACCGTCTGCAATCCGGCGAGGAGCGTGATCGCGACGAACGGAATGCCGCGCCAGATATTGGCGAAGATCACCGACCAGCGCGCGTTCCAGGGATCGCCGAGGAAGTCGATATTGCCGGAAATCAGCCCGAGGTGACGCAGCGACCATGAGATGATCGAGAACTGGGCATCGAACAGCCACCAGAACGCAATTGCCGACAGCACCGTCGGCACGATGAAGGGGATCAGTACGATCGCCCGCAGCATCGCCTTGAAGGGCATGTTCTCGTTGAGCAGCAGCGCGAGATAGAGGCCGATCGCGAATTTGATCACGCTGGCGACCGCCGTGTAGAGCAGCGTGTTGAAGACCGACAGCCAGAACACCGAGTCGTCCGAGAGCCAGTCGTAATTCTCCAGCCCGATGAACACGCCGCTCCTGCCGATACGCGCGTCGGTGAACGAAATCCAGACGCCGAGCGCGAGCGGGTAGGCCAGAAACAGGATCAGGAACGCCGCCGCCGGCAGCATGAACCACATGCCGAGCCAGTTGCGGTTGGTCGAGAGCGCAGTCCAGGTGGATGCGCCGGGGGCTGCCGTTGCTTTGAGTGCGAGGTCGGTCATGAGTTCTGTCCGTTGGTCGAACTCGTTCCTGCCGTCCAGGCTTAGCGCGTAGGATGGGTTGAGCTCTTGCGAAACCCATCATCGGCCGTGCCGCGAGGAGAGGTCGAGGATGGGTTTCGCTTCGCTCAACCCATCCTACGGTGCCCGTCCTGCAGTCCTATGCCCGATAAATCCGCTGCAGCTGCCGCTCGGCGATCTTGATCGCGCCTTTGGCGTCCTCGCGGCCGCTGCAGTAGCTTGCAAACATGTCGACAAGCACGAAGTCGGCAACCGCGCTCGCGGCCTTCTCGCCGACCGAGCCCAATCCCCCGACCGTCAGCGTCCGCTTGGCAACGTCGCGGAAGGGTGTGCGCTTGGGGTCCGAGGTCCACACCGGGTTTGCCTCATAGGCCGCAAGGCCCGGCGTCAAGTAGCCGCCGGCCGCCTCGATCCAGGGGTTGAAATTCGCCGCCTCCTGCATGAAGGCCATCAGCGCCTTGCAGGCCTGCGGATATTTGGTGTGGGTCATGGCCAGCAGCGGAAACATCAGATGCAGTTCGGTCGGCTTGCCGACCGGGCCGACCGGATAATAGGCGTGATCCATGTCTTCGGCGATGTCCTTCTTGGTGGGATCGCGCTGCGCCGCCGCGTAGATCGAGATGCCGTTATTGGTCCAATGAATTTCGCCGGCCAGGAACGCCTTGTTGTTGGACGCATCATTCCACGAGACGACGCCCGGAATCATGTTGTCGTAAAGCTGCTTGGCCCATTCCAGTGCCTTTTCGGTCTCGGGCGAGTTCAAAATAACCTTGTCGTTCTTGTCGACAATGTTGCCGCCGAATGCCCACAGGCACCAATAGACCCAGGTATTGGCATCGCCGGATGCATGGCCGAGCGCCATGCCGCCGGGCGTTCCGTTTTTCTTAGTCGCTTTGGCGAGTTCGACAAACTCGTCGGTGGTGGTCGGGAATTTCGAGAATCCCGCCTTTTTCAGCGTTGAAATCCGATAGTTCATAAGGCTTCCGGCGTAGCAGACCGGGACGTCAATCCATTTATTGCCGCTCTTGCCGTAGGTGACAGCGGATTGCACCCAAGGGCCGTATTTCTTGCCGAGGTACTCGGCGACGTCGGTCACGTCGATGCATTTCTGCGGAAACAGGTGCGGCAGCGAATAGAGGCCCCAGAACAGGTCCGGCCCGGCGCCCGTATTCGCCGCCACAGAGGCCTTGGGCTGCACATCCTCGTAGGATTCCCGGGTGACAATGACTTTGACGCCGGTCGCCTGGGTGAAGGCATCGAGCAGCTTCACAAATGCATCGTCTTCCGCCTGCACGAAATATTTCCACCGCAACATTGCAAGCTGTGCATTTTTCTCCGGTTTCCATGGCGCGGTCTGCGCCCAGGCTCTTGCCCATTCCAGGAGCGCCGGCCCGGTGAGCGCACCCGCTGCGGCGGCTGCGGTTGCACCCTTGGCGAGGGCGCGTCGAGTAAAATCAGTCATGATGCTTCCTCCGTTTATCTTGCGATCTGTCTCCCTCCCCGCTTGCGGGGGAGGGAATCTAGCTGTTGAGTCGTTTGCCGGTCGTCCGGTCGAACAGGTGCACGAGGCCCACATTGGGCATGAGCCGCACGCGGTCGCCCGGCTTGAATTGATGGCGCTCGCGAAAGACCGCGAGCACATCCTGGCCGCCGAGCTTGGCAACGAGCTGGGTTTCCGATCCGGTCGGCTCGACCACCTGGACTTCGGCGTCGACGCCGTCGTCCTCCAGGGTGAAATGCTCTGGACGCACGCCGTAGATGACTGGTGCGCCGTCGGACAACTCCGGTGTCCGTCGCTCCGGTAGCCGCAGCGGCAGGCGTACGCCGGCGGGACCGTCGAACCCGGTGCTCCCATTGAGGCGGACGGTGCCGGGAAAGAAGTTCATCGCCGGCGAGCCGATAAAGCCCGCCACGAACAGGTTGGCGGGTCTGTCATAGAGGTCGAGCGGCGCGCCGATCTGCTCGACGCGGCCGTCATGCATCACCACGATCTTGTCCGCCATGGTCATGGCCTCTATCTGGTCGTGGGTGACGTAAATTGTGGTGGTCTTGAGCCGCTGGTGCAGCGCCTTTATCTCGATGCGCATCTGCACCCGCAGCTTGGCATCAAGGTTGGACAGAGGTTCGTCGAACAGGAACACCTTGGGATCGCGCACGATGGCACGGCCCATGGCGACGCGCTGGCGTTGACCGCCGGAGAGCTGGCGCGGATACCGGTCAAGGTAAGGCTTCAGTCCGAGGATATCCGCGGCCTTGTTGACGCGCTCGGCAATTTCCGCGGCGCCGGCGCCTCGCAGCCGCATGGAAAAGCCCATGTTTGCCGCCACCGTCATATGGGGATAAAGCGCGTAATTCTGGAACACCATTGCGGTGTCGCGCTCCTTCGGCGGCAGATTGTTGACGACGCGATCGGAAATGAATATTTCGCCGCCGCTGATGTGCTCCAGCCCCGCAATCATGCGCAACAGGGTAGACTTGCCGCAGCCGGAAGGACCGACCAGGACCACGAATTCGCCGTCGGCGATGTCCACGCTGACATCGTGGATTACATACACGGACCCGAACGCCTTACGGACGCCCCGGATCGCTACTGACGCCATCGTGTCCTCCCCAAGGTCGCTGCGCCTTGACGGTCCTTCTCGCGCCTCATCCCGACCAGCGCACCTTGCATTAAGTTCAGCATTTCGCCGTCCCGGAAGGTGACGGAACGACGCGCGTGCCGCAATGCCCTTTACGGGTCGCCCGGCCCGAACGGGGCCTCTTTACCGGGCGGCACGCCTTCCTCCGCCATGGCCAGTAACATGGCGATGGTCACGTAGGTGCCGGTTACCGCCGTCAGGTCCACCATCTGCTGCTCGCCGAGCAGCATCTTGGCGCGGGCAAATGTCTCGTCTGAAACTTCGTGCCTGGTCGAGAGCTCCATGACGAAATCGTAGACCGCAGCCTCGTCCGGTTGCATGCCGGCCGGCCGCTTGTTGGCCTTGAGATCGGCAACGATCGTCGGCGACAGTCCGGCTTTCAGGGCGAGCGGACCGTGAGCATACCATTCGACCTGCGAGCGCCACAACCGGCCAGTGATCAAGATGGCAAACTCATTGAGCCGCAGTGGCACCGACGAATGCCAACGCAGATAGTCGAGCAGATCGAACATGCGCTGCCCGAACACGGGACTGCGCAGCATCGGATTGTAGGGGCCTGCTATGCCAACGCTCGAAATCTTCATGATGGCTTCGCCGAGCGGGCGCTGCTCATCACTCAACTGCGCCATGGTCAGTTGCGGGAACCGTGGTTCCTTACCAACGGCCGGCGCCACCCCACTAAGACCCATGAACCAGCCGAGGCCGGCCGACACCAGTGCAACCGCGATCACGCCATAGAGAGTCCGCATCCTGGCCATTTGAGCATTTCCCGGTTTAGCGACTTGTCAATGCCATACCAAATCGCCGGGGTTGACGCCATCTACAGCCAGCGGAGCGGGTTATGCTGGCGCGCCAATTCGAGCGAGCGGCTACGGGCTGCGCCATGAGGCCGTGCTGGTGGCCCGCCCTTCGTGTTCGCGAATTAGACTGGCTCCTGCCAGGCTGAAACACATGACACGTCTCCGGGTCGTGGCCGGACTTGTCTCCCGGCCACCCCGATTGTAATTGCTCTGTGCCTTCAAAATTCGAGGTCGCCGGGACAGGCCCGGCGACGACGTCTATATGCGATTCACAAACACCATTTGATTAAATTTATTCAGAGCAATTTAATTCATCTCCAACATCTGATTGATAGGAATACATCTGTCAGCAATTTCCATTGCGTTGTGCCACAAACCAGGAGTAAACGATGCAAGCACTTATTACGCGGTTCGCGAACGACGAATCTGGCGCGACCGCCATTGAATACGGATTGATCGCCGCCGGCATCTCGGTAGCCATCATTACAGCGGTGATGACGCTTGGCATTCAGTTAAATACCTTCAACACCGTGACTTCACAGCTCGCTTCGGGCGGCAGGTAAGCAATTCTCCATCGTAGCGAGATCATCGACCCTGCGGCACCTGACGGCGGGGATCGGCAGCGCATTCGCGGCCATCGACACTGCCACCGTTGTGCGGAAATTAGAGTCCGTCCCGTCATATTGGGCTATCTCTCCAGAGTCATGGCCGAGACGAACCTGGACGCGCCCGGCCATCCACGTTTTTCTTGCTGACGCCCGCTTAAAAGGCGCGCGGCCCGAAACAAGCACGGCCATGCCGGAGCAGAGGTGATCTGCGCCTTTGTCGCAGCGCGGCCTGCGTCGCCATTGTTTTGATCCGACTGCTTCGGTCCGATGGCTGGCTTTCCGGCGCTGTGAGAGCGCTATCCCGCAAACACTTAGCTTCCACTCATGCATTTGTGTGGCGGGACTGCCGCGTGAAATAATGTTCCCGAGCGGTTACTTTTTGGCCCGAAAACTCGCCCTCATAACGGAATGTTCCCCGGCGGGAACATTTCGTTAACTTTCGATCAATTACAATTGAACGTTCCTGCCCGGATACATGGTGCCGACATGGAAAGCGATGAAAACTCAGTTGACCGAAGGGCTTCAGGGACGGCGCTGGCGTTCGGGTCGATGATCCGAGGCCGACGAAAAGCCCTGAATATGCGCCAGGATCAGCTTGCTCTTGCGACGGGAGTTGGCCGCAGATTCCTGATCGAACTCGAAGCCGGCAAACCGTCCTGTCAACTCGGGCGAAGTCTCCTCGTGGCTGAAGCCTTGGGGTTCTCGCCTGTCGACATGCTGGCTCACAACCGGTCAACACCAGCTGAGGCCGTGGATTTGCCTGAGCTTCCAGAAGCCATGGAGGAGCCGGATGGCCGGTCTGCCGGTATATTTTGAGCAGCGGGTCGTCGGCACGATCGATGTCGACAAGAGCGGGCCGGGCTTTACTTATGATTCGGGTTGGATTGGATTGCGCGGCGCGTTTCCGATTTCGACGACGATGCCGCTGGTACACGATCGCATCGGCCCCAATATTTTCCTGCCCTGGGCCACGAACCTTTTACCAGAAAACGAACAACTGCGAACGCTTGGTCAACTTCTCGGGATGGCGCGCAGCGATGTCATCGGGCTTTTATCCGCCATCGGTGGCGACACCGCTGGCGCACTCTCAATCGGGCAGCCCGGCAGAACGTCTTCGGTTCAGTGGCGACCGATTGGAACGCCCGATGAACTCGAGCATGTCCTGGAGGACTTGCCGAACAAGCCGTTCCTCGTAGGCGAGGAGGGGGTCTCGATGTCGCTCGCGGGCGCGCAGTCAAAGCTTGCAGTAGCGGTGGACGAAAAAGGCCGCATCTGTGTTCCAATGAACGGCTCTCCCTCGACGCACATCCTCAAGCCGGACTCCCCGCGTCTGCCGGGCGGCGTTCAGAACGAGGCGTTCTGCCTGACATTGGCGCGTCGCGTGAAAATCCCGACCTCGAGTGTCACCACCGGCAAGGCCGGCAAGCGAACCTACTTGCTTGTAAAGCGATACGACAGAACCGATGTCGGCGGCCGTTGGCGTCGCCTGCACCAGGAGGATTACTGCCAGGCGCTAGGGAGGCCGCCGTCCGCCAAGTATGAGGCCAATCAAACGGGAATTCGCGGGCCAAGTTTGAAGGACATGTTTGAAGTAACCCGGCGGCATCTGCCCCCAACTGATATTATCCGGCTGCTCGATATGGTCGTCGTGAACGTCCTGTGTTGCAATACGGACGCCCACGCCAAAAACTACTCGATCATGATCCGCGGCAGCGGCGCATCGCTCGCGCCGATTTACGATATTATGTGTGGTGAAGTGTGGGGCAACGTAACCAAAAATTTGGCTCAAAAGATCGCCGGTAAAAGCCGGGGCGACCATCTCAGCGGAAAGGACTGGCAGCGCTTTGCCCGCGAATGCGGTCTCAATCCCAGACAGGTCGTCGATCGCATCCGCGGACTGGCAAAATCGGCCATGGCGGAAGCCGAGGCAGCTGCCTCCGAAGTCGCTGCAATGCCGGCTGGCGCTCATGAAATGCTGGAAGCGACGTGGAACGCGGTCGAACAACGGGCCAGTGTAATCCTCGCCCAACTGCCGGAGTTGGGGAACGAGACTGCGGGCGGAGGCGCTAATGCGGATGCGCGACCCGGTGAGGGAGAACCCCAGCTGGAAGGCAGCAGCACCCCATAATGTCTGAATTGTCGGCGAGCAGACCGAATGTCCGCATAATGTTACAAGCATATTACAAAACTGACCCACTGAGAAAGCCCCCGTGATCAAAAATGTGGCAATCTCACCTCAACCAGAGGTGGTGATATTAACCCTTTCAAGCCAAAAGTACTTTACATTCTGTATAGCGCCGCAATAGTATTGCGCTGGGAAGGCGGGAATCATCCTAAATAGCTCGTTCGATTCTGAAAGCCGCCACGTGACTTATACATTTGATGTAGCGCCAGCGAAGGCGAGGCGTTTCAAGCTCTGGATACAGATCAGCGCCATATTATGCGTTGGCGGGGTATCCATTGTCCTCGCGCCCCCGCTGCATTCCTCGCTGACAGGCCTGCCGGAAATTGCAGGCATGCAGAGCCGCGCGATAACGTCACGGTTCGCATCGAATTCATTCCCGGACCTTTTAGACTCGTCTGGATTTGAATGTGTTGCCGGACAAGGCTAGCTGTCGAGAAAATGGAGTCTTCCACGACAACCCATGTGCGGCGCGACCGGACAATTTGCTCGTAATCAAGCGGTCAATTGCCAGGCAATATGGAAATGAAATGAGAGGAGGCCAAGGTTGCGGACTTACTCAAACCGAGGGAGAGCTGTATGGCTGATTTCATATTTCCGAAACAGGCCGCAATGCCGCGGGAGATCGACACGCGGCCGGTAATGGACGACTACCGTCCAAGAAAAGTACGTATCCATGCAATAAGCGAGATCGACGGCGAGGATTATCAAAGCGACGAACTTCACGAACAGAATTATTCGGAAGCGTCGATGGAGATTTCGAGTCAAGTGAACTTGCAAAAGCTTGAGCATGAATTAACCCGCAACCCCCTGAATGAAATCGCAACGATGGTGCGGGCCCTCACCTATGGAGAGATGATTGAGCTTGCTCAGGCGATTTGGAAAATCAGACCGGAAGGAGAGGGCGTCAATCAGGATAGCCTGCCGATGTTGCTGCATCGCTGGTCGACATCTTGCGAGCACTAGCACTTCCGTTCGCAAGGGGACGCCTGCGCCAGCCGTTCGGCAGCGAGGGATGCGTTTTGGAAGCCCTCATAGCAATCAGAGTTCGCCACAGACTTAGGTCGAGAAAATACAGTGATGCGGCAGAATCTGCCGTTTGGGTCAAATTCGCATCTTGAGATTGGCAGGGCCAAAAAAAACGAATGAGGATTTCCGGCCGTTGGGGCCCGGACAGCGGCAACGTTCGTTAAGAGGGTGGCCCTCGTGCTCGGAACAACGGGTACAGGCAAAGCCAATGACTGAACATTGAATCCGGGGCAGACTGGCATTATTTGTTGCAATGATGCATATGTGATACAATAACTTTTGTTTTCGCAGCGACTGCGGAAACCGGGTTCTCCTACACCGTGAGCTTATGGTAGCTGCCTCCGATAACGCTTTGCCCGCTTGCCCGCGCTGCGGGATGGCGATGCGTTTTTTCGAGACGTTCCCGGCTCAGAGCGGGCTGCCCGAGGTAGACGTATTCGCGTGCGATGTATGCGACGGCATGATCCTGCAAGATCGCGTATGTTCAT
>DATGCX010000004.1:0-16360 GCA_035311445.1 Xanthobacteraceae bacterium | reverse complement strand
AAGAAGATGCAGCGCGAGGGGATTTTCCGCGAGATGAAGCTGCGCGGGCATTACGAAAAACCCTCTGAAAAAAAGGCGCGAGAGAAGGCGGAAGCCATTCGGCGTGCGCGCAAGCTCGCCCGCAAGCGGGCACAACGCGAGGGCCTTCTGCCCGGTAAGCCGAAACCGGTGGTCCGTGGCGCGGGTGGGCCTTCGGCAGCGCGGAGTGGCCCGCCGTCAGCACCCCGTGCACCGCGCTGAGGTGCTGCCGCGGATATCTGCTAAGTTTGGGGCTGATGGGGCGCGCGGGTAATCTGCCGCGCCGTTCTAGGCGCTGAGCTTGCGGATTTTCTTCTGGGTCGCCCGCCGGTCAGGCGGGCGGGAAAATCCGAAAACATGAGGAGAACGGCCGATGTCCCGATTGAGGCCAGCCGCCGAGCGGCGCCGCGGCGGGGATTTGGGCGGCCCGAAGCCTCCGCAATCTAGCGCCCAAGCCTCCGAAAGGGCCGCGGCGGCGGCTTTGACGCTTCAGTTTCTTGATTTTGTCGCCGACGGCCGCGCCTATGGGGAAACCATGGAGGCATGGCGAAGTACCTGCCCGCGCATGCCGATCTGGGAGGACGCGGTGCGCGACGGCTTGGTGCGCATCGAGAACGGCGGCGCCATGAAGTCTTCCCGGATTGTGCTGACCGCTCGTGGAAGAGCGCAGCTTGGCCGAAACAGGGCCTGAGTTATCCCGAGCGCCACCGTTTGGCTCGCAGTCTTTGCAAAGATTTGTCATACTGGGTTTTGGCTGGAGTGGCTCGCATGCGGAAAGTATGGTCGGTTGTGATCGCGCTCTCACTGGGATTGGCGCTGGGCGCCTGCAGCAAATGCGAGATTCCCGACCTGTTGCCGAAAATGTGCAAAACCGGGACGGGAACGGGCGGAACGTAACTCCGCGCGCTTGACACGGTAAGCTGCTATCGTCCGGGTTGTTCAATTTGTTCAATAAAGCGTCGAACCTCCGAACTGGCGCCATGCCGGTCAAGATCGTCATGCCCGCCTTCGGGAAAACGCACGAAACGCTTCGGCTCGTGGGCGAGTGAGAACAGGCGTTCGCCGAACCCGATCGAGACCACCCAGTCCTGAGCGCCGTGCATGACGAGCAGCGGAGCCCGCACTGCGCCGATGCGTTGGTCTGACCGGAACTGGTCATGCATAAGCCATCGGACCGGCACGAAGGGAAATATTGTTGCAGCAACATCGACGGCCGATGAAAAAGGCGCCTCGAGAATAAGCTTGGCGACCGCTTGTCGGCTGGCGAGCGCAACCGCGACGCCCGATCCGAGCGAATGACCCCATAGCACGATAGGGCTCGACGGGTAGCGCGACGTTGCGAACCCATACGCCGCCTCTGCATCGTGCAGCAGACCTTCCTCGGTCGGGCGCCCCGTCGAGCCCATATAGCCGCGGTAGGAGAGTGCAACGAGACCGATGCCATCCGCGATCAGTTCGCGGTGCCGCTCGGCGCGCGATGCTACGATTTCGGCATTGCCGTGGAAATAGATCACCAATGGTTTTTCGCCGCGCGGAGGCACATGCCATATGATCACGCGTTCACCATCGGCGGTGTCGATGACCCCTTCTTCGGCCATGGGCAACCCGGCAGCGGCCGGCGAGGGATGCGTCGATCGTGGGTGAAACAAAAACGAGCGCTGCGTCAGGTAGAGACATGCGACCACGATGACGTAGCTGCCGGCGAGCACGACTAGCCATTTCAGAATGATCATGTGGATCAGCCCGACACCAGTTTAGAACGCGGCACATACCGAGTGCGAGATTACCCCGACCGATCGCTGGCGGAATTGCTGTTTGTACGCGGCGACAATTGCCGCGATCCTGTCGGTAGCAGAGGCCCCGTCCGCCGTCACGATGATCACCAGCTTGCTAGCTTCGCGTGCCAGCCGGTCGCGTCCCTTGCTCTGCCACTGGCCAATCGCATCGAGAACCGTAAGGCCGTCCGGAAAGCGCGGCGTGATTTCGCGGGCGAGGAAGCGCGACCATGCGGCCTCGCCGACACTCAGGCGACCGCCGATATTGCGCCCCAACATCAGTTCGATTTGCCGCATGGGCTGCTGTGGCGCGCTGCAGGCAACATCCTGCGCTCCCGTCGGCACCGATCCGCACAGGAGGGCGATCAGTCCGCAACGGACCATGCAGCCGAAACCAGCGCGGGAGCTTTGCGGCAATCGTAGCAACCATTAATTGGGTAGCCGACCTTGGTGCAGCATGACACCGTGCTCGCCGCCGTCAAGGATCGTGGATTTCGAATGCCGTCGATGACGGCTGATCATCGAAGTAGATGACATGCAGCATGGCTTCGATTGGAATCGGGCTCGCGACGTAGCTCGCGATCGGCAACTGAATGAACTCGGTTATCGGATACCTCGGTTTGCGAATCCGGATATCGATCGAAATATGGAAGGCGTCATGCAGACGATTCAGTTGGCGCTTCTGGCGGACATAAATGATCCCGATCCGACGTGGCCTGCCCCACCCGGCTCCGCGCCGCGCGCGGAGCCGCCCTCCCCGAAGACGGGGAGGGATTTCACACCCGTTCCACGATGGTGAGCCCGCGCAAACGGTCGATCACGTAGATCAGCCCTCGTGCATCGACCGTCACATCATTGCTCTGCACCCGGTCCGAGCCCGGCGGCAGGTCGGGCAGGAAGTGTGCGGCTTCGCGTATCGCATGCGGATTGGAGATGTCGATAATCCGCAGGCCTTGGGCGAACCAGGCGCACGGAATTTCCGTGCCGGTGACTTTCTCGCAGGGCTGGTGACATCCCGCCATGAGCGGCTGCTGCGTCTTGCCCTCCACGCCCTCGACCTGGAAGCTGCCGACCGGCACCGGCCGCTGTTCGTCACTGATGTCGACCATCCAGATGAACGCCGGCATCGCCTCGACCGGCCGCCGCACGTCCTCGTCGGCGACCAGCACATAGCGACGGCCGCGGATGTCGAATGGGATCGGCAGCGCCGTGTGGGTGGGGCACGCAAACGGCGGCGACCAATCGAGGCCGGAGACGAGTCTCGGTTTGGCCATATCGTCGATATCGAGAATGACGAATCCGCCGAACCAGTAACTGGTGTAGAGCCGATTGCCGAGCCGCAACGGATGATGGCACCGATGCATGGTCTGATCCCAGGTCGGCGTTTCGCCGCCGGCGAGCCACTGGCCAGGCATCCACCAGCGGCCGACCTCGACAGGGCTCGCCGGGTCTTTCAGGTCCATGATCATCATCACGTTGCCGACATAGCCTTCGAGCGTCGGCGACATGTAGGCGTAGCGCCCGTCGAAATCGAAGCGATGGACGCCCGAGCCGACGGTCTCCCAGCGGGTCACCAGGTGCGGCGCGCTGGGTTTGGTAATGTCGTAGATGCCGAGCCCGCCGCGGAAATCGGCCGGCAGTGGCCGCGGATCGGCGTGATTGATTTCTTGATTGATCACCATCACGCCGTTGGCAACCCGCACCTTGTGGGAATGCGTGCCTTGCGGCATGCCCAGCGTGGCGAGCCCCTTGGGGTTCTTCGGATCACTGACGTCGATGATGGATGTGCCGTGCGGACTGCGCATATGCGCCACGTAGGCAATGTTGTTCTCGACCACGACTTGCCCGCCGCCGGCGCAATCGAAATAGCCGACTTGGCGAATGCCGACACCGGATCGCATGAAGACCCCCGCGTTCGATGGGGCGTGATGATACCGCAAAATCCCGGTGCAGTGGGGAAGACAAGAGACGACAGTTCGACCCGGCGAACGCCGGTACCGAAGAATTAGTAAAGTGCGCCAAAGGGACTCGCGGGCCGGGCGTTACACCGGCAGCTATCCTGTTCTCCGTAGATGGGAAGCGCTTCTCCCACCAAAGCCGTGGCGACCGGGAAAGGCTTCACCCCTCATCAGAGGCCGCGAGACAAGCATTGTGTGCATGTTCGCACGAGGAACGCCACATCCGTCACAGGATCGGCCGCGGGGAAGGTCAAGTGCACAATTGAACCTAAATTCGTGAGTTGGAAGCACGCACCTTGCGCAGAAAGCGCTGATAAATCGATAAAACTTCGAAAATCAGCCTACTGCGGAGCAGTTACAATTGGGTGCCCTCAAGCATTCTATCTCTTGCTTTGGGCGAAGGGCTTCGCGAAAATCAGCGACGCCAACTTCCGGAGCTAGGTTGAAATGTCATCCTTCGGTGATCGCCGTCGGCCAAGTGACGCAGTCGTGGCACGCCTGGGGTCTTCCAAATCTTCGAGCTTGTATCGATATGCGAGCTTATCTGCTGGCACGGTCAGGGTGGGTCGTATCGAGAAATCGACATTGCCTGTTGGTGACAGGTGGTGCGGTTCCTTCACGTGAGGGGAGCGCCACTACCAAACCACAGCACTGCTGATAGCCTGGACCAAGCCAAGGATGAGTTTGCCAAACCTTACGAATGTGCCCTGGCCTCACGTGCTGTGAACAGCCCGTAGTCGCTGCTTTGCCGTGTTTTCGTTTGGTGACCCTGTTTCAGGTGTAATGGATTTACCTGAACCGAATTCTTTTTCTACCAAGTGCCTGATATCATCTTCCAAAGAGGCGATGTTCACATTTTGAAGCCATGTCATGGTACGTTCCTTATGGATACGCACCCCAGCAACGTCATGCTGCACTTTTTGGTGACGAACGGAAGCATGCAAAGGTTAAGTCAACCACGAGCCCCCCGCACTCATCAACCCAGGCCACGCGCAAGTGAACCCTGCACGGGATTATGTGATCGAAGCGGGCGCTTTAAGATTTTGGTCCCAGAACGCCGGTCGCGCTTCCTCGAGCCGGCCACCGAGCCGGACAGCGGCCACGCGCCGCGCGAGTCCAGTCCTGTCGTCAGTCTCGACCGCAAGGCCACACAGCGTCGCGGGCCCGAGCGCGGGTTCGAACTTGCCGCCGGGAATGCGCCGGATGAATCGTGACAGCGGTTCGTCCTTGTTCATGCCGATACAGGAGTTGTAATCGCCTGTCATCCCGACATCGGTGATGAAGGCGGTGCCGCCGGGCAGCACCTGATGGTCGGCAGTCGGCACATGAGTATGGGTGCCGACTACGAGGCTCACCTTGCCATCGAGAAAGTGCCCCATCGCCTGCTTCTCGCTCGAGGCTTCCGCGTGGAAGTCGACGACAATGGCGTCGGCGACCGCCTTGAGCGGGCAGGCGGCGACTTCACGCTCCAGTGCTGCAAACGGATCGTCGAGCGGATCCATGAAGATGCGGCCCATAGCGTTGATGACAAGTACGCGGGCGCCGTTGCGGGCATCGATCAGTGCGGCGCCGCGTCCCGGCGTTCCTTTCGGATAGTTGACCGGGCGGATGAGCCGTGGCGCGCGTTCGATGAAGACCAGAGCGTCCTTTTGATCCCAGGCATGATTGCCGAGCGTGATCGCATCCGCGCCGGCCGCAACGAGGTCGTGATAAATCGCCTCTGTGATTCCAAAACCGCCGGCGGCATTCTCGCCGTTGATGACGACGAAATCGAGCTGCCAGCTCAGCATCATCGTCGGCAGACGCTCCGCCACGGTGCTGCGCCCGCTACGTCCGACGATGTCACCGATGAAAAGGATGCGCACGTCCTTAAGTCCTGCAATCAATAGCTTCACGCTCCGTTAGCACGAGATCGAGGCGCGCGTCGCGCAGAGTTGCAGGCACAGCGGCAATTTCTTGCACTGCAAACGCGATGCCGATCGCCGTGATCGGCTTTACGGCGCGCAGGCGGGATATGGTCATGTCATAGTATCCGGCGCCATAGCCGATACGATGGCCGCTGCGATCGAAAGCGAGCAGCGGTACGATGAGGACGTCGGGAAACACTTCCGGCGCATCGGCAAGGGGCTCCCGGATGCCCCAGACGCCGGCAACGAGCGGCGCGCCAAACGACCATGCCCGCATGATGAGCGGCTGCCCCCGCGCCACCACCACCGGCAGCGCCAGATGCGCGCCCGCGTCGGCGATGCGCCGGAGCAACGGCAACGGGCTTATTTCGCTTTTGAGCGGCGAAAATCCTGACACAATGACGCCGGGCGTGACGTCGAGCGGTAATCCCCGCTGCGCAATCGCGTGAGCAGCCGCCATGCGCTCGACCGGCGGCAGCGCGTCCCGCCGCTCCAGCGCGACGCGACGCAGGACCGCCTTCTGTTGTTGGGGAGATCTGTCGCTGTCTGCCATCAGTAGAAGTGCGGAGCCGCTTGAGCCGTCGGAGCAACGATCCCGGGTTCCCTACGCAAGTAGGTGGGCGCCGTTTGTCCGAACCCACGAGCCCGGTCAGGGACAGCTCCCGTTAGGATCGATAAGGCCCCGGGGATAAGGCTCCTGACGCACTCAGCAGCCCCGCTCCGGCAATGTAATGCGCAGGGGCGCCGTTCGCTAGCGTCAAATTGCGGCGCACGGGCGGGTCGGAGGCCGAGTGGATCAATGTTTGAATTAGGATCATGGGCAGGGTCGCGTGTATGATCGGCCACGGAAAAAGGTGGAATCCAGCGTGGAGTCTTCTTTTTTGCGCATGCTCTTTCAGCCGATGGCAACCTGTTGTGACGTGTCTGCCTGCCCGAGCAACCGTACGACTTTCTCGATGCGCTCGGCAGCGGAATTGAAGGCCGCCGCAATATCCGCTTCCACCGCCTCCGACTGATGTGCAGCGGCAGCGCGTGCATGTTGTAATCCGGTGAATTCAGCTTCGATCCGATGCATGCGCTGGCGCGTCTCCGATAGCTCATCGATGAGGATCAAGGCTGCCATGACGGTTAGCCGCATATCGCCGATTTCCCCGAAGCTGCCGCGCAAATTCGCGATGCGCTGATCGAGATCATGGGCGAGCCGCGCCAGATGATGTTCCTGGCCGTCGTCGCACGCCATGCGATATTGGCGACCGTTGATGGTGACGCTCACATGGGCCATGGCGGAGCTCTAACTCTGGTTGGCAGCGATGACGGCACGGATGGCGCTCATCGCCTCTTCGATCCGGCGCACCGCCTCTCGATTGCTGCCTTCAAGGTCCCGGGCTCGAGCTCGGGCCTCGTCGAGTTCTGATGCAAGTCGTGACCGATCGATGTTGAAGACATGGACTTGCTCGGCGAGCGCGCGACCATTGCGGTCGTTCTCGAAGCGTGACTCCAAGGCAGCATCAAGCGCATCAAGCGCATCGATCACGCGTCGGATCGCCTGACCGACCGGGCTCGCGCCGTTGGTTGGATTTTCCGGGCCGGACATGTCCTGACCCCCTCTCTTTATGAATCTTACGGGTATCGTCAACCGGACGTTAACGCAAGCGCGCGTCTTGCCGGCTTCTGCTCGACTCATATTGGAGGAAGTCGTCGAAAACGGAGCCACAAAGGCCACTTTCGTTGACTCGGAAGACTTACATGATAATCAGTCCCTGGCCTTGGACGGCGGAGTTGCGTCGAGATCCTGGGCATCGAGCCCCGTTCTCGCCTCGTCGGCACCTTCGAGCCAAATCATGGGATCAGCGGACCAACTCGCGCAGCCCGGTTCCAGCGCGCCGCCGCCTATGAGCCGTGCCACACACGACCTCATGTCGAACGCCATTCGGGCGCTCGCCATGGATGCGGTCGAACAGGCGAAAAGCGGCCATCCGGGCTTGCCCTTGGGGGCTGCAGACCTCGTCACTGTCTTGTTCACGCGGTTTCTGAAATTCGATCCGGCCGATCCGCACTGGCCCGATCGTGACCGCTTCGTGCTCTCAGCCGGTCACGGCTCGATGCTGCTTTACGCGCTTCTCCATCTTCTCGGCTACGAGGGGATGACTATCGACGAGATCAGGCGCTTCCGCCAGCTTGGCTCACTCGCGGCCGGACACCCGGAACACGATCATCCGCCGGGCGTCGAAACCACGACGGGACCGCTCGGCCAGGGCCTCAGTAATGCCGTCGGCATGGCGATCGCGGAGCGGCATCTCCGGGCCGAGTTCGGTGCAGATGTCGTCAATCACCACACCTTCGTGCTGGCATCTGACGGCGATCTCATGGAAGGCGTCAGCCACGAAGCCATTGCGCTTGCCGGTCACCTGCGGCTCGCCAAGCTCATCGTACTGTTCGACGACAACGGCATTTCGATCGACGGCCCCCTATCGCTCGCGGATTCCGTCGATCAACTCGGGCGTTTCGAGGCGTGCGGCTGGGGCGCGACCCGGATCGATGGCCACGATCCCGAAGCGATCGCGGCCGCCATTGCGTGGGCGAAATCGATCGGCCGCCCTGCCTTGATCGCTTGCCGGACCACGATCGGGTTCGGCGCACCCACCAAGGCCGGAACCAAAGATAGTCACGGCTCCCCGCTTGGTGCTGGGGAGATTGCGGGAGCCCGCCAGCGGCTTGGCTGGACAGCTGCGCCGTTCGAGGTCCCTGCCGATATTCGCGACGCCTGGCGGGCAGCCGGACAGCGGGGCCGGCCGGCACGTCTCGCCTGGGAGAAGCGGGTCGCAAGCTTGGCCGCGGACAGGCGTGCCGAGCTTAGCCGCAGGCTTGCCGGCGAACTTCCGAAAGAGGCATTGGCCGCGGCCGTTTGCGGGCTCAAGGAAAAGCTCGCCGCAGCCCCGAAGGAAGTTGCAACCAGGTCGGCGTCTGAGTTCGCGCTCGAAGCGGTAACTGCTGCGGTCCCGGAAATGATCGGCGGGTCGGCGGACCTCACCGGGTCGAACAATACGCGGCCGAAGGGTATGGCGGTGCTATCGACCACCCAACCTGCCGGTCGGTTTATCCATTACGGCATCCGGGAGCACGGCATGGCCGCTGCCATGAACGGCATGGCCCTGCATGGCGGCATCATTCCTTACGCAGGCACCTTTTTGGTCTTCTCCGATTACAGCCGGCCCGCGATCCGTCTCGCTGCCCTCATGGGTCAGCGTGTCATCCATGTGCTTACCCATGACTCGATCGGCCTCGGCGAGGATGGGCCGACGCACCAGCCGGTCGAACATCTCGCGGCCCTGCGGGCGATTCCAAACCTGCTGGTGTTCCGGCCCTGCGACGCGGTGGAGACGGCAGAATGCTGGGAACTGGCGCTTCGTGCGCGCACATCGCCCAGTGTGCTTGCACTGACGCGGCAGAATCTGCCGCAGTTGCGCGCCGGTTTCACGCCGGAGAATCGCTGCGCTGCCGGCGCGTATGAGCTCATGCCCGCTGAAGGTGGGGAGGCCGAGGTATCTTTCTTCGCCACCGGCTCGGAGGTCGCAATCGCAGCCGAAGCGCGCCGGTTGCTGGCGGCGCGCGCCATCGTCGCACGTGTGGTGTCGGTACCCTGCTTTGAGTTGTTTGAGCGTGCATCGGCAGACACGAGGGCCGCTATCATCGGCGCCGCACCTGTACGAATCGGTATCGAGGCGGCGCTTCGACAGGGTTGGGACGCCATCATCGGTTCCGATGGGGCATTCATCGGTATGACCGGATTCGGAGCGAGCGCGCCCGCCAAGGAACTTTTCCGCCATTTCGGGATTACGGCAGAGCGCTGCGCGGAAGCGGCTGCGGCGGAATTGACCAGACAATCCTTGAAATGAGCGCTGGCAACAGCGCGTGCTTATGTTATCAACGCCGCAAAACTGAGCACGGGACCGCACCGGGCCGCCACGTCATTTCTTCCGTCGCGCGACCGACCTGACGCTGCGCCAGAGCCGTTGCGATCCGTAGCGCCATTGACGATTTGAACCGAGGGAGCAAGGAATGTCAGTTCGCGTCGCCATTAACGGATTTGGCCGGATCGGCCGCAATGTCTTGCGTGCCATTGCGGAGGCCGGACGCAAGGACATCGAGGTCGTGGCCCTCAACGATCTGGCGCCGCCCGAGACCAATGCGCATCTGCTGCGCTTCGATTCCATTCACGGGCCATTCCCCGGCGAGGTCAAGGTCGAAGGCGATACCATCAACTGCGGCATCGGGCCCATCAAGGTCACAGCCATCCGGAACCCCGCCGAATTGCCATGGAAGGCGCTGGGTATCGACGTCGCGCTCGAGTGCACGGGCATCTTTACGTCCAAGGAAAAAGCCAAGGCGCATCTCGATGCTGGCGCGAAGCGGGTGCTGATCTCGGCGCCAGCCGACAATGCGGACCTCACCGTGGTTTACGGCGTAAATCATGACAAGCTCACCAAAGACCATCTGGTGGTCTCAAACGCATCGTGCACCACCAACTGCCTGGCGCCGCTCGCCAAAGTCATGAATGACGCAATCGGCATCGAGAAGGGCTTCATGACGACGATCCATTCCTACACCAATGATCAGCCCTCACTCGATCAGGTGCACAAGGACCTGTATCGCGCCCGCGCGGCAGCGCTTTCCATGATCCCGACCTCGACCGGCGCCGCCAGGGCAGTCGGCCTGGTGCTGCCGGAACTCAACGGCAAGCTCGATGGTGTCGCCATCCGGGTGCCGACGCCAAATGTCTCGGTAGTTGACTTCAAATTCGTCGCCAAACGCAACACCACCAAGGACGAGATCAACAGCGCCGTAAAGCGCGCTGCCGAGCAGCAACTCAAGGGCATTCTCGGCTACACAGTGCAGCCGAATGTCTCCGTCGACTTCAACCACGACGCACGCTCGTCGATCTTCCACATGGACCAGACCAAAGTCATGGACGGCACGCTGGTGCGTGTGATGTCCTGGTACGACAACGAATGGGGCTTCTCCAATCGCATGGCCGATGCGGCCGTCGCCATAGGCAAACTGATCTGACGACATGGCGGGCGCGTTTCACACACTCGATGAGGCCGACCTGCAGGGTAAGCGCGTGCTGTTGCGGGTCGACCTCAATGTGCCGATGGAAAGCGGCCAAGTCAGCGACACGACACGGCTTGAGCGCGTCGCGCCGACTATCGCGGAGATCGCCGACAAAGGCGGCAAGGTTATCCTGCTGTCGCATTTGGGGCGTCCCAAGGCGCGCAACCCCAAGGACTCGCTCAAGCCCGTCGCCGGCGCTCTGGCGTCCGTCCTCAACCGCCCGATTGGCTTCGCGGACGACTGCATCGGGCCGACGGCCGAGGCCGCGGTCAATGCGATGAAGAGCGGCGACGTCGTGTGCCTCGAAAATACCCGGTTCCACTCGGGCGAGGAAAAGAACAATCCCTCGTTCGTTGCGGACCTTGCGGCACTCGGCGATCTCTGGGTCAACGATGCGTTCTCGGCGGCGCACCGCGCGCATGCCTCGACCGAAGGGCTCGGCCATAAGCTCCCGGCTTATGCGGGTCGCGCCATGCAGGCGGAGCTCGACGCGCTTGGCCGGGCACTGGAAGCGCCGCAGCGGCCCGTGGCCGCCATCGTGGGCGGAGTCAAGATATCCACCAAGCTCGACCTGCTCGGCAATCTCGCCCGCAAGGTGGAAACATTGATCATCGGCGGCGGCATGGCCAATACGTTTCTCGCCGCTCAGGGGCGGCCAGTCGGAAAATCGCTGTGTGAACACGATCTCGCCGAAACCGCCCGCCAGATTCTCGCCAAGGCCAAGGCGCAAAACTGCGAAATCGTGCTCCCGGCGGATGCGATCGTGGCTAAGGAGTTCAAGGCCCATGCGGCATGGCGCGTGGCAGCGGTCGATGACGTGACGGCCGATGAGATGATCCTCGACGTCGGACCGAACACGGTCGAGCACGTCGTCTCCGTGCTGGCACGTGTGAAGACCCTGGTGTGGAACGGTCCATTCGGCGCTTTCGAGATGGAACCATTCGACCAGGGCACTTTCGAGGTTGCGGAGGCCGCCGCCAAGTTGAGCGCGGCCGGCAAGCTGGTGTCGATTGCTGGCGGCGGCGATACCGTGGCGGCGCTCAATGCGGCGGGGGTGGCAAATCGTTTTACCTATGTCTCGACCGCCGGCGGTGCGTTCCTGGAATGGATGGAAGGAAAGGCGCTTCCGGGCGTCGAGGTCTTGCGGGTCCGATAGGCCGCCGTAGAGTCAACATGCATGACGGAGGAAAGGTCATGAATCTCGCTGAACTGAACCAAGTCGCAAACGCAATGGTGGCGTCCGGCAAGGGCATTTTAGCGGCCGACGAATCCACTGGCACGATCAAGCGGCGCTTCGATGCCATCGGCGTCGAGAACAGCGAGGATAATCGGCGCGACTATCGCGAGCTGTTGTTCCGCTCGACCGAGGCCATGCGTGATTACGTCTCGGGCGTCATCCTGTACGACGAAACGATCTGGCAGAAAGCCCGGGACGGTATGCCGCTGGTCAAGCTGATCCAGCAGGCGGGCTCGATTCCGGGCATCAAGGTCGATGAGGGAACCAAGCCGCTGCCCGGCTGCCCCAATGAACTGGTCACTATTGGCCTCGACAAGCTCACCGATCGCTTGCCGAAATATTACGAGCAGGGTGCGCGCTTTGCCAAATGGCGCGCCGTGATCGACATCGGGCCCGGCATCCCGAGCCACACTGCAGTCCATGCCAATGCCCATGCGCTCGCCCGCTACGCAGCGTTGTGCCAGGCCGCGCAGATCGTGCCGATCGTCGAGCCCGAAGTGCTGATGGACGGCGATCACGACATTGACCGTTGCTACCAGGCCACCGAATGGGTGCTCAAGGAGACTTTCTGGGAGCTCTTCTATAATCGCGTCGCGCTCGAAGGCATGGTGCTCAAGCCCAACATGGTGATTGCGGGCAAGAAGAGCCCGAAGCAGGCCGGCGTCGAGGAGGTCGCGGAGAAGACCGTGCGGCTCCTCAAGGCCTGCGTCCCCGCCGCGGTTCCGGGCGTCGCGTTCCTGTCGGGCGGACAGTCGGACGAGGAGGCGACGGCGCATCTCGACGCCATGAACCGCATCGGCAGCCTGCCCTGGAAGCTCACCTTCTCCTATGGCCGGGCGCTCCAGCACGCCCCGCAGAAAATCTGGTCCGGCAGGTCGGAGAATGTCGCCGCCGCGCAACGCGCTTTCTCGCACCGCGCGCGGATGAACGGGCTTGCGACTCTTGGGCAATGGAAAGCCGAACTTGAGAAGAGGGCGGCGTGAGCCGCCGCCCTCATCGACCGGACGACGTCAGCCGCCCCAGTCGTATCGGAGCGGCGATAGCCGAGTCCGATCGCTTCAGCCAATCTGATGGGATTTGAACATCGATCAAGTCATAAGGTTGGAGCGACCGCACAAGCGATGTCGTGACACACCGCCCGCTGTAGGGGCGACCCTTGTGGTCGCCCCATTCGTCGTATCCGGCAACAGGGCGACCACAAGGGCCACCCCTGCATTGGAATCTGGCTGTCGACGTAGTGTTGCGTCATGGGTCCTGCGCCCCAATAGGTGCCATCCCGGACCGGCCCGCTCCTTGCGAACATCTGCCGGTAAAGGCGGCGATGACCTCGTTGAACATGGACGCTTCCTCTCCCTCATAGCGTGGAGAGAAGTGAAATGGCTCAACCCGACGCACGCCGGCTTCGCGCGCGATCGTTCCGGCCGCCGCGGTGGTCAGATGTGCGCGCTCTGCCGCCAAAACCGCATCCCTCTGCGCAAAGGTCGCTTCGATGAACAGCAGATCGGAGTTTTGCGCGAGCTTGACGATGGTGGCACGATTGGCGGGCGTGTCAGCGGCGTCCGTCACATACGAAATCTTCTGACCAGGCGTGATTGTCAACACGCTGCGCAGGTCCCCAAGCGCCATCTCGTGCACATCCGGGGACATCGGGCGGGCGGGAATTCGAATCGGATGGTCGGCCGGTTTGTTTTCGATTACCGCCTGCTTGAGTTCGCGCAGCCAGGGGCCAACCGGTAACTCCAATTCCGCGAGGCGGTTCTTCCAAACGTTGATGCGCGCGGGTTCCTCGATAGCGAATCCCAGGCATGGCGTACGATGTTCCAAGATCGCAGTTGAGACCCGGAAAGTCGGCTGGCTGCAGATGACGCCATCGACGAGTCGACCCGTGCCGATAGGCTCGGCAGCAAACGCGTTCTTGAGCCGGAAGCGGGCAGTATGGGCTTCAGAGCAAGAAGCGACCTCGGTCACCACGAAGGTGAGGTCAGACATATAACGATTGGCAAGGTTCCAGCGATAGGCCTGGAGCTTGTGGTGCACGTGATCGACAAAGTCCATCGGACCATAGAGCGCGATTTCTTTGTCCCGACCAACCATAAGCCTCAACAGGCGGTCAAAGCCGACAAAATGATCGATATGGGCATGCGACACGAACACATGCTCAAGGCGTTGAATGTTTCGCGGCGATAAAGGTGTGATGTCGCCCAGATCGAACAGGATCGCCCGCTTCTCGAACAACGTTTCGATATAGAGTGCCGGATCGCCCGTCCGCCCGTTGACCAGTTTAGGTTTGAGCAGCGGTCGCATGTGAATTTTGTGCCTTACTGCGTGACCCGCAAAGCTTCATCGATGCAGCAGCCGCTAGCCCTTAATGCAGATCAGGGGCCTGAGGCCGGCGACACGCCGCGCGAGGCCAGTGCGCTCGGCAGCAGCTACGACCGCGCCGACGTCCTTGTAAGTGCCGAACGCCTCTTCAGCCACCCGGGCGCCGGCGGAGAGCGGATCAGAATTCCTGCGGCCGTGAGATCGTCGATGATGTTGCGACCGCTCCATTGCTTGAGCGCCCCGTGGCGGGAGAGCGCGCGGCCGTCACCGTGACAGGCCGAGGAGAAAGCTTTTCTTTCGCTCATTTCGTCGCCGACCAGAATGTAAGAGCCTGTCCCCATGCTGCCGCCGTTCAGAACCGGCTGGCCAACAGGACATAACCGGCGGGCAGACTACATGCCGGCATGCTCGATGACCTTCAATGCCGTATAAGTCACCCCTCTCGGCTCGCCCGCCGAGCCATGCCGCGCGGCATCGACCGGCTCGCCCCACAGCGTCCCGTCGAGGCGCTTTCCATCGATCCGCGGCGCAAAACGTCCGAACAACATGCTTCGGACCGCCATCTCGTATATGATGGCGTTGAGCCACTCGACAAACAGCAGTTCAAGATCTGGTGCTTCACATCTGACTTCGACCACAGTCTGTGGTTCGACCCCTGACATGAGTGACAACTGCGGTCAGTGCAAGGGCTGCCTGTTCAAACGCCTCAGCGGGTGTTGCTCCCCACCCGCGCACCCCAACGTCAGCATCATGCGCAAACGCTCCCACCTGCTCTTGCTCGCCGCAGGTGACACACTGCAATTTACGGCCGCTGTTCCTGATATCTCTTTGTTCACCGGCGTTTGCATTGATCACACTCAAATGGGGGTGCGACGGCCCCCGACAATATGCTTTAGGGTTATTTGTGAGGGCTGGCATCACAGAAGACGCCCAGGAAAACAGAATGCGCGAGGCGTTCCTGGAGCGCGTTCAGGATGGCGCCCACCGCGACCCGGCAGTAGATCCTGAGCAGATTGCTCGTGCGGTGCTCGCCCTCATCGAAGCGCGCTTGCCTGCGAGAGGTGAAGCCCAGCATGTCAAATGCGGTTGCCGTGCCGGCTAACCAGGGAAACGTGCGATGGCGTCAATGACTTCCTGATCTGACGTCTGGCGGAAGTCGGAGTAATAAAGGCCGATCGCGTCAAAGAACGCATGATCCTCCAGGCAGACGACTTGGTCGGCCTCTTCGCGCATCGCAGCAAGGGTGTCGGTGGGCGCAACAGGCACGGCGAGAACGAGCCTGCTTGGATTATGCATGCGGGTTGCACGGAGCGCAGCGCGAGTGGTCGCGCCGGTAGCGATGCCGTCGTCAATGACGATGGCCACGCGGCCAGCGACGTCGATTCGAGGACGGTCGCCAAGATAACGTTGGCGCTGGCGCTCGATTTCGGCAAACTCGTGTTCACACATCGCTTTGAATTCAGAGTCATCAACACCGGCGAACCGAATCACGTCGTCATTGCGGACGATGATTGGAGCACTGCCGTCGACGACCGCACCCATCGCCAATTCAGGCTGAGTCGGCACGCCGACCTTTCGAACCAGGATCAGGTCGAGCGACGCCTCCAGCGCGGCCGCCACCTCCGCGGCTACGACCACGCCACCGCGCGGCAGCGCGAGGATCACAGGATGCTGATCCTTGTAGCTCGCAAGCGCGTGAGCGAGCTTGCGCCCCGCATCCAATCGATTCCTGAAACCCATTGTACCTCCGGGGCCAATCTTGCATGTCACCTGCACGAACCAGCCCTGGCAGGTTCACCGCAAGATAATCCGCAAACCACTGTGCCGCGACGTTGATGACTGTGTCCAACGCTCTCAGCTCTGCAACGAGGTGACTCTCACCAGATCTCCTGAAGTGGTCCCCGAATTTGGGACCGGTTGACTAATTGGACTCTGAGCCGTTCCGTTGCAACAGACGGAGCGGGAGATGACGAAGAAAACGAGACGGAAGATCGACGCAAGGCTGAAGGCGAAGATCGCCTTGGAGGCGTT
>DATGCX010000003.1:0-3264 GCA_035311445.1 Xanthobacteraceae bacterium | reverse complement strand
TTTCCTTCCAGCGTGCACTGGCGGACGGTGTGGTCGCCATCGTCGGTGAGCCAGATCGTGTCGTCGGGCGCCATGAAGACGCCGTGGGCACGGGGAAACATACCTTCTCCGAATGAGCGCAGGAAATTGCCGTCGCAGTCGAACACGATCATCGGATGCTCGCCGCGATTGAAGACAAAGACGTTGTCGTGCCGGTCCACGCCGACGCCGCCGATTTCCTTGAATGACCAGCTGGGCGGGAGTTTTGCCCAGTTCTCCACTGGTTCGTAGGTGTATGCGCCGCTGCCAACGGTAGCCATGCCCGCGCTCCCCTGTTCGTTGCCGGTCGGAAGCTTGTCACGAAGCAAAAGGTTGAGCCAGCCAGTTCCGAACTGAACGGACATGTTGAGGCAAGCGCGCCATGTCCGCTTTGAGGGGCGAAGCAGACTTTGCCTAAGTGATGACGTGAGGTCTGCTCGTGACCCTAAGCAGACATTGGCTCGCGCCACAGCCAGCGACTCAGGCGCCGATGCGATCGTGAACCGTTACAAGAAGAATCTGGGATCACTCCTGTAGTGCTTGCTGGGGAAGTGCCGCCGGTTCTCCCTTGAAATATAACGCGAGTCCTGCGGGGGACGCAGGTCTCGCGTTTTTGAAGATTCACCTGTCGTGCCGTCAATTGGTTGCGGTCTCGGAACGACCTTCAAGCTAACATGTGAGCGCGGTGGGCCTTAAGGCCGTGCGAAAGGATCCGATCCGTCGTATAGTCGGAGAGCCGAGGGAACCGGGGCTGATACGCAAACTTCAGCAACGGAGGTCCGCCATGAAAGTCAAGGACGCAATGCACAAGGGCGTCGACTGGGTCAGTCCAGAGACGCCTGTCACCGAGCTCGCGAAATTGATGTGTGAGCATGACATAGGCGCCATTCCGATTGGAGAGAACGACCGGCTGATCGGCATGGTGACCGACCGAGACATCGTCTGCAAAGGATTGGCGCAGGACAGCTTCGATGCCGGCCGCGCGATCGCGCGCGATGTGATGACCCCAGGCATCCATTGCTGTCGAGATGATGATGACCTCGCCAAGGCGGTGCGGCACATGGAGAAGCTGCAGGTGCGCAGGTTGCCTGTGATCAACAAGAGCAAACGGATGGTCGGCATCCTCAGTCTAGGTGACGTCAGCAATTCGGCGCCCGGCGATCTACTGTCCGAATGCGTCAAGAGCGTTTCGGCTCACCACTGAAACATGTGTGATATTATTTGCCCGGCGGAAGACTTCTGCCCGCCGCGCATGACGCTCCGCACACCTAAGGTGCTCGGGTTCCAATAACGCCTGCTCTCAGAATGTATGAGAGTAGGCAGCCGTAATATGCGGCCGACGTGGACGCCGACGCCGCGAGGGAATAGATTCAGCCAAGGAGAGCTGGTTCATGCTCGACTTGGCCAAGCTGAGAGTTTGGGACGATCCAGCGATCCGCGGTGCGCTCGCGTGGTACCTGGACGTTGCCGAGAACCGGCGCCCAGCTAAGTTCCGCATCGCCGCGACTGTCGCCACGCAGCTTGATCCTGCGACAAGTAGCGAGGGCGCGCTTTGGGCCGAGCTCGATCGCCTCACGCCGATATTTTTGGAGCGCTGGCAGGCGACCCGCGCGGGCGCGTCCTTGCCCCAGGCGGCGAACGGGCCGAGCTTGTTGGAGCTGTGCCGCGAACTTGCCTACCGTATGCTCGCCCATTGCAATTTCTGTCCGTGGAATTGCCGCGTCGACCGGGTGGCAGGTGCCAAGTTCGGCGCTTGTAAACTCGCCTCCGGTTCGCGGGTCAGCTCGCACTTCCATCACACCGGCGAGGAGCTGTTCTATCGCGGCACGCAAGGCTCAGGCACGATCTTTTTCACCTCTTGCAACATGCGGTGCGCCTTCTGCCAGAATGGGGACATCAGCACTGACAAAGACAACGGCGAGGAGACGGACCCGCGGACACTGGCGGCGATGGCGTGGATTCTGCGCCGCGAGGGTTGCCACAATATCAATTGGGTTGGCGGCGAGGTCGTCATTCACCTGCATGCCATCGTCGACGCCATTACGCTGTTGGGCCGCGATTTCACGCCCACGGAGGCGGAGCGCAAGTGGGCGGGCAAAACGAAGGCCGACCGCTTCTTCTGGTTCGACGAGGTGCCGGGCGCCGCCACCTACGAGGGCAAGTTCAATGCGCCGATGCTATGGAACAGCAACTTCTTCATGACGCTCGAAAGCATGAAGATCCTACGCGTGCTCACTGACGTCTGGCTGCCCGACTTCAAATTCGGACCTGGCCGTTGCGCGATGACGCTGGCGAAGACGCCGTGGTACTGGGAAACCGTGACGCGCAACATCGCGCTGCTCGCCGACTGGGGTGAGGATTTTTCGATCCGACACCTAGTTATGCCCAATCACGTCGAGTGCTGCACGTATCCGGTGCTGGAATGGATTGCCGAGCGCGTGCCGGCGACGCCGGTGAATGTGATGGCGCAATTCCATCCCGACAATTTCTGCGATCCGGCGAGCGCCAACTATCGAGATAAGTACGCGGAAATCGCTCGCCCGCCGACGCAGACGGAGCTCGACGATTCCTGGCGCCACGCGCGGGAATTAGGCCTCGAATTCGAGACTGCTACGTTTGAACGTCGTAATGGTTTCAGCATGACGTCGATGCTCGAACGCGATTGGCACTGAACGGACATATGGAGGCGAGCCCGCGTATGTCTGCTTTGAGGGGTGAAGCGGACCTCGCCTAGGTGATGACGCTGTGTCCGCTTCTGACCCAAAAGCGGACATACCACAAGGCTTCACTCAGCGCTTGACGATGTTGGCTGCAACGATCCTTTGCCGGATGCTGAACACATTCGGGTCGTTCGGATCGACACTGACCTCGACCCAATGATGGTTGGGAGTGCCGAAAGTCTCAAGCCGGGTGAAGTTTTCAATGGAAGGAAGGATCGGCGCGCCCTGAACTCTCGCGGGGAGCGGCTTGTCAGTTCGGAAGAAGTGACTGTCGCCATGGACGAGGACGACAGGCTTTCCAAATGCAATAGTTTCCTTCTCCAGCAACATCCTAACGTCGGTGAAGCCGTTCGGGTCCTTTTCTGGCGATCCGGCCGTCGGGGGATGTGCCGGAAAGATGTTGGCTTGCTGCAAGATCATAATCGCACGACTGTTGCTGGCTTTCGCGGTTTCGAAGCCCTGTTGCAGCCAAGCGAGGTTTGCCTTGTTGCGCTCGGCGTACTCAGCGTCGCCGTCCGGCGCGCGG
>DATGCX010000002.1:0-3270 GCA_035311445.1 Xanthobacteraceae bacterium | reverse complement strand
CCAGTTCTTGCCGCCGAAGTGCGATGGGCAAAGCCGCCCGGATTGCGGTTTCGCGCGCATGCCATGGGTGCCCTCGGCGTAGGTTTGAATATCGGCGTTCGGCTTGTAGTTAAGCGGCAGGCCGGTCTTGGGGTCGAGCCCCGGCGCCCAGTTCAGCTCGTTGACATACTGCTTGCCGGCGACGAACGAACCGTTGGTGCGGTCGAGCGCATAGAAGAAGCCGTTACGCGCCGCGTGGACAAGGAGCTCGCGGTCCTCGCCATTGACCCTGCCGTCGATGATCGGGTGCTCGGAGATTTCATCGAAGTCGTACGGGTCTTGCGGCGTATACTGAAAGCCCCACTTGATCTTGCCGTCGTTCACGCTGATCGCCAGCACGCTCGCCGCCCACTTATTGTCGCCGGGCCGGTATTCAATGTCCCAGTCCGGGCCGGCATTGCCGATGCCCTGGTAGAACGTGTCGGTTCCCGGGTCGTAGGTTGCGGTCTCCCAGATTGAAGCGCCGCCGTGCTTCCATCGTTCCTTGCCGTCTTTCCAGGTCTCGTTGCCGGGCTCGCCGGTGCCTGGAATCGTATAGGTCCGCCACGCCGCCTTGCCGGTGTTGAGGTCGGTCGCCTCGATGAAGCCGCGGATACCGAACTCGCCGCCGGCGGTGCCGACGATGGCAAGATCGCGGATGATCAGCGGCGCGATCGTCAATGTCTCGCCGATGGCTGGATCGGCGATCTTGCGTTCCCAGGCGACCTCGCCCGTTGCCTTGTTGATTGCGAACATGCGGCCATCAAGGGCGATGGAGATGACCTTGTCCTTCCACAGCGCGACGCCGCGGTTGTTGACGCCGCAGCAGGCAACGTCGCCGGCCCAGGCGCGGTCGGTGCCAGGATCCATCTTCCACTTGATGACGCCCTTCCTACCGGCGGTCAGATCGATCGCATAGACTGAGCCCCAGCCGTCCGGCACGTACATGATGCCGTCCTCGACCAGCGGGGTCGCCTCCAGATTGCCGTGAGCATAACGCCCGCCGCTCTGGAATCCGCTCAATGCGACGGTGAAGACCGGCTTCAAATTCTTGATCGTGTCGGTGTTGATCTCCTTGAGGAGCGAGAAGCGATGGCCCTGGTAGTTGCCGTGGTGGAGTATCCAGTTCTGCGGTTCCCGTTGCGGATTGACCAGTCGCTCGTTGGTTACATCGGCGGCGCGCGCTGGGGTCAGTGCAGTTGCCATCAGCAACGAACCGACAAACGCGCCGGTGAGGCACTTCGCGACCATTGTATCCTCCCCTTTTAGGCCGGGATGTCCGGCATTCGCATTTCCCCAGCGCGCTATGGGGTTGTCGGCCCCGAAGCGGCCTTCGTACCGAGGCTATTGACAATCGCAACAGTGTCGTCGCTCGCGCGAAAGAGCTTGTGAAAGAGTCACAACCCTCGTCCTGAGGAGCGCCGCATCTTCGCGGCGCGTCTCGAAGGATGGTGCCAGCCCATGGGTACGTCGATTCTTCGAGACGGTCGCCCAAGCGGCCTCCTCGGGATGAGGTCCGAATTATCCCACACACGCTCCTTCGGGGCACGGCATCACAGGAGGCTGAAATCTTCGATCGGCGCGATCATTTGATCGCGCTGGTCGCGTGCCGGTTGCTGCTACAGGCTGAACACGTACAGCATCGAGGCCGTCGACGTGTTCTTCAGTTCGGGCAAATTCTGCAAGATGTTGACGGGTTGACGCGCACCGACCAGCACCGCAATGTATTGCTTGCCGTTCACGGCATAGCTGATTGCCGGGGCGTTGATGCCGGTGCCCGTATTGAAGCTCCACACCTCCTGCAAGGTCTTGGCGTCGTAAGCCGCGAAGGTTCCGTCCAGGTGGCCGAGGAACACCAGGTTGCCGGCGGTCGCGAGCGCCCCCGAGAGATTTGGGTAGGTAAGCTTCGCGGCGGCCTTGGTCTCTCCCGTGACCGGGTCGACCGCTTTGAGGCCGCCATAGAGGGCGTCCGGCCATTGCACTCCCCCGCCGGTAAAGCGTTCGCGGAATTTTGTCGCCCCGCCCTGGTCCTGCATGTCCTTCTGCTCGGCCGTCTTGATCTCGTTGCAGCCTTCGATGGACGGGATGTAGAGCAGGCCGAGTTCCGGATTGTAAGCGGACGGCTCCCAATTCTTGCCGCCCTGGATCGACGGACACAGCTTGTTGCTCAGCGGCTTCGCACGCGTGCCGTGGCTATCCGCGATGTAATACTGCACGTTGCCGGCGGGGTCATAGTCGAGCGGATGGCCAGTCTTGGGGTCGAGACCTCTCGTCCAGTTCACCGTGTCCACATACTGCTTGCCGGCAATGAACGAGCCGTTGACACGGTCGAGCGCGTAGAAGAAGCCGTTGCGGGCGGCGTGGACGACAAGCTTGCGATCCTCGCCGTTCACCTTGGCATTGATGATCGGGTGCTCGGAGATTTCGTCGTAATCATAGGGGTCGTTGGGCGTGTATTGGTAGCCCCATTTGATCTTGCCGTCGCTCGGGCTGATGGCGAGCACGCTCGCGGCCCACTTGTTGTCGCCGGGGCGATATTCCGCGTCCCAGTCGGGTCCGGCATTGCCGACCCCCTGATAAAAGGTATCTGTCTCCGGATCATAGGTGGCGGTCTCCCATATCGACCCGCCCCCATGCTTCCAGCGTTCCTTGCCGTCCTTCCAGGTCTCGTTACCGGGCTCGCCGGTTCCCGGGATCGTGTAGGTGCGCCAGGCGGCCTTGCCGGTGTTGAGGTCGGTCGCCTCGATGAAGCCGCGGATGCCGAATTCGCCGCCGGCGGTGCCTACAATGGCAAGGTCACGTATGACCAGCGGCGCAATGGTGATCGTCTCGCCGATCGCAGGGTCCGCGATCTTGCGCTCCCACGCCACTTCGCCGGTCGCCTTGTTGGTCGCGAACATGCGGCCGTCAAGGGCGATGGAGATGACCTTGTCCTTCCACAGCGCGACGCCGCGATTGTTGACGCCGCAGCAGGCCACATCGCCGGCCCAGGCGCGGTCGGTGCCGGGGTCCATCTTCCACTTGATGACGCCCTTCTTGCCGGCAGAGACGTCGATCGCGTAGACCGAGCCCCATCCGTCCGGCACATACATCATGCCGTCCTCGACGATTGGGGTGGCCTCGAGATTGCCGTGGGCGTAGCGCCCGCCGCTCTGGAAACCGGAGAGCGCGACCGTGAACACCGGCTTGAGGTTCTTCACCGTGGCGGCGTTGATCTCCTTGAGCTGCGAGAAGCGGTAGCCCTGATAGTTG
>DATGCX010000001.1:0-5216 GCA_035311445.1 Xanthobacteraceae bacterium | reverse complement strand
CAAGTCAGCGAGCAGGTGTCGGCCAACATGGACTGGCTGCCGACCCTGCTGGCGGCCGCCGGCACGGTGCCGGACCCGGCCTATCCGCCTGATGGCATGAATCTGCTCCCCCACCTGACCGAAGGCGCCCCGGTCGCCGAGCGCAAGCTGTTCTGGCGCTACAAGGGCCTGTGGCAGCGCGCTGCTCGGATCGGCAATTGGAAGTACCTCAAAATCTTGGACAACACGTTCCTGTTCAACGTCGTCGACGATCCGCTGGAGCGCGCCAACCTGAAGGAGCGCCGCAAGGACATCTATGAAAGGCTGGTCGGTGAGTGGAACGCCTGGAACGCGACCATGCTGCCGGAAACTGTGACCAGCTCCACGGACAACTTCACCGGGGCCGAAATGGCCGATCATATCGGAACAAAACGGGTGACGCTCGATCCCGACCCAGACCTACGCTGAGCCATAAGCGGGCTTGGGTAAGTCGCGGCAGCACCGGTCGCCAAGGTCGAGAAATCCTTCTCTGCCTACGCTTCTTCGTGCAATGGAAACCTCTGCCTCGCCCGCAGACTCTATAGCCCTTTGCAGGTGAAGCTATCCGCCCTTGAGGCATCGCCTCCTGTATAATTCGGATAGGCTGGATAGCGGCACATAGGTCGCGCCGCCAATGTCGTGAACGGAGGCTTTGTTTCCTGCTCGATCACAACGAGATCCTCAGGTGCCGTTCCTTTTTCCACCCAATCAGCGAGCACGGTCAGGGCGTCGACGCTCGCGGGCGCTCCGTATCCCATGTGGTCGGCGCCAGGTATGACGTAGAAGCGCAGGAATTGATCGGCATTTGCTTGGCCCATTCTGGTGATCACCGATTTATAATACTCGACCCCGGCGTAGGGACTTTGTGCGTAGTCAGCCATATTTTCGTAAATGATGAGCTTGCCGCCGCGCGCCGAAAAGGTCGATAAATCAGGGTCTGTGGAATCCATAAGGCTCGAGACTTCACGCATGCGATCAGTGAATTTATTGGGATCGAATTTCGTCGGGTCGTAATTTGGATCGCGCGCGATGAAGTATTGAATGGCGCCACTGCCGTAGAGCCAGGCGCGGCCGCCGGTCTGGCTTGGTGGCAGGGCTGGCGGAGCCGTTCCCGTTTGCCAGCTCACCCAACCGCCAACCGGACCCGTGCCCTGCGTCGCCTCGCCGCCAAGGCCCCAGCCGGGATAGCTGCGAACGCCGTTCGCCAGTGTGAAATTGAATTCGACTGGCGTGTGCAGGACCTTCACCGCGTTGATTTGCGCCTGTGAGAGGCATCTAGTCTCGGCGCCTGACTTGCACGCCATGCTCGCCAGGTCAAAGGCTCGCTTGCAACCTTCGTAGTTGCTGACAATGCTATCGGCGAGACCATCAAGTTTATCGCAAGCGGCGACTACGGCGTCATGAACAAGCTTCACCTTGTCGGGGCCAAGCCAACCACCGCCAAATTGCGCCACGCCCGCACGGGTTCCCGACGTTTGCAAGCCAACCCAATTAATGACCGGCACGCCGCTGAAAATGCCGTCGAAACTGTCGGGGAAGCGTTGTGCCATCGTGAGTCCTTCACGACCGCCTTCCGAAAATCCCGTGAAGTACAGTTTCGCTGGCCCGCGGCCGTAGCGCCTCTGCATCAACTCCACGGCTACATCGCGCACTTTCTTGTAGGATGCATAGGAGAAGTTAGCGAGTGCCTCATCGTTGAGCGCAAAGGCCTGTAGCGGAACGCCTGGCGCGTTTTGGTGCCCGGAGTCGGTTCCATAGGTGGCAAAGCCGCGTGCGAGCGGCGAGGGACGATCAGCCGGAGCCAGGGGTGGCAGACCGAGGCCCGTGATCAGCACCCCATTAAATCCTCCTCCACCAAATTGCACGGACGATCCGTTCCATTGAGTTGGCAAATTGACCTGAAACCGGATCGGCGGAGCCTTTGGGTCGACCGGGGCGATAGCGCCAATCACTTTGCAGTATTCCGGTGCGGCGGGCACAACTGCAAGATAAGGCGGTAGTGGACCAAACGGGAGCTGGGCTTGAGTAAGTGGCGAAGGCGATACGAGGTCAGCCGACTCGATTGTAGCGCCTCCGCTCGGCAAACCGATCATGGACGTCGGGATTGCTTCCTTCAGGCGTGCGCACGGTTCGCTAGCGGGTTGAGCACTGCACAATACCGGGAACAGGCCAGCCAAAACGCTTCCCAGCACGAGCAGGCGTCGACACATCGAATCCTCCCGCGATCCTGCCAGTGGCGGCTCAAGTGCCGTTTCGTTTGCGGATTCTCTCAGATGTTTCTAGCGTCTCAGAAATCCAGTTTGTCCGCTTGCGGCACGTCGGCGTCCTTTCCCGGGTACCACTGGATGTTTTCGGCACAAGCCTGTTCCAACCAGTTGGCGGGGTCATTGCCGCCGCTTCCATAAGTCATGGTCGCGGTCCACGGCGTCGTGAACACGCCCTTATCCTCGACCGTGAATTGGAGCTGCAGGTACTTGCCCCGATGACTCGGATTCCTCATCCCCTGGGCGACGTTATGCTCCTTTGCGTCCCGTGCAAACCCGTCCTTGGCGGCTTCGGGATCAAGCAGCTGATATCGTTCGACCACGTGTAGAGCCTCGGAGTGCGGCGTTCCATACCAGTCGACCATGGAATACCGCCCGACCTTGATGCCTACGGTGTCGATGACCAGCGTGTCGCCTTCATAGTGGCCCACGGAATCGCCATACCAGGACGGGGTCACCTGCGCCGGATGAGGCTGGTTCAAGTGCACGCGGCGGACTTGATGATCGTAGCCATAAAGGATGGTGACCTTGTCTGGCTGTTGCAGCAGCTGCGTTGGGCCATTCGTAAAAACGAAAGGCACCCCTGCAGGCCAACACTGGTTGCGCGGGTTCGGATCGCCTATGCCGTTGAGCCCGAGTTCGCCGTGCCTTTTGACGACCTCCACCGCCTCAGGCTTTAAGATCGGATTGGTGTGGTCGCCGGCAAGCTTGAGGATATCGCCGGTGCCGTTCGGGCGGCGCGACCGGTTGACCAGCGCCGTGGGACCCGATGGCAGCGGCTCGAACCCAGGCAGCGGATGCACCCAGACCCCCGACAAATCCGGGACGGATGCGCCGCCTTCCTCGCCGCTGCCGGTTGGCCTGAGCGAGGGCGCCCCCGCCTGCCCGAAGGCGGGCGTCACGATCACTGCCGCAACTGCGAATGCAAGAGGGAAATTCCGCCACTGCGAATCCATTGCTCTCCTCCTTCGTTTTCCTCGCGTACCGCTGGAAGTCTCCCCATTAAGGCTATACCTTTTGTGCGGGTGTTTGGAAGGTGGCGATATCGCGCCTGGCCCACTGCATCGTGCAAGCCCAACGCGGTCCGATGCTGTCGGCCATGTGTTTTCCGACTAAAGCCCAAGTACCACTTCAGCCCAGTGCCGCATCAAATCGCTGTTGAGGAATTCGAGCACAGCCGGTTCTTGGTTGAGCGCCTCATCGCCCGCGATGACAGTGGCGACGATCACATCGCAACGGTCGTTGAAGGCGAGAGACAGCACCGATTTCGCCGATGTGGCGCCGACTGTATAAACGCGGCTGCGGCCTTTCATCCAGTGCACCGTAATGGGCCGGCCGGGGCCGAGCGCCGATCTTTCGCTGCCAACGAGATCGATATCGCTGACGCGATCGAGTTCCTCGTCGTCGGCCACTCCAGTTTGACAATTGCAGAAGCCGATTTTCGGCCGCACATAGAGACTGACATCAATCCCGCAATCGGCCGCCTTGCATTGAAAAGCCCACCCTTGTCCCCACTGGTCGATGGGGAACGGCCACGCGGCTTCGGTCCAGACTGGCCGGTCGCGCCAAGAGTCGCGCCAAGACATGCGATGCGCATCCGCCGGCGGCCTTGCGGCGAGGAAGACTGCGTAGCCCCCAATCCCGGCGACGAGCGCGGCGGCGGCGACAGCTGCGATTCGTTTACTCATGATCGCTCTTCCGGCCGCCGTTTGCCTTGTCGAATGCGCCTCACTCCTACTCGCTTGCTTCAGCCGGTCGGAAGGGATCGACCTGAGGATGACGTAGGGCGACCACAAGGGTCGCCCCTACCGCAGCGGAAAATGTTGTAGGGGCGACCCTTGTGGTCGCCCCGTTTGCGAAACCCTGCCACTCCGATCGTAACTATGGTCGCCCGCGGCTGCTTGCGCTCACCACCAACTGGGTTTCGACTCCGGCGGATAGACCGGCACGGCCGGCACGAAACCATTCCGGTTCGGCATTTCGACCTTCGGCAGACTCTTGGCGTCCATGACGTCGGTCTCCTGGATGATGCCGTTCCGATAGAGCAGAAACGCGACCACCGCGTAAACTTCGTCATGGGTGAGCGATCCCGGTTTAGGAACGGGCATCGCGCGGTTGATATAGTCCCATGCGATCGTCGCATACGGATAGTAGGCCACACTGTCCTTTTCCGCAGCCCTGAAAGGACCGCGATAAGGCTTACCGGGACTGCCCAGCACCAGACGCCGGAGTACGCCGCTTTCCCCATTCTTCCCGTGGCAGACCTCGCACCGCTTCGCGAAGACCGCAGCGCCTTCCTTGGCGGTTCCGCTCCCAGGAGGAAGTTCCTTTCCCTCCGGGCCGATCATAAAGTCGAAGCTGCGGATTTCTTCCTGGCTCAGAGGTGTGCCCACATTGAACTTGGGCGACTGCGCCAGCCCCGCCGCCGGGGCTGCCAGGATCATTGCGGCTGCGAGCAGACTAAGAGAACATCGCATCGGTTATGCTCCCATCGCGAGCCACCTTCCAGGGCTGCATCATGTTGGTATGAATGGAGCGCTGCGGTTTTTTCGATTCCTCTTCGCTGAAGCCCCAGTTTTTAAACAACTCCGCGCGTGACGGCTGAACTTCACCCAGTTCATCCGTGCAACGAGACATCAGCACCGCCTCGTTTCCGTCCCAAGCCCAGTCAAAAGTAAACCGGGTATGCGCCCTCGGAACCACTGGCCCCTGAAGCTTCGCTTCCATCCACGTCTCGCCGCCGTCAGTGGATACATCGACCTTCTTGACCACGCCGCCACCGGACCAAGCCAATCCAGTGATCTGGACATAGCCCCGGCCGGGTATCTTCAGTCCGGCTGAAGGCCGCGTGATCACAGACTTCGGCCCAAACTGGAAATGGTACCAGCGCGCTTTGCCGCCTATGTCGGGTCTCGCGACGGAGTGATTCATCGC